>JBFKOL010000157.1:0-9410 GCA_041628815.1 Saprospiraceae bacterium | reverse complement strand
CATGCCTTTACCATGATAGAAGGTGGATTATGGAATGAAAAATCTTCGTTCCTGGGTCGCGTTAAAAGTGGAAAGCCGGTAAGCTTTGCCTATGAACGTAAAGGTTATATGGGTGGAGGCGGCAGTTTGGGCGTTGCACAGAACAGAACCAGGGTGTGGACCTATGAAGCTGACGAGGACCTCTGGGCAGCAGGGGAGGAAATTGAAAACATGGATCTCAGCGAAAGTGTCAGTGTTGTCGTCGAAGATAAGATCTATGTAGGCAGCGGTTTTGCGCCCATGGGGCATTGTGGAAAGATTGGAACCACTATTGAAGGCACAGGAGGAACCACTATTATAGGTCTAGGACCCGATATTGATGGGACGGTTCACACATGGGAATCCTTATGTGGAAGCTGCGATGCAGAAGAATGTATAGTATGCGGTGAACATTTATATGAAGAACAAGTCCCGGTAATTGGAGTAATGCGCTTTGGTTGTTTGTGTTATAACCGGGGAACCATCTTATATGACCCTATTGAAAATACCGGCACATATAGTGATGAACGTTTATTAGGGCTAAAAAGCAATGCTTTCTTATTTGTGATTCAAAACAACACTTATGTATTAGGAGGTGATGCCGTACAAGACGCTGGGGCATTTTATTCTACTGTGCCGGAAGTAGAAGTAGTTGGCAATTGCACTGCGAGGCGCAGAACTTGTGTTCTAAGTGTATTGCAGTTCGATGGCGAGTCCATTTTAATAAAAGATGAATTTCCGGGTGAGGGCCGTTTAAACCTGACGGGATTTGCGGTCGGAGCCTTGGGATATGCGGGTCTTGGGACGGAATGTACCCAGAATTTGATTGAAGGGGAAAATGGACCCAATATAGTCAGTCCTATAGTCAGTCCTGAAGAATTGATAAGAATGAACAGTTTCTATGCATTCAATCCCAATTCAGCGCCCGGTGCTCAGTGGCAAGAGGTGGAATCCTATCCAGGCTCAGGAGAAAATATCATGGCTTTTTCTTCGGATAAAAGAGGCTATGTCGTTTTCAAAATGAATGACGACACCAACATCATGTGGCAGTTTGATCCAAATGCTGATTCCGACGGAGAATGGAGTGAAATCGGAACAATTCCCGATCCAACCGATAAAAAACCGTATCACCTCTTTACGATCGGAAACATATCATATGTTTATTTCCCTACCACCGCCAACAACTTCTGGATGTACATACCCGAGCTTTGAACAACTTTGGAGGTTTTGAATAAATACCGATTGATTGACGATTGGAGATTACATGATTGACGATTTCTGAAGTATTGGAAAAATCAAAATTCTTCAATCATGTAATCAATTATTCAATTATTCAACTAATCAAACCATCTCCAGCAAAAGGCGTCCTCGCCTCTTTGCCAACGTACCCCTTTGATTAACGAGTGAAGATTACATGTTTATCTGCCTTTGGCAGGAGTGACGATTGTTGAAATATTGGAAAAATCAAAAATCTTCAATCATGTAATCAATTAATCAATTATTCAAATTGTTTCTGTAACAATCCCCTTTCTCCCGGTTTAGACACCATTTCCGAAGATCGTGCTTTTGCGGCCAGGGCTACCGGGTTGGCGCAAAACATTTGAATGCATCAATACTTCCACACTCTTCAATCATGTAATCAATTAATCAATCATTTACAGGTATTAATCAGATTGAGAGGGGCAAGAGAATGACGAATGCAGATCAAATGAATGGAGATTGATGAGGTAATCAATACATGAACACTTTTGACTCCTTCCGGAAACGGAGAAGGATATGATCTGTCGCTTATATCGTCAAAGTGGCTTTGCCAGACGTAGTACAAAATAAAATCCCTGAGTTTCCTCAAGGCTTCCTATGTTTAACAGCTCACAATGGTTATCTCAAAATGACCAGTTTCTGCTTTATGATAACATCATTCAGCTCGGAAGGCACTTTGAGTATTCCAAATCCGTGTTTTCATTCTGTTGTAAATTGAGCGCTCAACGCATCATTTGGAAACACAGGTCCAGGCTATAAAAGATCAGATACCCATCGTCCACGACGGACTCAGCACCATCATGCTGGTTGGCGTCGCGATGGGGATCTATCTTTCGCTGACCATCGCCGGCAACTTGAAAAGAGAAAAAGGGCCGCTGCTCTTTTTTGGATTGCTGATCTTCAGCGCGAGCCTGATTTCGCTGGACATCTACCTGTGTTATACCGGACTGATGAAGCACGTATTGTTTCTCAACGACAGTACGGAGTTCATAGCGTTGGCACTGGGTCCGTTTATCTACCTCTTTCTACATACCGCGCTGATCGAACAAAAAGTCAAGTGGCGCAGGCAATGGGTCCATTTTATCCTTCCTGCTGTTTATTTCATAACCCAGATCGGGTTTATGATCGAAAGTGAAGCCGTCAAACTGAATGCCTACATAGCGGGGTTTCACCCCGACCTGCCCTTTGTCAAAACGCAGTACAACGCGTTTCAGCCGCTGTATCATTTTGGCAAGACCAACCTGCACGAGGCCATTATACTTTCGTACTCTTTTTATACCCTATTATCCTTCAGGTTGATAAGAGGAAGAAAAAACAAAACGGCCGTTCAGCATCCGTTGATCAACAAACTGGCTTTTTCGAGAAATACAATTATAGTCTTTGCGGTGTTGACCCTGGTCCTCTCGGTAGTATTCATAGCCTATGACACCGACCTTGGTGACCCTTATTTTGCCATCGTATTTACCCTCTTTGTCCTGATGTCCAACTATTTTTTTTCATCGTCCTCGGGCATATTCAGGCAGACCTGGCTGAATGAGAAATACCACTCTTCCGGCATGGCCAATAGTCCGGGGGCGACGCTGCACGAAATCAACGCATTCATCAATGAAACCGGATTCGCAATACAGCAGCAGGTAACGCTCAAGCAATTGTCAGACCAAATGGGCATGCCGTCAACCTATATTTCGCAGGCAATCAATTCAGAACTTGGCATCAACTTCAACGATTTCATCAATCAATTCAGGGTCCAACGCGCCATTTCCTACCTGCAGGACCCGGCCTACAGCCATATCAATATTGAGGGAATTGGCAAGAGTGTGGGCTTTAAATCCAAATCCGCCTTCTACCAGGCTTTCAGAAAAGTGACAGGTACCACACCATCAATCTATGTCAAATCGAAGGAAAAAAGCTGAATCTGGTACGGCATTGTAATTCCGTACTCCTTCGCACCCGTTATTTTTGGTTCCTTTTGACAGATGATCCAGTTTTGGTGCAAAGTATTGAATCATGAAAAAAATCAGACGGCACGACCTGGATTGGATCAGGGTTTTGGTATTCGGTTTGTTGATCATTTACCACGTGGGTATGTTTTACGTCCCCTGGGGGTGGCACATCAAAAATGAGACAACCATAGGATGGTTCAGGTGGCCAATGCTGTTCATCAACCAATGGCGGTTGCCCATATTGTTTGTCGTATCCGGTATGGGCACCTGGTATGCCCTTGGGTTCAGGAGCTCAGGCACCTATGTCCGCGAAAGATTGTACCGCCTGGGTATCCCGCTGATATTCGGTATGCTGGTCATTGTGCCCCCGCAGGTTTTTATCGAAAGGGTGGTCAACGATGGTTATGCCTATAATTACTTGCATTTTCTGATGCATGATGCTTTTTCAGGGGTCTATCCCTCGGGCAACATTTCATGGCATCACCTGTGGTTTCTTCCCTACCTTCTTTTCTACTCCCTGGTACTTACGCCGTTTTTTATTCGCCTCAAGCATGGAAGGTTATCCCGTTTCCAGTCCTGGATAAACAAAGTCCTCGAGCGTAAATGGGGTTTATATCTTTTAGTCATCCCCATTTATTTATTCGAAGCCTTCATGGAACCCTTCTTTGAAGTCACCCATGCCTTTGTCGGCGATTGGTTTGCCCTGACCAGTTATGGTTATCTTTTTCTCCTGGGTTTTGTCCTGCTTTCAGCCGAAAAAAGCTGGTGGAAAGCTGTGGACAGGATCAAATCCACCGCGCTGGTGATCGGTATAGCCGCTTTTCTGACCAGGGTGGCGATATGGTCCTTTCTCGAGGACGGGATCGCGGTGCATTTCATCGAAGCGATCGTTACCGTTGTCAACGGCTGGTCATGGATCCTCGCCATTTTTGGATACGGCGCCCAATACCTGAACCGACCATCAGCCAATTTATCGTATGCCAACAGGGCGGTGTATCCTTTTTACATTTTGCACCAGACCGTTACAATTCTTTTGGCATATGTACTTTTGAAGGTGTCGCTACCACTTTACCTAGAGGTTGCTTGCCTCGCCGTGGGCACCTTCCTGGGCACTTTCCTCATCTATGAATTTGTTATTAGGAGGATCAAATGGATTTGGCCGGTCATGGGATTGAAATCGGTAAAGAAGGTTTGAATTTTACGGGCCATGGTCTGTATCTATCCGTTAAGTCCACTCGTCGAAATGTTGCGAAACTTCTTTGGCTGATTCGGGCGGAAACAGATCAACTTAAGTTTATTTCACAGTCCGCCGAAATAAGGATAGACCTTTATGGCCATTTCTGCCGTAGCATCAATCAGTGCCTGAGAAGGCGTCCCGAAGACTTCTATCTCCAACGTACAGGTAGCCAACAATTGGCCCAACAGATCGCCCAGGTTACCCATATACTCCAACACAGCATCTGAGCTGGCATACTTTTCGCGCACGATGCACCGTCTGTTGACTTCGTCCAAAAACCAGTCGTATTGTAGGGTGCCGGTATTTTTTTCCTTGACGGTGGCAATACATTGCTTTGCCAGGGCTTTGAAATTGTCCATTTGCTCTTCGTGAATTTTCAGTGTCGCCGTTACTTGCAATGCCCATTGTAGGCTTGTCCGTTCAAGTTGTGAATCGAAATAAGGGTGGTACCAAGGAGGATGCAGAGAAAAGATTTCATGTCTGAAAAGATTTAGGTTTTGAATATCAAAGAGTATGAAAATAGCGGTTGTCATTAAGAGCGACAAACGGCAGTTCTGTGATTGACAGAAGGAAGTGGTTAATAATAGGTTGCACCTTGCATCTAAGGTCGGAGGATGTTAAAAAGTGACGATTTCAGGAGGCATTATACTGGATTCAAACTCTGAATTCGGAACCATTGTTGTCCGGGGAATCGGCCAACTTGTTTCTTCTTACACTTTTGACCGCCAACCTGTCCGCCGCAATACTTGCTATGGAAGGCGGGAAGTGCACAAAAGCTCGTGCTGCTGAATATGGCGGGAAATGAGCACCGTTTCAGGCTCGAAGGGTTATGCTTAAATGGATTCGGAATAGAAAAACACCTGCTTCTCCATCCTGCTTTTTGCAGGCGAAACCACCCTAAAGCCTATATATCTTGGAAATACTTCTTCTTAAAACGGTAAATGCGCAGGATAAGCCCCGCCTGCGCTTGTACAAGTGAATTATGGCAGCGGGCAGGCCTGCCCGTCCGCAGGCGGGCGCTACGTGACTGAGCGATAGCGAGGATGACTGAACATCGGTGAAGGAAATTGCCGAAAGGCAATGTGTTGAAGGCCATTTCGGCGGGAGTATTTTTACTCCTGATCGCCATTGGCAGCAGCACAGGTCATTCTTGGTAAAAGGTGATATCAACAAGAAATACATTGAAAATTGCACTTGAGTGCCAATGAACCGAATTGAAATAACAATGAGGGGAGTTACATTTTAGATCGAAAACAACGAATGCTGATTATCATCTACTTAGATCAACAGAATAGGGTCGTTTGAGATTTAACCGGACAGTAATGATTCGGAATCATATCTTAACTCATTTGACTTGGTTCGATATAGAAAGAAATTCGAATTACCGCTTTATAGAATCATTAGGACCTCGATCTCAATCCTAATACTTTTACTTCACTTTGCCGCACTGTTGGATTTTGGTTATTTTTATACAAGGCACGCATCTCCCTATATCATGTACTGGGGTCTTTTCATTTATCTCACCTTTGTTTTACTCGTAGGACCACCCGGTTTTATCCAGGCACAAACAATTAACCCGGATCATAACAACAACTTCAAGAAAAATCCCCAGGTAAGGGAAGCGGATTCATTGATCATGGTATGGGAGTGGGAAAAAGCTTGGCCAAAATTTGAACGACTTGCCATAAAATTCAAAGAACAGGGAGACTGGGAAGGATATATCTATAGTTTGAACAAAAAAGCACGTGCCGAACTGGGACAGAGCGAGTATCCGGTTGCCTATAATACCTTGAACCGGACACTAGAGGAAGGAACTGCACTTCTCGCTGCCGATCACCCTGAAGTGGGCCGGACGCATTGCTACCTGGGCATCTATTGGCTATGGGGAAAAGGAAAAACTGGAAAGGCGGATTCGTCATTTATTCGCTCATTGGAAATATGGGAAAACACTTTACCACCGGATCACCTCGATCTTGCAGAAATACATCACGAACTCGGTCGATATTACCGTGAGGTTGAGCAATTCGAACAATCGAAATACCACCATGAAAAAGCCATCGAAATTTATAGAAGCCAATTGGGTGAGCTTTCCCTGCCGCTGGCACGTGCGTATCGTTACTATGGGTTAACCCTGCGCGATGCGCATTATCCGACAAGGGCAATGAATGTACGCCTTGCGTCCAAGCGTATGTACGAAGCCATTCCTTATTCGCCGGTTAAAGAAATATCCTTCATAAATGACAACCTCGGTGTTGCTTATTTTGATCTGGATGATTTTGAACAGGCACGAGGTTTCTTTGAGAAGTCCCTGGAAATGAAAGCGGTTTTATTTGGGAAGGATTCTCCTCAATGGATCAACCAACTCAACAACCTGGCGAGCTGCTATGGCTATTTGAATGATCTGAACACGGCCATACACATGTTTGAAGAGGCCATAGCAAGAGGCACCAAATTAGGATCCCCCGAAAACGATTATCTCATTAACAGTTATGAACAATATGCCGATGTACTTTTCTATCATCATCATGTAGAAAAGGCCATTTATTATGGAGAGAAGGCACTACAATCTTTTTACGCTTCCGAAAATGACTCACAGTTCCAAAAGTCGAGCATTGCGGAATCGTTAGCGCTGTACTACCTGGCAAACCACGATTTGGATCAAAGCATGGACCATATCCAAACGGCAATTCATGCGATTGACACCACTTTGACGGATCTTAATCAAGAAATGTCGCTGGAAAATTTCAGCACTCCATTTCCGGACCAGGTTTACAAATGTTTGTCAACCAAAGCGCTCATTCTCACTGAAATTGGATTTACCAACCAACAACCGTCGGCACTGGACGAAGCCCTTCAAATGTATGAGTTTCTCGAACTGCTTTCCGACAAATTCAGGAATGCGCTGTATGCCGAGCGCAGCAAGCTTTTTCTCGCCCAATTTTACCGGGCAAATGCCGAACATGCGCTCAGTTTGATTGCAAGGCTTCACCAAGATCAACCCCATGATCAATACCCCAAGCTGGCCTTTCATTTGATGGAGAAAAACCGCTACATCAAATTATACGGTGACCAAAGCAGGGCGAGAAAAGCTTCCGGCACCAATATACCGGACAGCCTGATGGAATATGAATCTGTGATGTCCAGCAAAATGGAAGGACTGAGGTTTAAACTCAACGGCGCGTCCGATTCCCTTCGTCGACTGGAGCTACAGTCCGAGATATTCGATTTGGACAATGAATATGCCGCATTTCAGCAGAGAATGAGCAGGGACTTTCCGACCTATTATTCGGAGACTTTCCGCTCGATGTTGTCACTGGATGATGTACAGGAACAAATGGATCAAAACACACAGATCATAGAATACTTTTGGTCGGATACGATCATTTATGCAATTGTCATCACTGACATTGGATCTGACTTACACGCCATTCCCTTTTCACTGGGAGACCGGGAGATACTCAAGTCTTTTTTAGAAGACCTGGCCAGGACTCAACCCAGTGATTCCGCAAGCAATTCAACCGATCGTTACGCAAAATATGAGCAAACAGCTCATCACATCTACAGCAAACTAATGGAACCCCTTTCCGGAACGGAGTCGAAAAGTTTAATAGTATCCCCGGACGGAATCTTGTCACTCCTGCCATTCGAGGCGCTGATTGTATCACCGGGGCAGGCTGATTTTAAAAATGCGCAGTATTTATTGCACACGAGGGATGTCAACTATACGTACAGTCTGAACCTGCTCTACGAGGACATGGTCAATAAAAGGCAGGAGATATCCAGCCCAAAAATTCTTGCAATGGCCTTTTCAGATCATGATATGGTGGGAGAAGAACCAAAGGATCAATCTTCCCTTGCCCTTCCTGAAATTGTAGGTTCTTCTTTTGAGTGTGACATCATAGCTGAGATTTTTCAAAGTTACGATGTGGGTGTGTACAAAGGTGTCCGTGCAACCGAAGAAGTGTTTAAGGAGCAAGCAGAAAAACATCATATACTACACCTGGCAGTACACGGAAGTGGAGATACAGAAAACGAACTGAATTCCAGTTTACACTTTAGGGATGCACCCAATGCGAACGAAGACGGGAGGCTTCTCGCCTATGAATTGTACGGAATGGAGCTGAACGATGTTCATTTAGCTGTCTTGTCTGCTTGCGAATCCGGGGTAGGCAAAGAAATAGAAGGTGAAGGCATCTTCAGCATAGCAAGAGGATTTGCACAGGCCGGATGTCCGGCTACCATGATGAGCCTATGGAATGTCAATGATATGCAAACCAGCGAAATCACACGTCTTTTCTATAAGAACTTGAAAAAAGGTATGCAGACAAACCTAGCACTCCTGGAAGCGAAAAAATCATTCATCGAAGTAGCGTACTTCTCGAGATCTGCGGTTCCGTTTTTCTGGGCGGGCTTCGTACATATCGGCGTCAGCTCACCGGTGACTGGTTCAAACAATAAATGGTTCTTGTGGGTGGGTTTGTCATTTCTGGCTGTATCGCTCTTAGGGTGGTGGTTAAAGTCAACAAAATATGCCTGAAGCCCGAGATTGTTGCCAGATGCTCATCCGTCTTTGGGATATGAATAACCAGGTATGGGAAACGCACCAGGTGGAGGTGCCGGGCAAACCCAAGGCAGGTCCGCGGGATGCGTATTTGATTGTCGATGGCATGCACGTGGAACCTGATCAAGATGGAAATTTTATCCGGGACGATTACACCGACCTGGAGCTGGATGCCGTACATGCTTTTGCCTCGGCACGGCTGACCATTGATCTCTGGGAAAAAACGTTGGGTGAAAAGATACGGTGGGCATGGTGGTGGGGCATATGGAGGCCCAGGCTTCACATCGAAATGTATGACCCCTTTACCTCGGCTTCGTATCGAAGGGAAGAGCGAGCCATCAAGTTTGGCTCATATGGTCCGGATAAACGACTAACTCGACGAGCCTTGGAT
>JBFKOL010000156.1:0-9456 GCA_041628815.1 Saprospiraceae bacterium | reverse complement strand
CTCTGGGAGCAGGTAAGTCCCAGGCCATCTCAGTCCCGGTACTCGCAGAATATCTTGGTCCATCACACTACAGTGATCGAGAAAAAGTCAGATCTGTCTATGTTTGGATCAAGCACAATATTCATTATGACAGGCACGCTGTATCAAATAATGAGTATAGGTACAACTTCGACGTCGAAGAGGTATTGAATCGCAGGAAAGCCGTTTGTACCGGTTATTCGAACCTTTTCAACAAACTGTGTGACGAGATCAATATCACGGCTTATACGGTTTCGGGTTATAGCCGGGGAACACCTACGTCACACGTGGAACTCGAGGCTCCCGACCATGCATGGAACGCCGTACTTTTGGATTCAACCTGGTATCTCGTAGATGTTACATGGGCTTCAGGTCTGATATCAGACCCTAATACATGGCGCAATGGGGATGAAGATCAATATTTTTTGTCTCCTCCTGAGATGTTTATTCGTGATCACCTTCCGGCTCAGCCAATGTGGCAGCTTCTCGATTGCCCGTTAACTGCCGAGGATTTCAGGACGCGTACCCCGGTAGTGCATTCAAAAAATCCTTGTTACAATTTCGAAGACACCCTTAATACGTTTTTTGCACTACCTGAGAGGAAACGAAAAGTGATTGAAGCTGAAATGAGCTACAGATTCAATCCAACGGAAGCAAACCAGCGCGAATTGGGCCATAGCTATCTGGATTTTGCCTCTGTTTTGGTCGATTCGTCGGAACAATACGTTCTGTCCGGTGAATGGTATAAGCTCGCGACCCTTCAACATGAGGTGATCGACTACTGTGAGAAAGCTGAAAATCTGACCGACTTTCATAATTGGCAAAAGGAAATGTTTGCCCACACGTTGATCAATTATGCCACAACTCTGTTCAACAATGGCTCCAAGAAAGAAAGGGATCCTGCATTGTTCTATTCAAAACTTGAAGCCTACCTTGAAAAAGCCTACAATGTTCTGAAAAGTACAGAATCGACTTATTTTGTAAGGAGTGCCATGAAGCAGCACGACGTATTAAAAAATATCATAAGCGGATACAAGGACAGGCATTGAGTCTTATTGGCAGTAAAAAGTGTTATTCACCCGATTACCGAATCCAAAGACTTTCTAACGATTCATGAGGTTTTCCTTGAGTTGTCTCAATTCCATCTCACTGAAATACAAGACCTCTCGGGGTTTTGACCCCTGACCTTCTCCGACTATACCCAATGCTTCCAACTGATCCATTATTCTTCCGGCACGGTTGTAGCCCAGTTGAAGCTTGCGCTGGAGCATTGAAGTTGAGCCATGCTGGTTGGCGACGACCAGGTTTGCCGCATCCCAGAACACCTCATCCAATTCGTTAAGGCTTATATTTTTACTTCCGGCTCCAGCATCTTCCGCTTCATATTCAGGGAGGTAAAAAGGTTCAGTGAAGCCTTGTTGTTGACCGATGTAGTGAGAACACTTTTCCACCTCAGGCGTATCGACAAAAGCACACTGAAGTCGTACAATGTTGCCTCCGACACTTAACAACATGTCACCACGGCCAATCAACTGGTCTGCTCCCCCTCCATCAAGAATGGTTCTGGAATCAATTTTGGACGTTACCTTGAAAGCAATCCTTGCCGGGAAGTTTGCCTTGATCACGCCTGTGATGATGTTCACAGAAGGTCTCTGTGTCGCAATGATCAGGTGAATTCCCACGGCTCTTGCCAGCTGCGCTATACGCGCAATCGGCAATTCCACCTCCTTTCCTGCCGTCATGATCAAATCGGCAAACTCATCAATTACAAGTACGATAAATGGCATGAACTTATGACCATTCAGTGGATTGAGCTTTCTCGAAATGAATTTTTCGTTGTACTCTTTGATATTCCTAGCACGCGCTTTCTTGAGTAGATCATAGCGCTCATCCATCTCTATGCACAATGAATTCAGTGTATAAATGACCTTGCTCGTTTCAGTCACGATAGGCTCATTTTCATTGGGCAAATAAGCCAGGAAGTGTTTGTTGATCTGGCTGTATGGAAACAGCTCCACTTTCTTGGGATCTATCAGTACTAACTTGACTTGCGACGGATGCTTTTTGTAAAGCAACGACATAATAATGGTATTGATCCCTACAGATTTTCCCTGTCCCGTGGCACCTGCTATCAGCAAGTGAGGCATTTTTGCCAAGTCAGCCACGAACACCTCGTTGGAAATCGTTTTACCAAGCGCTACAGGCAAGTCCATCTTCGCATTCTGGAATTTGTCCGATCGAATTACCTCTTTGAAAGAAACGATCTGCTTCTTCTTATTAGGTACCTCAATACCTATAGTTCCTTTTCCCGGAATAGGTGCAATGATCCGGATACCCAATGCAGCAAGGCTAAGTGCTATGTCATCTTCGAGGTTTTTGATCTTGCTTATCTTAACACCGGGCGCCGGAACAATCTCGTAAAGAGTCACTGTAGGCCCGATAGTCGCCCTAATTTTTGTGATTTCAATTTTGTAATTCAACAAGGTCCGTATAATCTGATCCTTGTTAGCCTCCAATTCCTCCCTGTCTATTTCCAGTTTTTGATCGGAATAGTCACACAGCAGGTCAATTTTTGGGTACTTATAGGAAGACAGTTCTTTCGTTGGGTCAAACGGTTCGTTGTGGTCCGAGTTTTCCTGTTCAACGGTCAATTCGCGATTTACCTTCTCTCCTTTGTTGGTCTCCAGAGAAATGTCGGCCATTTTTTCTTCTATCTTCTCATTGCGCTTTGCGGCGGCGCTTTCTACACCAAAGTCTTGCAGTTCTATTTTTTCAAATGGGCTGCCTTTCTTGACGGATGGTTCGCCAATCATGGTTTCAGGAAGTTCAAGCTCCAACTCGCCTGAACGTTCCCGAACCGGAAAACTTGGGTTGGAGGTCGGTTTGGTTTTCGGAATGGCCCCATCGAATGCGACGGAATGTGATGAACGCTCATCACGCGGCCTGAGGGTTTCAGTATAATCTTCGTTTGGCTGATAATCATCACGGGAGGAGGATGAACGAAAATGAAGAAAAGATGGTAGTGAAAGTCCCCCAAAAGGAGTTGACATGGCCAGGGATTCGATAGCGGGGTTGAACTTCCAGATCACCCATGTCAAAAGGCAAAAAAGCAACAACATTAAAAGTCCGACAGGTCCTATGAAATTGCTCATCCACAAACAAATGGCACCACCAAAACTACCTCCCCAAGGGAAAGAGAAGTTCTGAAAGAGGAAAGCAGATGTGATTGAAACAAAGCACATTAAAAAGAATGTCTTATGGATAAAAGGCCATGTTTTGTTGAATGGTACTTTGCGGATGCGGTGTACCCCTATTTTCAGAATTACAGGAATAATCATGATCGATGCGACCCCGAAACCCCAATAGAAGAAAAAATTCGAAACGACGGCACCCAAGCGACCCAACCAGTTTTTGACCGCGACATCACCTTCAAACAATATTCCCCATGACAGTTGCAGTACCATATCCTGGTCGTTGCGCCAAGAAAATAGGTAAGATGTAAATGCAATGGCCAGGTACAATGCCACCAGCACCAAAAGTGTACCCGTTATCTTTGCAATCCTATGATCCCCTGCCGAATTTCTCCCCTTGCGCTTTCTCTTGCTTTTCGAAGACATGTTCTAATATCATATTATTGTAAATGCGAATATATTAACAACTCCAACATATTAAAGAATAATTTAACATATTAATTATTGTAAATGAATTATATATGAACAATCCAGTAGTATATATAGGAAGGTATATCATCTTTTTTTGAGCATCGATACAAAAATCACACTACTTTCACAGCAGCGAAGACATGCTATCAAAAGAAGAATATATTAGGTATAGCAGGCACTTCAATCTCCCGGGTTTTGGTCCCGAAGAACAGTTGCGCCTTAAAAAAAGTAAGGTCCTGGTAGTCGGTGCAGGAGGCCTTGGATCTCCTTTGCTCCTCTACCTGGCAGCTGCTGGAGTAGGACAAATTGGTATCATTGACGACGACATCATCGACCTTTCCAATCTCCAAAGACAGGTTCTCTACCGTCATTCCGACATAGGACGACTTAAGGCCATCGTGGCACGAGACTTACTCAGATCCATCAACCCTGAAATAGAGATCAGGCTCTGGAACGAACAGCTTACTACGGATAACGCCAGGGAAGTCATTGCCCAATTCGATGTAGTCGCCGACGGGACGGATAATTTTCCTACACGATACCTCGTCAATGATGCCTGTGTGCTTGAAGATAAAATCAATGTGTACGCTTCTGTTTTCAGGTACGAAGGGCAAGTATCCGTATTTAATTATCCGCACGATGATGGTGCCAGGGGCCCTAACTACAGGGACATCTGTCCCTTTCCACCAGCCGCAGGGACTGTGCCGGACTGTGCTACTGGCGGGGTACTCGGAATACTTCCCGGAGTGATTGGAACCATGCAGGCGACAGAAGTGCTGAAAGTACTTACAGGTCTAGGTACACCTCTCGTTGGTCAATTGCTGCTCTACGATGCACTGACCGCAACGGTTCGAAAAATTAAATTTCCAAATAAAACCAACGTTCGAATTACGAATTTGATAAACTATGAGCAATTTTGCGGGGTTGTACCAAAAAAAGAAACTGCTATGGCTGCAATTAGGGAAATCACAGTACATGAACTGAAGAAGTGGAGAGAAAGTGGCAAGGATCATCAATTGATAGATGTGAGAGAACAACATGAATGGGACTTCGTCAATATAGACGGTGATTTAATCCCTCTGGGAGAAATCATGAACAACCGTGAAAAAATTGCGACAGATAAGGATGTCGTCCTGATCTGCAGGACGGGCAAGCGCAGCTGGGTTGCCGTTGACGCCCTTCAGAAACAGGGTTTCGACAATCTCTTTAACCTAAAAGGAGGTATTACGGCATGGGCCAAAGAAATCGATCCCAGTATGCCGACCTATTAATTTGCATTCACACGAGGACAAATTGGATATTTCATTCGTTGATCTTTTGTAAGATCTCGGCTTATTAGTAATTTTTAAGTGCGGTAGGGAAACCGGATAAAACCAACCGAAACGATGAAAAACTCATATCCCTCCTTTTCATTGCTCATTTTTCTCCTGTTGTTTCTTTCTTTCACGGACCAATTATCGGCTCAAAAGTCATTTTATAAACGCGGAAGAGCCACAATTTCTGATGTACACATCATTACGATGGAAGGGGTAAATCCGCATTACTCCTTCGCAGTCGTAAATAAAGGAAAGACTACACACTGGGGCCCAACAGAAGTTGATGCCTATCGCAAACATTATGGCAACCTTTACATTTCAAGAGAAATAGAACCTGGACATTTTGCCTTTCTCGAATTGATCGTGGAGGGGACCCTGAATTTGTATTACCTGAAAGATCAAAACCTCGAGTCAAGGTTCTATTTGGAAAGAAAAGATGGTGTTTTCATTGAAATGACCAATGAGAATCGCAAGCCGTCGTATTATATGAAGGTTCTGGAAAAAGAATGGGTGAACTGTCCTCAGTTGGATAGGTACATAAAGGAGTCAACTTACTCGAAAGCCTCCATGGCAAGGATCGTAAAGTCACACAATACCTGTAAAAGACTGTTGAATCCTGCCATTAGACACAGTGTTTACGGGGGTGTTGGTTACACTGCTTACAATGTTGCCAATTCGCGGAATGTCGTCAGTGCAGTGCCCATAGGAGGTCTACGGCGGGGTGATTATCCACGGAAACCTTCCTATTACCTGGGATACAATCTGGAAATTCCGGTTCTTAGCACCAATACGTCATTGATAACCGGTGTGAGGCTACACAAGATTGACGTGGATTATTTCAACCTTTTGGGCTTTGGAGAAGTTACCTTTACCATCGATGCAAGCACCTTGGACCTCGGCATAAAAGCTGGGTTAATGCACAATTTTCTCCTTCGCAATTTGAAAGGATTCTTATCATTTGAATTGATACCTTCTTACCAGATTATCGACGACGTTCTTGTCACTTTCAATGTCCTCGAACCTGATGGACAGATTAAAACTACAACGAGTGACTTTAGCACGGCTAAGTTCGCATTGGCCTCTAATCTTGGCGTAGGCGTCAAAGTGCCTATCAATGACCGACACGAACTAGGTCTAAGGATAGGATATGATGTGAGGTTAGGTACCGGCAATACCCGTCTGTTTAATGTGACAAGTCCGATAATAATGGTTTATTACAGCTTATAAAATCAAAAAAAGCGCCGTATCGATTCCATGCTCTCTCTACAGTTTGCCCCAATAAAAACAGGTAAATTAAACGCGTCGTCAGCTGTGGTACGGACGACTACTTGAGGTCATATTAAACTGAAGGGCTTGAGTACAACGCAAAAATCTTATTCGTGGGTTGGTGCCGTTCTATCCTTGCTCGGTGCAGTATTGTTTTCGACCAAAGCTGTTTTCGTCAAGCTTGCCTATCAATATGAAGTGGACAGCATTTCACTTTTAACTTTAAGAATGGTTTTTTCACTCCCTTTTTTTATCGCTCTGGCGTGTTGGTCTGTTCATAGAAATCCATCCAAACTTAAGACAATCAGGAAAAGTTTGCTGCCGCTTATTGTTTTGGGACTCTGTGGCTTTTACATCGCCAGCTTTCTTGACCTAGAAGGTCTGCGGTTCATTGATGCCAGCCTTGAGCGTGTAATTCTGTTCATCTACCCCACCCTCGTCGTTTTACTCTCATACCTGTGGTACGGTGAAACGATCAACCGACGACAACTTGCCGCCATAGTAATAACATACATCGGTATTCTTTGTGCCTTCGGTGGAAACATATCTGCCCAGCAAGACTCTGCAATCATTTTGGGTACGTGCTTCGTACTAGGTTCAGCACTTTCTTATGGCATATACCTGGTAGGCAGCCAGTCCATGCTTACCAGGTTGGATGCCCTCACATACAACTCACTTTCCATGACCGTGGCCACGTTGGCGATTCTCTTTCATCAAGTTGTAATTACCAGGAGCAACATGTTCGGGTTTGAGACCCCGGTTTACATTTATGGCGTTTTAATAGCTTTGATTTCAACCGTACTGCCTTCCTTCATGATCATGGAGGGAATTCATAGAATTGGAGCGGCCAGCAGTTCCATTATCGGCACAGTAGGACCTGTCTCCACCATTGCTTTGGCCTACCTTCTTCTTGAAGAACGAATGAATCTCGCCCAGGCTATCGGCAGTATGGTTGTCATTGCAGGAGTATTGCTCCTTGTTCTGACCGGACATAGGAAAATTCCCTCCACTGAAACTTCCTGATTGTTTCATCGGCCAGACCTGCAATCACTACTTTTGCGGCAAATTATGAAAAGGACAACCGATGTGAGTATAGCTGAAATCGCTTCTTTGGAGCGTACAAGCAGATCATTGGAGCCTGGGCCTGAGGAACGCAAACATCTCTTCGAGTCTGCCCTGAGCTACGCCAATGACTTCCTTGACGCAAATCTCGAAACAAAAGCCTATCAGAAAGACGAAGAGCACCGGTGTGACTTTTCTGGTTATTTCCAAAAGCCTGGAAATCTCGATGATTTGCTGGTTGATCTCAAGAAATATGTCGATACCCCTGGCATCAACCCCGCATCTCCAGGTCACCTGGGATACATTCCAGGAGGAGGGCTCTACACCAGTGCAATTGCGGATTATTTGGCAGCGGTCACCAACCGCTATGCAGGATTGTACTATGCCAGTCCCGGAGCAGTAAGGATGGAAAACCAATTGATACGATGGACAGCCGAGCTTGTTAATTACCCAAAAAACGCATTGGGCAACATTACATCGGGAGGTTCAATGGCCAACCTTATCGCTGTCACTGCAGCCAGGGACTTCAAGGAAATAGGGCCGGAGAATTCATCTCGTTCCGTCATCTACTTCACCCAACAAACCCATCATTGTGTGGACAAGGCACTGCGGATTGCCGGCCTGGCCTGTTGCCCCAAGAGAAAAATACAGACTGACAGCGCATTCAGGATGGATGCCCAAGATTTGGCGCGGCAAATGGAGCGCGATGTGGCTTCAGGGCTGATACCTTTTTTTGTGGCGGCTTCCTCAGGTAGCACGGATACCGGAGCGGCAGATCCGTTAAACGAAATTGCCGATGTCACCGAACAATTCGGTGCATGGTTACACCTGGATGCTGCCTACGGAGGATTTTTCATCATGGTAGATGAATTGCAGCCATTGTTTGCCGGTATAGAGCGCACTGATTCCATCGTCCTCGACCCCCATAAAAGTTTATTCCTTCCTTATGGCATAGGAATCGTTTTGGTCAAAAACGGAAATGCACTCTTCGAATCCTTCCACTACACAGCCAATTATCTGCAAGATGCCTACAACGCTCGTGACCAACTTTCACCTTGTGACTTGTCACCCGAACTTACCAAACATTTCAGAGGCCTCAGAATGTGGTTGCCGCTTGCCTTGCACGGCACCAAACCGATCATCGCAGCCTTGAAGGAAAAATGGCTGCTCGCAAGGTATTTTCACAAGGAAGTGAAAAAAATCGGATTTGAAACGGGTCCTGAACCGGATCTGTCGGTGGTCATTTACAGGTATGTACCGAAGAAAGGAGATCCCAACGCATTCAATGAAATGCTTGTGAAGGCCATCCAGAAAGACGGAAGGATATTCGTTTCTTCAACAAACATAGACGGTGTATTCTGGTTACGGGCAGCAATGGTATGTTTTAGAACACACCTGAAGCAAATTGATCTTTACCTGGATATTCTTGCAGAAATGATCGCAAAGATGGACCGATAGTGACATCAGCTTCATACTCCAGGATTCATATCCGTGTCCGGCAGTTCCTTTAATAGCCATATTCCGCGAAGTACTTCCACAGTGCTGCAGCATGCAACGATTGTCTTATAGCATTGGTTTTTAACAGATCAACTACAAATGCTCGATCGAGGAGGTGAACACTCATTTCCTCAGTGGGATCGAGTGCCTGGTCGCCAATTTTTTCGACATCCAGCGCTAGAAAACAGTAGGTAAGATTGGTATGCGTCCCCGGGTTAGCACTGTTGATCATCCAAGGGCTCCAGCTACCACGGCCATATCCCGATTCTACAAGCAACTCCCGACGAGCTGTATCGAGCGGGTCCTGGTCTGTCTCATCGCATATCCCGGCAGATAGCTCGTAAGACACTTCTCCCAAAGCGTGCCTGTACTGCCTCACAAAAACAAACTTACCCTCTTTGGTCAGTGCAATGACATTTACCCAGGTCGGATACTCAAATATGAAGTAGTCATCCATAATAATGCCAGCGGGCGACTTTATCCGGTCCTTTCTTATGATCAGCCACGGAGGCTTGCGAAAAAGGTATTCCGATTGAAGCAATTCCCAGGGTTTCATTGGCTTTGCCATTCTTTTGCTATTTGGACGATTTGATTGAGGTGGTGATTCATGTGATCGATATAGTCTACTATCAGAT
>JBFKOL010000155.1:0-9540 GCA_041628815.1 Saprospiraceae bacterium | reverse complement strand
CGATCTCGGTACCACCATCCTCTCCGAGGTCAATTTTAACGCGCGCTTCTTTTGCAAGGGTACGAATTTCATCAAGGTCTTCCTCACTCAATATAGCTTCGGCAAAGTCGACGTAGCGCGTGGAAGTACCTCCACGGTCAGAAAGGTATCTCATAGTAGCCTCCCTTGCGGGAGCTTCTAGCCTATTGAACCCTTCGACATGCAGGGTATAACTCTCTGCGGCCTGTCCATCTACAGCACCGCCAACCCCGCGATTGAAAGCTATCGTCAGGTCATTTTCAACACCTGATGTCAGACCTTTGGTAATAAGAACCCCTGAATAGTCCACATTCACTCCGGGAATAATCAGTATAGAAGGATATACATTCTCCGGGTTTAACAAAAACTTTTGTCTCCATTTATAGCTCCGTTCAGTATAGGGCGAAGCCCAGACATCCTTAATGCCCTGCAATATCTTGGTCTTGTCCAAAACGTTGAACAAGGTAAGATTCAGCCCAGCCCCCGTAAAATCCTTGAGATCTTCCATGTTTGTATCACTTCTCAGGAATACGGGAATTTTGCCAAGAGGAGTATTTAAAACAGACTGAAAGGAGCGCTCCAGGTCCCTTTCAAATGTGGACAAAAATGGCATGACCTTGATCATTTCTCTTAAAATCTCCAACCTATCGAGTTGGTATCTCTCAATCTCCGTTTCAGAGCTTCCATCCTTCAGTTTGTTCTTTGCCACCTCAAATGTTTCTTCAACAAATTCCCAATAGGTAGTATTGCGCCCGGGAATGGATTGATCCATATGTGCCTTGAAGACGCCAAAAGGAATGACTATTCCTTCGACGACATGCTCAGGGAAATGTTTTTTAAGTTCAGCAAGGTTTGCCGCCTTGGGTCCACAGACAATGCCCGACGATGCCTTGTCAAGGGTTTTCATGTCAATTGGGGTTTGAATGTCCAGCTTGAGTCTATCGGTAGGAACATTGATCTTCGTTTGGGCGCGTTCCACCGTGGTGAATAGTGCCGATTCCTCCCGGGTCATTGTTCTGGCACTCTTCAGCACTACCGTACCTTTAGGGCTTACAGCGTAGAAAACTTTTGATCCATTTAACCTTTGCAGTCGCGCAAAGTCATCCTTGCCAACTACCGTATTGGGAATCCCTAGATTTCTGGCAAGAAGCTGTATGTGAGAAACAGGATTGCCCTCAGAAACTGTAAAGATCCCGGCGACTGGTTTCAGATCGGAGGGAGGATGGTCGAAGACGTATATCTTGGATTTGTCAATATCCAAATCTTCGGCACTTCCACTTATTACTTCAAGTTCTCCAAAGGCATATCCGGGGTTCAGACCACGGAATCCACTTGCTTTTGAAACACCTTCAATTTCATTCCTGAAATCAAGCTCTTCATTCAACCATTGGCCCAGATGACCAATCTTTTGTCCCAGCGGGAGGAGAACACTTGATCGGATCATATCATCCATGAATCCATTGGATAGCGGTTCGAAGGCAGCAAATAAATTGATTACCGGGTTGTAATGACTCCGGAACATATTAACACTCCACTCCACACTCTTTTTTGCTTCGCGATGAAATTCCATCAGGTCGTGCAACATAAAGGCGTCTCCGTGACAAGAAGCCATCTGTCCTTCGAGCTTTTTCCACTCCCATTTTTCGGTGAGACCGGTAGCATATGTTACAGAGGCGAGTTGACATATCGTCGCATTGAGTTCCCCCAAATAGGCCTGGTTCATTTCAGAAAAGCGATTCAGGAGAATATTCTCAAGCTCTATGGAATGATCCATCATTTCCAGCCTGGTCCTTGCATTGTTTGTGGCTACTATTTTTTCTCGCAAGCCACCTAATAAGTCGGTCAAAGCGACAAAGGTCGAAAAATCTAATTGGCTCGTTTTCAATCTTCGATATACATCGGTTAAGTCGCTTTTCAGTTCTGAATCCAGCCTTGACTTAGAAAGGTCTATTATTTTCTGATCATAGTTCAAAGGAGCATAAAGCACTTCCATATCCCGGATCAAATCTTGAATTTTTTGCCTCGTCGCATTGTTTAGGTTTTTATTGGCTTCGATAAAGTTTTTAGATGCCAGGATGTCGGAGGCCTGCGGATTTCCATGAATTTTAATTCTGACCGGCATAAATTTCGGCTCCTCGTCCGATATGATTTTGGAAACCGATCTGATGCGCTGTTTCAATTGATCATCGAGGCCATGCGGAAGTGTCTGTACTGCCCTTCGTGTAATGAAGAATTGGTTCTCGATCAAATCCTGCTGGCCAAGCATATGGAGAAGGAATTCGCGCCCCCAGGCCATTTCATCTTCAGCCTGAACTGCCCCCCTGTAAAACTGCGCCTTTTCGTTGATCCAGCCGTTATCAATCGATTGCAGGTATTGCTCCAGCTGGTACTGCTTCATGCGTGAGAAATAATTGGATACGTCCAAAAAATTCTCCTTGGAAGTACCCATCAGAATCTGACCCAGAAAAATGTGATGTTGTTTTCCAAAACGGTCGACTTCATCCTTATACCGTGCTCTTTGAAAAGCTCCTTCCTGATTGCAGGGTGTCTTTGGATCATTGATTCTGCCGTCGGGGCAAAACCACCTGATATCCTTGTAAGGTCCTCGCTGGTCTGCCTTGTATGCAACAATTGCTCTTTTCAAAACTTCTATATCCGGCTTGGCTGGCTGACCAGTTAGCGCTGGTAATAAAATGACAAGACATATCCAGATTAAGGTATTTTTCATTCGCATACATTAATAAACAAACTCATCGGGTAGCTTGCAACTTAAATGGATGTATTATTTACTGTAGTTTAAACTAATCACATACGTGGTCAGTAACCGAAAGTTATGACCACCCTTCGGTGTTAAAACAAGATTGGTTAATTGATTGGTTCAAATAAATTAAATACCCTTACTATTTGGCTCATCCAAAGTTTTAGATATCCAAATTCATACGATTCGAGACCATTTGACGGTAAGTATGGATCAATAGTAATAAGGATTCGGTGGCGGCACGATTTTATAAGTTTCTTGAAGAAACGTAACGATGTCCACCAAGTCTTGTACGGTCATATACTCATTATAATTGCGCATTCTTGACTGACCATCTCCTGTTGTAGCTATCGCTTCATATTTTCGCGCAATCTTTTTGGAAGGGTTGATCACGGATGTAACCAATTCCCCGTATGTTTTTATGCTCGAGACTTCACCCCCTAGTTCAATTCGAAGGTCTCCCATCGCCTCACTGCCTGCCCATGGGATACCCTCAATGCTGTGACATTGGTTACAGTTTAATTCGACGAACGACCTTTTACCCGCCTCTGCATCTCCTTCCGGAAGAGCGAATCCTCTGGATTGTGTTTCACATGAAACTTGCAACAGCAAAAATGCAAATATCAACAGGCCTATGTAAGATAATGTTGAAGCTTTCATGATATCTCTAAATTGATTCTGCCTTCAATGTTGTCATTTCGCTGCAAATTAGCCTTGATATGACTCAATTAAGATGATGATTCTACTCACCAGCATCTCTCCTTACCAAGACTCAAAGAGATTGAGGGTCTGAAAATATTGCACAGATTTGGACATTTATAGACAAGATCGGTCATTGATCAAATTATTGAGATAGATTCCGGCAACTTGCCGACAGTTTGGAACTGTCGGCAAGTTTAACGGATAAGTCTCTTTGGCTGATCATATTGGGTGCGAAAGATCATTTGGGCGTCGACCAGATTTCATCGAGGTATGCAATGATATCGCACAATTCCTGTACGGTCATCACTTCGGCATAGGGTAACATTCGAGACTCCCAATCTTTGGTGGTCATGGCGAGAATGTGCCTTTTAGAAATCTTATAAGAAGGATTGGTGATGGAAGTGATAAGTTCTTCACGGCTTGCAGGCTTACTTGCAGCAGTTATTTTCACATGTACGTCCCCTTCGAGCTCCACTCCTATCCATGCAATGTCAGGGGTGCTGTGACAACGATTGCATTGAAGTCTCACAAAGGCTTCTCTCCCATCATCCGCCTGTCCAGCAGGAAGCGCAAGAGCCTTGGAAGCATCGGTCTGACAGGAGGCCTGCCAAATAAAAAGCACGGCCACAGCTACAAACAATGGTATGCGCATCATGTGTCTCATCTTCCCTATTTTACTGTTTCAATGTCATGTATTCTTCTTATTAACGTATTGATTTTTCTCACTTTTGAACATGACATTTAGCCTTAAAGGTTAGGCACTCTCTAATCGCAACTATTCTGGAATTCGTCCCATGAACATACAATATGTTCTGACAAGGCAGTTGTTCTATGTAAAAACTAACGAGCTAAGAAAAAGCAGAACCGTCACCCCGAGACCTCCCATAAAGGTCGTATAGGCAATTCGGAGTAGTTTATATTTCTTTACTATGATTTTTCCAATCTGATATAGATCCCGCGCCATACTTCCATAAATTAATCCTGCATCCGCCATCATGGTATCGAATGTCTTTTCAAATTCGTCTGGATCCATGTCGACATAGTGGGTATACATAAACATATGACCTACCGTTTTGTCAAGTTCAGGATCGCCATCGTGTTTGATATCTTCTGAACTGGGTCGTACTGCCAGGGTGGCAAAAATTAATGATATCAATAGGGTTGATAAAAAAAAGACAACACTGATGGTGGCCAAATCAGTGATACTCGTGATATTCTTGTAAAAAATCACCATTCCACTGATCAAAATAGAGTTGAGCCTTACAAGTATGTTGGCTTTACGGTCGGCAAGGCTAACCATTCCCATCTGAACCCTGAAACTACTCCTGAAAAAAGTCTGTAATGCCTGACGGGCATCCTTCCTGAAAGGACCTGTGAATGGCTCATTATTCGATTGAATCTTCTTAATGATATCGTCAGACGCCCTCTGGTATCGTACTATTTTTCTCAATCTGGAGTTCACGGCCAACATTTTAACGAAATGACAAAATCTCTACAATGCTGCCGCCCTAAATGACAACTTTATATAATAACGCTCATTAATCTTAGATCGTTCCAATAATATTTAAGTATAGGCTTCTGAACTAAAATTTTTTTAAACTATTTGTAATATAAAATTGAATATATCTATTCTATTAGGGTCATAAGGTACAATAAAGTCAGCGTGGCATATCATTTTTTAATAGATCTTTTTTCAAAAAAAATGCTTTTTTCAGTCATTCGAATATTGAATGACATTCCGTTGACTTTCTTTTCTTGCAATTGCATTTTCTACAAGTGCGTTAAATACAACGTCTCCATGAAGAGCATCGAACAATGGATCTTTTGAGATGAAATATTCCAAACCGGCGAGCCAACCGTGCTGATCAAAGGATTTTAAGTAGGACATCCCCTTGTCCCATTCACCCTGCATGACATGGATGCCTGCAAGTTCATAGTAGTTGGAGGGATCGGAGGTCATGGATAGTTTCAGTTCTTGTTCTTTTAAGATTTGGTTGGCTTTATCATTTTGACCCAATTTCTTTAATACCAGGGCTTGCCTAACCTTGGAAATGCTGCTGTAAAATCTGTGCATTTCGGGTGGAAGCTCGGCCAATGTTTCGAAATGATCCAAAGCCCGTTCGTAATCATTCTTAAGCATATTCGTAACACCCAGCCAATAATAGGTTATTTCATGTTCCGGGAATCTTCTCTCAAGTTCTTCTGTGGTATAGCCAAGTGAATCATATTGTCCACTTACCATCCACGACATATTGAGCGCCGCATAAACTTGTACGTAGTCAGGGTTGATATCCCTGGATCTTTTAAAATAAACCGCGGCTCTTTCGAAATCGCCGAGATATTGAAAGACCCATCCTATATCGATGTACCAATAAGCCAGGTTGCTTCCGGCATCGATCAATGCTGCTTTTTTCAACAATGCCAAAGCTTCCTTCTGTTTGCCCTGGCTCTGATAGACCCTGACAAGACTTCTGATGATATCGGTTGAATTGGGATTAAGTTCGAATCCATAGGAC
The DNA here is from genome assembly GCA_041628815.1 of Saprospiraceae bacterium. Classification (GTDB taxonomy): domain Bacteria; phylum Bacteroidota; class Bacteroidia; order Chitinophagales; family Saprospiraceae; genus JBFKOL01. The sequence goes on along the minus strand of JBFKOL010000155.1, from coordinate 3,546 downwards.
AACAGTTCCATTGCCTTTTCGGCATCTTCGGCCACCAAATAATGGTAATTTCCGAGGATGTAATAGGCTTCCGGGAGATTGGGATTTAATCTCATTACCTTTTCGCCCAACATTTTGATGGTATCCATTTTGTCAGGGTGGTTTTCTCTATCCCAGTAATATTTCACAAAAAAAGAGTTACAGAGGCCGGCATAAGCCAGCGCAAAAGAAGAATCTATTTTCAAGGCATCGTTGAAGTAGGTTATCGCAAGTTCAAACTTTAAAGGATCCCGTCGGTTGTAGAATTCAAACCATGACTGAGTACCCTGAATGTATAATTCGAAAGCCTTAAGGTCGTTGGTTGGAGGAGTTAGAATGGCAGACATATCTTCGGCCTTAAGGTTGACGGCAAAAGCATCGATTACATCGCTGATCACCCTGGTCTGCATATCAAACAATTCGGCAGTACTCGATGTATATGTATTTTCCCATATAGAGCGTTTTTCCCTACCATCATATAAGTCCATTTCCAAAACGAAATCATGGCCCAACTTCCTGATATTTCCTCTGAGGAGGTATCGGGCATTTAACACATCAGTCATATCGGACAAATCAATGGTATCAAACAGCACCGTCTCAATGGCCTCTTTGGTGATCACGTTCAAATCCTTGAGCATAGACAGTTGTCTTATCGTCATGATTTGCAGTCCTTGGGCGAGGTATCGATCACTTTGAGATTCGCCAGGTCCCAATGAATAGGGTAAAACTGCTACCGTCTTCTCAATTGACTGATTCGCTTGTTTTACTGACCATTCAGTGTAGCCAAACCATACCATAATGATTAACAACAATGCGAGCAGCGGATGGTACCACCGGTATCTTTTGATTCTGACCGGGACCTGATCTCTAATAAGTGAAACCGACGTCTGATAGATCCTTAAAGGGTTGCTCACATTTTTAAGGTTGTAATGACCACGGTCCACTATATTGATCCAATCTTTGTTTTGCACCATGTCCGCGACCATTTGAGAAACAAACATGGTATCAGCATCAGCGACTGACTGAATTCGGAATGCCACATTGATAGCATCTCCATACACCTGGTCTCCATCGACCAGTATTTCCCCGAGATGTACACCAATCCTCAGGGAAAGTGATATGGATTGGGTAGACTTCTGAAGCATTTCCTGACCGAAGCAAACAGCTTCGGTGGCACCAGGAAATATGGCGAGGCAACCGTCACCGAAATATTGTACCAACTTCCCGTTGAATCTGGAAACAGCCTCTTCGGTGATTGCCCGGTGTTTTTTAACTTTTTCGACCGTTGCTGTTTCATCCGACTCCATCATCGTCGTGTATCCCACGATGTCCATGAAAACAACGGCGGCCAATTTATACTTTCCGGACCTCTTAAACATTCGAAGGCATGTGAATCCATGCTAAAGTTGAAAAGACTTACACAGTACTTCAATGATTCAGATCATCCCTTGGAGTGGATGGTGTACATTTTGGAAACGAAGTGTTTACATCAATCCAGGCCATGGATTTTCGAATAGAAGATCAGGGAAGAATTGTAATCTCTGCAAGACTATATTACATTACACTGGAATACGTAATTTTCTCTATTTTGATTCGTCCGTCACAGGGGCATCGAATGATGTCTATTAAAATGATTTTTAACAATAGAATCTTAAAAAATTTGTACAAACGGTGACCTATGGCAAAGATCCTTGTTGTAGATGATGAAACGGATCTTGAGATTCTGATCAAACAGAAATTCAGGAAAAAGATCCGCGCCAATGAATACGAGTTTGTATTTGCATACAACGGCGTCGAAGCATTGGAAAAACTCAAAGAAGAAAAGGACGTCGATATCGTTCTCAGTGACATCAATATGCCACAGATGGATGGTCTAACGTTGTTGTCTCATCTTACCGAAGAGTCTCCTCTGCTTAAATCGGTCATAGTAAGTGCCTATGGGGACATGGAAAACATCCGCACTGCCATGAATCGCGGAGCCTTCGACTTTATCACTAAGCCGATCGACTTTACCGACCTTTCCCTGACCATGGAAAAGACACTCGGCCATGTGAAGTACCTTAAAGAGACGCTGACAGCGATCCGCGAAAACAATATACTTAAAATGTACGTCGATGAATCGGTGTTAAATTTCATGGCCGATCGGGATTTTGAGCAGCAGATCAGGGAAAACGAAATCATTGAGGCCACGGTCGTATTCATCGACATCACCGGATTTACGGCGATCAGCGAGAAGGCAAGCCCGGATGTAGTAGTAAAGCTGCTGAACAGCTATTTTGACGTTATGGTCAAGGAGATCCTTGAATACGACGGCTACGTAGACAAATTCATAGGAGATGCTGTTATGGCTGTTTTCCGTGGCGATTACCACCTCGACAGAGCCATTGATGCCGCATTGGCGGTGCGAAACCGCATTGATGAAATCCCGACAAGTGCCAAGTTAAAATCCTATAAACCTAAAGTATCCATCGGCTTGTCCAGTGGAGAAATGATCTGTGGAAACATCGGCAGCACCAGTTTAAAAAGGCTGGACTATACGGTGATTGGAGATACGGTGAATACGGCCCACCGCCTGCAATCCATTGGCAAGGAAAGTCAAATTGTCCTCAAGGAATCCTGTTACCTTAAGATTAAGGAATCATTCAAATGTAAGGAGGTGGGGGAATTTGAACTCAAGAACAAAGAGAAACCCGTTAAGGTCTATGAGGTGATTGAGTAACTTTTCCGGTTGAACCAACAAGCAAGCATTCGAAGATCTTTTCACATCGACATGGTTCAAAAGACGCTCTTTCAGGCAGATCCTTTTGTCAGGAAAAAGAATCATCTGTATTTGTTGAATAAGATTGGACCTAATCGATTTCTGACGACACGATTACTTCTTCGTGGTAATTTTCAACACTCCATTCGCACCACGCATACCGTAAATACCCGTTTCATCGGGATTTTTAAGTACTTCAATACGTTTTATACTCGAAGTTCCGATCGCCCCGTAGAGTTCTGAATAGGAGTTGAACTGCACTCCGTCCACCAGGATCAATGGTTCGTTGCTATAAATCAATGAATTGATTCCTCTGATGTAAATGGATGCATATGAGCCCTGTCCTGATACGTACACACCTGGGAATCTTTTCAGGTAGGTAGTAAGGTCGATGGACAGCATTGGGTTTTCAATCCGGTTGGTTTGAAAATCATCAATGGGTTCGGATTCACCCACGATATCTCGATGAGCCTGGCAAGATGTACCAAGGAATAATATCAAAAGGAAACAGTATTTCATGACATCAGACAAAAATCACCTATAAGTTACATTAGATAAACATGAAATGCACGCCAAAAATTCCTTTTTGCCGAATGGAGAAAGCTTTGATCTACCTTGAAGTCGCACAGGCGATGGGCAGAACGGAGATATGGACACTGAGTTGGAAACTGAAAATTGCGTTGGAAATAAGAAAGTTATGACCTATGTAAAAAAGTCTATTCCTTTCAACTTCCTATTGCCGACAATTCAATGATCCGGTCCAATGCCTG
>JBFKOL010000154.1:0-9579 GCA_041628815.1 Saprospiraceae bacterium | reverse complement strand
TTGAATTCTGGAAAAGTCTTTATACGGATACCGATGCGTTTTTCGACACGGAGTATCACTTTGACGCATCCGACATAGAACCCATGCTGACCTATGGAACCAACCCGGGGATGGGCATGAAAGTGACCGATCAAATTCCGAAATCGGCAGATACAAAACCCTTGACCTACATGGGTCTGCAACACGGAGAAAAGCTACTGGGAAAAAAGATACAACATGTATTTATCGGCAGCTGTACCAATGCGCGCATCGAAGATCTCCGTCTCGTGGCAGAATTCGTCAAGGGCAAAAGAAAATCAGATAATGTGGACGTAATGATCATACCCGGATCGAAGCATGTAGAAAAACAGGCTAAAAAAGAAGGGCTCGATAAGATTTTCGAGGCAGCGGGATTCCAGTTGCGCGAACCAGGCTGTTCGGCATGTCTTGGAATGAATGAGGATAAAATACCAGCCGGCGAGTATTGTGTATCAACTTCCAACAGAAACTTTGAAGGAAGGCAAGGTCCAGGTGCTCGTACGATTCTCGCAAGCCCCTTGATGGCTGCCGCTGCCGCTATCAAGGGAAGAATTGTGGATATAAGGGAAGAAATATAGACATGGATAAATTCAAGAAAATAATTTCTACGGCGGTCCCTATGCCATTAGAACACGTTGATACAGACCAGATCATTCCGGCCAGGTTTTTGAAGGCCACGACGAGGGAAGGGTTTGGTGAAAACCTTTTCAGGGACTGGAGGTATGATAAAGCCGATCGACCTGTTGAGGGTTTTGTACTGAACAACCCAGCCTATGCTGGAGCTATCCTCGTGGCTGGTAAGAATTTCGGTTGTGGTTCCAGTCGGGAACATGCGGCATGGGCTTTATTCGACCACGGTTTTCGTGTAGTGGTGTCGAGTTTTTTTGCCGACATTTTCAAGGGAAACGCACTGAATAACGGCCTGTTACCTGTCCAGTTGTCTGACGATCAACTCGCACAGGTATTCGAGGCAATAGAAAAGGATGCCAACACAATATTCGAAGTGAATCTTCCGTCTCAAACTTTTGTTGTTCCGGCTACGGAATCGTCGTTTCACTTTGACATAGACCCTTACAAAAAGATGTGCCTGTTAAATGGATACGACGATCTTGATTTTCTACTATCCGTCAGGGATAAAATCGAAAAATTTGAAAAAACTCAAGTTCTTTACTAAATGAGTAAGTTGCAAAAAATAGCAGTTCTTCCCGGCGACGGTATTGGCCCGGAAGTTATGACGCAGGCCATCAAGGTATTGAAGGCCATTGAAGAAAAATACAAGTACCGCTTTGAACTCAAAAAGGCTCTAATTGGAGGAAAGGCCATCGACAAGACAGGCGAGCCTTTGCCGCAGTCAACCCTGCAGGCTGCCACAGAGGCCGACGCGGTTCTGATGGGCGCCATTGGCGATCCTAAATATTCGGATCCCACGATGAAGGTCCGTCCCGAGCAAGGTCTCCTGGGGCTGAGAAAGGCATTGGGCTTGTTCGCCAACATAAGGCCTGTCAGAGCTTATAATAAACTCATCGGTTTGTCGCCAATCAAGAACGAAATCATTGCCGGAACGGATTTCGTTATCTATCGAGAGCTGACCAGTGGCATCTACTTTGGCGAGAGTGGCCGCAATGCCGAAAATACTGAGGCCTACGACGTGATGAAGTACCGGGTCCACGAAGTGGAGCGAATTGCTCACAGTGCTTTTAAGGCGGCAATGAATAGAAGAAACCAGCTTTGCCTTGTAGACAAAGCCAATGTCCTCGAAGTATCCAGATTTTGGAGGGAAATAGTCAACAGGATTAGTAAAGAGTACCCTTCCGTGTCTTACAGTTGTTTGTATGTGGATAATGCGGCCATGCAAATCATTCTCAACCCATCCAGGTTTGATGTTATCCTTACAGCCAATCTTTTCGGTGATATTCTTTCTGATGAAGCAAGCGTTATTGCAGGGTCTCTGGGTTTGTTGCCATCCGCTTCTATAGGCGAAAAACACTGTTTGTTCGAACCTGTACATGGATCGTATCCAGAAGGTGCTGGTAAAAACATTGCCAACCCCATCGCGATGATCCTATCTGTTGGAATGATGCTGGAGCATTTCGGTATGAACAAGGAGGCTCAGGATATCTATAATGCTGTAGACCACTGTATGGAAAAGAGCATTATGACTGAAGATCTAAACCCGGATGTAAGTTACTCTTGTTCTCAGATGGGTGATTTTATTGAAGCAATTATTCTTGGAGAAGACATCAAAGTCAAAAGTGTCAAAGAAGGAAGTTACAGCATCATTTAAAGGTCTTTCCCCATGTGGAAGTCTTTAGGCGCTTTGATGTCTAATCTTGCAGTCGCACAGATCATGGGCAACAATGTAGAAGTATAAAAAAGGTATCTAAGCGCTATGATTATGCGAGTTTAAGGACCCATAAATAAAGAACAGTCTAAATGCTAAACAAATACAGCAAGAATGTCACCCAGGACGAGTCCCAGCCGGGAGCCCAGGCCATGTTGTATGGCATAGGCCTTTCGGATGAAGACATGAGAAAGGCTCAGGTCGGCATTGTCAGTACGGGATGGGATGGCAATCCTTGCAATATGCATCTCAATGACTTGGCCTATAAGATTAAGGCTAATGTCAACAAAGCGGATCTGGTAGGACTTGTATTTCATACCATCGGTGTCAGCGACGGCATTTCCATGGGTACGGACGGCATGAAATATTCCTTGCCGTCGCGGGACATCATAGCTGATTCCATCGAAACTGTAGCCAATGCACAGTGGTACGACGGCTTGGTGGCGGTCGTTGGCTGTGATAAGAATATGCCGGGTGCGGTCATGGCTATCGGCCGAATCAACAGGCCAGCATTGGTGGTATACGGCGGTACCATCCGGGCCGGCCATTATGGAGGTAGAGATTTAAACATCGTTTCCGCCTTTGAGGCCTTGGGACAAAAAGTATCCGGCGAGATAACACCAGAGGAGTTTAAGAGTATCATAAGAAATGCTTGTCCTGGAGCAGGAGCGTGCGGAGGAATGTACACGGCCAACACCATGTCTTCGGCCATTGAGGCTTTGGGCTTATGTCTACCTTACAATGCGTCGAATCCGGCAGTAAGTGATGAGAAATTAGCGGAATGTGACCATATCGGTGCAGCCATTCGACGACTCCTTGAAAAAGACATTAAGCCGCGCGATATAGTCAGTTTTGAATCGTTCGAAAATGCCGTTCGTCTAATTACCGTCCTCGGAGGGTCAACCAATGCAGTCATGCACCTTATAGCAATGGCCAAAGCTTGTGGCATCAAGTTAACGCTGGATGACATTCGGAGCATCTCCGACTCTACTCCGGTATTGGCAGATTTGAAACCCAGTGGGAAATATGTCATGGAAGACTTGCACAATGTTGGCGGAGTGCCTGCCGTGATGAAGCTCATGTTGGAAGAAGGACTCTTCAACGGTGATTGTCTTACCGTGACGGGCAGAACTGTAGCCGAGAATCTTATCGCAGTTGATACATTGACCCAAGGCCAGGATGTAATCGTACCGAGGGATAAGCCGATCAAAGCGAACGGACATCTTAGAATATTGTACGGCAACCTTGCAGAAGAAGGGGCCGTTGCTAAAATTACGGGTAAGGAAGGACAGGTGTTTCGGGGAAAGGCTCGGGTGTTCGACTCCGAAAAAGAGGCCAATGAAGCTATCCAGCAACGGATCATCCGCGAGGGTGAGGTAATTGTAATCCGGTACTGTGGTCCAAGAGGAGGTCCAGGTATGCCAGAAATGTTAAAACCCACTTCTTTGATCATGGGTGTTGGTTTGGGCAAGAAAGTTGCATTGATAACAGATGGACGCTTTTCCGGGGGCACTCACGGTTTTGTCGTCGGCCACATCACACCGGAGGCATATGATGGAGGTACCATTGCATTGCTGAAGGATGGCGATGAAATAGTTATCGACGCAACAAAGGACAACCTGGAAGTAGTGATAGATGAGGCTGAACTGAGAGAAAGAAGACAGAAGTGGCGTCTTCCGGATATACCAGTCAGCGGCATGCTAAAAAAATATCGACATACCGTTTCGTCAGCCAGCGAAGGATGTGTGACCGATGAATATTGAACTATGAAAAGCACGACAAAGATCTTAAAGGAAAAAAAGAAAGCCGGAGTGATGATTTCGGGTTCGAAGGCAGTCCTCGAATGTTTATTGGCCCACAATGTTGATTTGATCTTTGGCTATCCCGGCGGAGCCATTATGCCTGTATACGACAGTTTGTACAGGTACCGCAATAAGATCAAGCACATTTTGACAAGACATGAGCAAGGTGCCATACACGCCGCCCAGGGTTATGCAAGAGTTACCCGTAGTCCTGGAGTCTGTATGGCTACATCAGGTCCAGGTGCGACCAACTTGTTTACGGGTCTGGGTGATGCACTCATGGATTCTACACCGTTGGTGTGTATAACGGGCCAGGTCTTCAGTCATCTGCTGGGATCGGATGCCTTCCAGGAAATCGATGTAATTGGATGCACTACGTCCATTACGAAGTGGAATTACCAGGTGACCAAGGCATCGGAAATACCGGAAGTTTTTGCCAAGGCATTTTATGTAGCCAATTCCGGCAGACCGGGTCCGGTGCTAATCGATATCACTAAGGACGCCCAGATACAGGAATTTGAATACAGACCGGTAAAAGCAGTACCAATACGCTCCTATCATCCCAGACCAAAGATTGATGCGCACGACATTCAAGAGGCGGCTGAAATGATCAACCGTGCGAACCGACCATTGATCCTTGCAGGTCATGGGATCCATATCGCCCATGCCCAACAGGTATTCCAAGAGTTCGTTGAGAAAACCGGAATCCCAGTGGCGTGCACAATTCACGGATTGTCGACATTACCCAACAAGCATCCCCTACACGTGGGCATGCTGGGCATGCATGGCAATTATGCCCCCAATATCAATACCAACCGGTGCGATTTGCTCATTGCCATTGGCATGCGTTTTGACGACAGGGTGACGGGCCGGCTGGATCGCTATGCGACACAGGCCAAAAAGATCCACATTGAAATAGACCCTTCTGAAATCAATAAAAATGTCGAGGTAGACCTACCCATCCATGCCGATGCCAGGGATGCTATTGAAGCTCTACTGCCGTTGGTAGAAAAAAAGTCCTATCGTGCCTGGTTGGAGAACTTTGCCCAGTTGGATGAAAAAGAATACGACAAGGTTATCAAACGCGACCTCGAAAAACGAAAAACGGGAAAATTAACGATGGGGCGCGTGGTGAGAGCGTTGTCAGACCGAACGGAAGGTAAAGCCATTGTCGTGACCGATGTAGGTCAACATCAAATGGCTGCGGCACGGTATTACGAATACGATGATGAAAACCTTTGGGTTTCTTCGGGAGGAGCCGGCACTATGGGCTATGGACTGCCCGCTGCCATTGGTGCGAAATTCGGCAGACCCGAGAAAGAGGTCATAGCCTTTATTGGTGATGGTGGGTTCCAGATGACACTCCAGGAACTTGGCGTTTGCGCTCAACACAATGTTGGCGTAAAAATAGTGCTGCTCGACAACGAATACCTCGGCATGGTAAGACAATGGCAAGAACTGTTCTTCGAAAGAAGGTACTCTTCCGTTGAGTTACAGAATCCTGATTTTGTAAAAATAGCCGAAGGATTCGGGGTGCCGGGTAGAAAGATCACACAGCCTTCCGAACTCGGGGATGCCGTGGAAGAGATGCTTTCGACAAAAGGTCCATTCCTGCTGCATGTAATGGTCCAAAAAGAAGAGAACATATTTCCGATGATCGCCTCAGGAAAGGCCGTGGATGAAATCGTACTTGAATAGAAATCATGAAAAAAGAACATTTTACGATTACCGTATTCAGTGAGAACAAAGCCGGTCTTCTCAGCCGTGTCGTCGGATTAATTACAAGGAGACACATCAATATTGAAAGTCTTACCGTATCAAAATCCTCGATTGAAGGAATTCATAGATTTACGATCGTATTGGATGAAACAGAAACCGTTGTCAAAAAGGTCGTTGCACAAATAGATAAGCAAGTGGATGTCCTCAAGGCATTTTACTACCGGGATCATGAGATCGTCTACCAGGAAATTGCCATGTACAAGGTGCCTTCCGAAGCCATGTACAACAGCAATGAAGTAGAAACATTGATCCGCAAGCACAACGCCCGCATCCTTGCCATAGAAGAACAATATGTGGTAGTGGAAAAGACGGGGCATCAGTCCGAGACCGAAGCGCTTCTTGAAGAATTCCGGAAAATTGGCATCTACGAATTCGTGCGGTCGGGGAGGGTTGCTGTCGTAAAACCGATGGAACGGCTCAACACCTATCTAAGGAGTATAGAAAGCAAGGCACAGGAAAAAACTGTGAACTAATAAAAATGTAAACCATATAATCAGCAATAAAAAATTGAAATTTAATGGCAAAGCTAAATTTTGGAGGAACCGAAGAAAATGTGATCATGAGGGAAGAATTTCCCCTTGAAAAAGCGAGAGAACAATTAAAAAACGAAGTGATAGCCGTTATCGGTTATGGTGTACAAGGACCAGGGCAGGCGCTGAATTTGCGTGACAATGGCTTTAACGTCATCGTCGGTCAGCGGAGTCCGTCCGCTTCCTATCAAAAGGCCAAAGAAGATGGCTTTGTACCAGGCAAATCACTCTTTTCGATCGAGGAAGCCGCAGAAAAAGGCACTATCATCATGTATTTGCTTAGCGATGCTGCACAAATAGCTGTCTGGCCAACCATTAAGCCGTTTCTTACAAAAGGTAAGGCATTGTATTTTTCTCATGGGTTTGGGATAACCTTTTCAAAACGTACCAGTATAATACCGCCCAAGGATATTGACGTTATTTTAGCCGCACCGAAAGGAAGCGGCACCAGTCTTAGACGTCTATTCCTGGCGGGCAAAGGACTCAATTCCAGCTATGCTATTTTCCAGGACGCCACCGGACGTGCCTATGACAGGGTGATCTCGCTGGGTATAGGCATTGGCTCAGGTTACCTTTTCGAGACAACTTTTAAGAAGGAAGTTTACAGCGACCTAACGGGTGAAAGAGGAACCTTAATGGGTGCCATACAGGGTTTGTTTGCAGCTCAGTACGATTTGCTAAGAAGCAGAGGTCATAGCCCTTCCGAAGCCTTCAATGAAACCGTGGAAGAAGCCACAGAGTCATTGTATCCACTCGTTGCAGAAAACGGGATGGACTGGATGTATGCCAACTGTTCTACCACAGCTCAAAGAGGGGCACTGGATTGGTGGAAGAAATTCCGCGATGCTGTCAAACCAGTTTTCGAAGAATTGTACGATAGTGTAGCCTCGGGTCATGAGGCGCAGCTTTCCATTGACAGTAATAGTCAGCCCAATTACCGCGAAAAACTCGAAAAAGAATTAAAGGAGCTAAGGGATTCTGAAATGTGGCGCGCAGGAAAAACGGTCAGAAGTCTGCGACCGCAAAATGACTGATTCCGTAGATCATTCGACCATAGTCATGGATATTCATTGATGCCAGATGGTCTTGGAGGCTATGTCCGTCCGCTGACTTTTAAGGATGACCCCAGCCTTTGGTACGCCGATGTAAAACCACCCGAGACATCGCTCTCCTTTACTCAGACCAAGAAAGTCGTTGGCGGATAACGCTGAACCAGGGGTGCTCCAGTAGCATCCCAACTCCATAGCCGCGCATGTCAACCACATATTTTGAACAGCACAGGCGACGGCTGCAATTTCTTCCCATTCGGGTACGCGTTTTTCCGGATCGCGCCGCATACAGATCGCTAGGACGTGGCTCGACAGCAATGGTTTCTCAATGGTCTTTCGGTATTTGAGCTCCGAAAAGGACTCTTCTGGTGTATGCCTTTTGTACCACGCACCCAAATATGAAGAGAGTCTTTTTTTCGCCTCAGCACTAAAAACATGAAACAACCATGGCTCGGTCCTTCTGTGTGTTGGTGCCCATTTGGCGTTGTTCAGAATGATTTTGATCTGGTCATCTTTCACCGTGCCACCCGTATACTGATCAGGGAATATTGCCCGCCTGGAGGCGATGATGTTATTGAGAATTTTTAACTCGAGGGATTCACTGATTACTTTCATACAATACGTTAATCTCGTGGGAATTCGACTGTTTAATTATAAAACAATAAACTACCAAGACAAAAAACGCAAAAAACACGGAAGAGGCAAATGCATCGCGGGTGGTAACAGACTTTGCCGCAGAGGTGACGACCAGCATCAGAAAGGGAACGGATAACAGCGAGGCAAAAATTAGCCTTGTCATGCTGTACATCCGCATTATACTGGCAGCTATGGCCACCATACATAATGCGAGCCCACCCCATTTTAGCCAGGTAAATAACTGAAGCCTCCATATGGGTGCCAACCATTCTTGTTCATGGACGGTGCCTACGTACAATGCTGTGATTTGTAAAAGCTGGATATTTTCCAAAAGATCGAAAATAAATATGGCCACCGGCATGATCCAAAGATAACGAACCCAATATCGCTGATCGAATGACCTGAGTTTCAGTACGAACAATAACAGAAATACAGAATAAAACAGCATAAAGCCAAAATCAATGTAGTTGATGGTGTCCAGGTCCTTTACCTGCTCGACGCTCAAAGGATTGAGTATGGCCTTTACTTCTTCAGGAGAGGTGACAAATTCCAGAGCGAGTATGGTGCTCGAGTAGGACTCAGGGAGTAATTCCGGTGGCGGTGAAAAGGCGTTGATCAGCAAGAGAAATGGTATCAGGAGAAGGGCGAATACACCAATCTTGGCAAAAGGGTGGGTTGTTAGATAGGCGGTCATTGTTTTTACGCGCTGTGGTGGGGAGTAAAGGTAGTTAGTTTAAGTAGTTTAAGTAGTTTAAGTGGTTTAATACGTTACTGGCAACTGGCAACTGGCAACTGGCAACTGGCAACTGGCAACGGTTACCTGTATTCCAGATATTTATCCTTCAGGGAACTGAACCTGAAATTGAAGATGTCGAGAAAATAGTTCTGGTAGAGCCGCCATGGTCTTTTGGCGCCCTGTTTGGGAAGGATGTCTTCAGATCTCTTTATGTAGTTGGATTTGAGGTCAAGGAAAGGAGTTTCTTCTAATTTTTCGATTACACGCGGGGTAACTTTTTTCAGTCCGTGGGAATCCATATAATTGAGTATACGGCAAACATATTCACAGGTGAGATCACATTTGAGTGTCCACGATGCATTGGTATAGCCAAATGCCTGTGCCAGGTTGGGTATGTTGCTGTACATCATGCCCCGGTAACAGTAGAGATCCTGCGATAGCATGGGTTCGCCATCTACTTCAAGGGTCATCCCGCCCATGAATTGAAGGTTAAGGCCGGTAGCAGTTACAATAATGTCGGCAGTGAGTTTTTTGCCTGACTCCAGTACAATTCCCTCCTTGTCAAATTTCACAATATGATCAGTGATAACTTTGCTCTTTCCTTCGTTGATCGACTTGAATAAGTCACTGTCGGGTACAAGGCACAGTCGTTCGTCCCAAGGATCGTACCTCGGGCCAAAATGTTTTT
>JBFKOL010000153.1:0-9581 GCA_041628815.1 Saprospiraceae bacterium | reverse complement strand
TGGGAAGATTGGAAACGCGGTGAACCGAAAAAGTTGAGGACCCCGACGGACAAAGAAACCTGACGTAATCAGGTCTTGCATCCACAATGAGTTCCAGGCCCAGCACCAGATAAAAGCTGACCGATTGGTCCAGGTTCACAGACGGAATGGTCACTTGGTTCAAATCCATTAAAATCAAAATTGTATGCGTAAAATAGCCCATTGCGATCAAAATATGTAATAGCTTTTCCTTAGTCCGAGGGGGAATGTTCCGTAATCCATTATAATCACCAAGAGTGGCTTCTATGCATGATAACACCTGGTTTAACATTTATAGTTAGAAATATGACATCCTCTTCTCAGTGTGCTTTGTCATTGCTTAACTTTCGGTCCGATGGAAACAACCATTCAGTTTCTTACCTTTTTTCTGTTTACAGGCTTTGTCGCATTCTATGCCACATGGCGTCTAAGGAAGGACCGCCTGAACACACAGGACGGATATTTTCTCGGAGGGAGGAGTCTCACAGGTGTGGTGATCGCAGGATCCATGTTGTTGACCAATATTTCTACCGAACATCTTATAGGCATGAACGGCTCGTCTTATAAAAATGGGGCGATCATCATAACATGGGAGGTCACTTCTGCATTAGCACTCATTGCAGCAGCCATCTATTTTGTCCCGCGATATTTGAAAATGGGCTTGACGACGATTCCGCAGTTTCTCGAGATGCGTTTCGACAGGCTTACACGGACCTTGGTGGCCCTGCTGTTGATCGTGTCCTTTGTTTTGACACTTCTTCCCATCGTTCTTTATACGGGGGCCATCAATATTGAAAGTATTTTCGGCATTTCCGATTTAATGGGCGTTAGTCAATCGCAGGGACTTTGGATAACCGTAGTATTCGTAGGAGTATTGGGGGGTATTTATGCCATTTTTGGAGGATTAAAGATGGTGGCCTATACCGATACCATTAATGGATATGGACTGTTATTTGCAGGCCTTCTAGTACCTATAATAGCGTTGCTGTCGATCGGTGATGGGAATGTTTGGTCTGGGCTAATGAAAGTTTTTCATCATGCGCCTGAAAAGTTTAATGTCGTCAGCAGAGAACCTTCCATAGGTGAGGGGGCAAGAGATGCGATCCTGCCTTTCAGCGTTCTTTTTACCGGTATGATTGTTAATCAGCTGTACTTCTGGACGATGCACCAGTCAATCATACAAAGAGCCCTGGGTGCGGTCAGTCTAAAAGAAGCACAAAAAGGCCTGTTGTTCACAGGGATGCTAAAGATTTTAATGCCATTGATCATCGTTTTGCCAGGTATCATCGGATATTATTACTTTGGAGAATCTCTTTATGAAAACCAGGACGCAGTCTATCCTGAACTTGTCAAACGGGTTCTTCCCTTCTGGCTGACCGGATTTTTTGTTGCGGTAATTGTCGGGGCTATATTAAGTACATTCAACAGTGCATTGAACAGTGCCGCCACCTTATTCAGTCTTGATCTTTACAAAAAATATATACGACCGGCAGCTGGTGACAACACCATTGTGCGCGTAGGACGTGTTGTGTCGGCCGTCCTGGCTTTGTTTGCCATTCTCGTCGCTCCTTGGGTTGCCAGTGCCCCTGCAGGATTGTATCAACTGCTACAACAACTGAACGGTATCTTCTTCATACCTATGGCGACGGTGATACTGGCAGCATTTTTCTTTCCCAGGGTTTCAGCAACAGGTGCCAAGGCTGGCTTGATATTTGGCCTTCTATTCTATATCACGGTTAATTATATAGTGAAGGCCGAAATCCATTTTGTTCATATATGGGGAGTAGAATTCGTCTTAAACGTCTTATTTATGCATGTCGTATCGTTCAGTTATCCGAATGAAAATCCCTTCCAGATAACAGATGTCGGCGCGGTTTCCACGACACCCTGGCGTTACACCAAGGTAATCAGTATCGCCCTAGTCCTTGTCACTTTGTTCATCTATTTGCTGCTCGGCAATGCCGGTATGACCTAATCCAAATTCATGAAGATTTCTACAAAAGACTTATACCGTCACTGCTATGGAAAGTATGCCTTGGCAGCTGTCAATGTTGAATTCATGGAGCAGGTCCTTGCTTTGTTTGCAGCGGCCAGTGAAGCCGATTCACCTGTGATCATACAGACCACTCCATTGCAGCGAAATTATGCCGGTCCACCGATGCTTGCCGCAATGATAAAGGCAGCTTCAGAGATGTATCCGGAAGTAGTCTTTGTTCCTCACATTGATCATGGTGATCAATCGCACGTGGAAGATGCCATTCGGTCGGGATTTTATACTTCCGTAATGATTGATGCCAGCCACGAACCATTTGAGGACAATGTTCGTCTAACGCGTCACATTGTAGATATGGCTGCGCCTAAAAATATTTCCGTAGAGGCAGAATTAGGTGTTTTATCGGGTGTAGAAGATAACCTCACCATCAGTGAAGAGGCAGCATTTTATACCAATCCCGTTCAGGTTGAGGAGTTTGTGGAGCGCACTGGATGCCACAGCCTGGCCATTGCAGTGGGAACGAGTCATGGAGCTTATAAATTTTCCGGAGGTCAGGGGCTTCAGTTTCACATTCTAAAAGAAATCCAGAACAAACTTCCAGGTTTTCCTCTCGTTCTTCATGGGGGGTCGGCGGTCAACCACGAGGAAATCCGACGGATTAATGCTGCGGGAGGACAAATTAGGTCGGACGCCAAAGGTGTGGATTCCGCTGAGCTTCAAAAATCCATTCAATATGGCATATGTAAGGTCAACCTGGCCACGGATATGAGATTGTTGTGGACACGGGTAGTGAGGGAGCACTTCCGAGAATATCCGGAAGCTTTCAGGCCTCTGGCAGTAGGTAAAATCTATATGAAGGCTTACAAGAAACTCATGTTTCAAAAATTTGATCTTTTGGGATCGAGCGGTCAAGGAAGTAAGTTCAAGGTATTTTTGGCTACTCAGTGATCTGAGGAGGCTGGAAGCATGGCTTCAAATTTTGACTGATCTTGTACCATGAACCCTCTGCAATTTTACTGTATTTTAGACAGACATGAAGACCATTAAAAAAACCGTTGCTCAAGCGCTCGTAGATTATTTGACAGTTCAATATGTATCCAGGGATGAATCAGAACACCGGTTGTTTGGAGGTTGTCTGGGCATATTTGGTCACGGAAATGTAGCTGGATTGGGTCTTGCCCTTCAAAGCAATGCCAGCTTACCTTATATTCCCTTCAGGAATGAACAGGCCATGGTGCATGCAGCCGTTGCCTATGCAAAAGCTAAAAACCGCATGGGCATACTGGCTTGTACATCCTCCATTGGTCCTGGAGCGACCAATATGATCACAGGGGCTGCTTTGGCGACCATCAACCGCTTGCCGGTACTTCTTCTGCCTGGTGACATTTTTGCCAAGCGTCATGTAGCCCCAGTTCTTCAACAGCTGGAAAGTTTATCGCAGCAGGATATCTCCGTCAATGACTGTTTCAAGCCAGTCTCGCGTTATTGGGACCGCATAGAACGTCCCGAACAACTGGTTGCATCACTACCGCAAGCGGTGAAAGTATTGACTTCACCGGCCATGACTGGTGCGGTAACACTATCATTGCCCCAGGATGTACAGGCTGAGGCATACGATTTTCCTTCTGGCATGTTTCAAAAGCGATTGTGGCGAATAGAGCGTATCCGGGCAGATCGATCGATACTTTCTTTAGCAATTGATCGTATAAGAGCCTCACAACGCCCTGTCATTATTGCCGGCGGTGGAGTGCTTTATAGCGGTGCAACCAACGCTCTCCTACACCTGATCGAGCAAACCGGAATACCGGTGGCAGTCACCATGGCCGGCAAATCTTCACTGGCAGCAGATCATCCTTTGAATCTCGGGTCATGTGGCGTCACCGGTACTGCTCCCGGTGTTATCATTCCGGAAGGTGCGGACCTGGTAATAGGTATTGGAACGAGATACAGCGATTTTACCACGAGTTCAAAGACGTTGTTCCAGCATCCAGGGGTACAATTTATCAATATCAATGTAGCCGATGTTGACGATTATAAATTGGGTGCCCTGGCTGTAAAAGCCGATGCAAAGGTATGCCTGGAAGAATTGGCCGAGGCTCTACAAGGATGGAAAGTCACAGAACAGTATCTAAGCGAAGTTGGAGAGCGAATTATCAATTGGAAAAAAGAAATCTTAACGCTGGCACCTAAGGGCAAGGAGACTTTGACCCAGGCGGAAGTCATTGAGGCAGTTAACGACGTGACGGAAACATCGGATATCATCGTTGCTGCCTCGGGAAGTCTTCCTGGCGACCTTCACAAACTATGGAGAACCTACGATCCCTTAAATTTTCATATGGAATATGGCTATTCTTGTATGGGCTACGAAATTGCCGGTGCCCTGGGCGTAAAAATGGCGCATCCTGACCGGGAAGTGATAGCCATGGTGGGAGATGGCAGTTATCTCATGATGTCCCAGGAAATTCTTACGAGCTTGCAGGAAGAGAAAAAACTGATCGTCGTACTGGTCAATAATTTTGGATTCAACAGTATTGGTTCTCTGTCCAGATCGGTAGGTGGAAAGGGATTTGGTACGAGAATGGTAAAGGACATTAAAAAGAACAGCGATTCCTCAGAAACCAGACCGGAAGACCTGCTCAGATGCGACTTTGTCTCCAATGCCAAAAGTCTTGGCGCAGAGGTCCTGGTTGCTCGTAGTTCCGAAGTTCTGAGACAGGCCATTAAGAAAGCACGCCAGAATACTCATACTACGCTGATCTATACCGAATGCGACAGGTACCAACTGCTCCCTGATTTTTCCTGGTGGGAAGTACCCATTGCTGAACAGGAAGAACCGCCGGAAGTATTGAAAGCACGCAAAAAGCAATTGGAGAACAAGCTTAAACAAAGACCATACGACCACCTATGACACTAGAGCATAAATTGTCACATGAAAATTAAGCTTGGTATATCACCCATCATGTGGTGCAATGAGGATTTTACCGATCTGTGTACCAGGGAATCCTGGCACACCATGTTGGATCAAATGAATAGAATCGGTTATAAATCCTGCGAATGGAGCCGGCAATTTCCAGACAAATCTCGGGAGGTTTTGAGGTATCTTGAAAGCAGGGGAATGTCAATATGCAACCGATGGTTTGATTTTACCCTGACAACAGAAGATTTGGATACAAACCTGAAACGCCTTGAGAAACACCTGAGTTTTCTGAAAAAACTGCGTTGCGGGTTGTCAGGTGGGGGAGAGACGGGTAACGCCACCTACAAGAATCATTCATCACCACTGATCAAAAGGCCTCGCCTGCAAGGTATGCGGGAGTGGCTTTCTTTTGGCACAAAACTGAATACCTGTGGTGCCCTGGCGAAGGACTTCGGCACACAATTGGTTTTTCATCCCCACGTCGGCACCGTGGTCTTTGATCTCAACGACATCCATAGACTTTTGGAAGTCACGGACCCCGATCTTGTCAGACTTAATTTCGATACGGGACATATGTATCTGGCTGGGGTGGACCCTTTTGAAGCTGCAGTTGACTTATTACCAAGGGTAGGGCACATCCATTTAAAAAACATCAGGCACGCAGTAGTTAAGAAAACCCAAGCGAATCGAAAGAGTTTTGAGTGGGCGGTGCGCCAGGGAGTTTTTACGGTGCCGGGTGATCAAAACGGTTGTATAGACACCGGTAAAATTCTCCGGTATTTTTATGAAAACGGGTACGATGGCTGGTACGTTGTGGAAGCGGAACAAGATCCTGCGCAAGCCATACCTGAAATCTATGCTTCTCATGCTTTCACCTATATCCACTCATTGGATTTCGGGCGAGGGAAGCATTAGAAACAGCACTGAACATGGAAAGCGATCCTAACATCCTCGACCTACAAAAGACCCTGCGTCATCTCATCTCTGCACTTCATTACCGATTTGCCAAGGCTGTAGCCGATGTACCCGAGGGGTATCCGTCATTTGAAGCAGGACAAGGTACAAGAACCCCACAGCTTATTGTCTTACACATGCAGGACGTGATGCGCTATGGCCTATTTTTGCTTTCAAACGAAAGCTTTGAGCCTTCCTCGGGAAATAACTGGCAAGATGCATGTCGTGATTTTACAGACTTACTAATCACCTTGGATAAACTTCTTGATGCCCGTGTATATGAAGAAAAGCAGCTTTTTAGGTTGTTGCAGGGACCCATTGCTGATGCACTTACACATGTGGGTCAGCTGGCCATGATGAGAAGACTTGCAGGAGCCCCGATTTCCAAAGAGAATTTTTCCAAAGCTGATATATCAGTAGGCCGCATCAAGGGGCAGTTACCATAGGCTCGTATTGCCGCTGCTTGAAATCGCCGAGCATATGGTCAACCACTTTTTCAATGATCGGTCCGGGATTGCGCAGTTTGTCATATACCGGTCCGGTTGCTGCCCCGTGCCATACAACTTTTTGTTTTTTTCGATCAATGATATCTATGACCAATGTCCCCTCTGTATAGGTATGGATTCTCTCAACACAGTAAACTCCCCCTTCCCACCGGTCATAATAATCCTCACATCCTTCTACGAGCTCCTTTAATTCATTCTTTACGAAATACCTCACTAGGTAATCACCTCCGGCATTATGGGCCATGCCGAGATCTCTAAGATTGAGGAATATCGCATTTTCAATGCGTATCTGGTTGTCAGCACTGACTCCGATCTGCTGATTGAGGCAATGCGCCTCGAGTTCAAAAGTCTTGTATTGAGAGATTACCTCGTCTTGTGGTACATCTATCAGGTATGAGACTGACAGGCATGAAGAAAACACCAATGTTAAGACGAAAAGGAATACGAAAGGAGCTGTGTATTTCATCGGTACAGTTTACATCAATGTATAGAGAATTACACCGTGCGATTTTGATGTTAGTCACACGACTATGTGATTGTTCTCAACATAATCTATTGACATATAAAGCAACTCTTAATGATCCGTGACGTTGCATTTCGTACCCTGATGAGCCCAAAGATTCAGATCAATTTCTTTATGATGGGATTAAAGGCTTTGGAAGCCACGAGAACCCGGTCGCCAGCTTTGATATCTTTGGCATCTTCTTTATCTACTACGACACGGACAATATTTTTGTCGATCAGCAAGGTTACTACATAGACCATGTCCTGGATCGCGATGTCTATGATCTCGCCGACGAATTGGAACTTACCTCCAGGGGATTTTCCTGCAAGTACTTCTATTGGAGTCCCTTTACGGATGATCTTTCCCTTGTCGAGCAAGATGCAAGTGTCCGAAAGTCGGATGATCTCCGGAGCATCGTGACTGACCAATAAGGTGGTCAATTCCAAAGATTGATGCATCTCAAGAATCATGGTTTGAAGATTCCGTCGCATGGTGAAATCAAGTGCCGAAAGTGGTTCGTCCAACAACAGCAACTTGGGTTGGTAGACCAAGGCCCTTGCCAGGGCTACCCGCTGTCTTTGTCCACCGGACAATACATTGGGTTTGCGATCCTTCAATTGTGTCAGTTCCATGGATTGAACCAGATAGTCTATGAAAGCATCATCCACATTTTTTGGTTTGGCAAAAAGGATGTTCTCCAAAACAGAAAGATGGGGAAACAAGGCATAATCCTGGAAAAGGAGCCCGCTTTTGCGTTTTTGAGGAGGGAGATGAACGCCCTTTTCTGAATCAAACCAAATTTCACCGTTAACAACTATCTTGCCCTCATCCGGTATCATCAATCCCGCAATCATGCGCAATATGGACGTTTTCCCTGCACCGGATTTACCGTAAATCGTGCAGAACTCCCCTGGTTCGATGCCCAGATCTATGTCAAGAGGCATATCACCGTCCTGATCCCAAAGGGTTTTCTTCAATTTCAATTCGATCATACCTTGGTGTTGAAACGCAGTCCATCGTTGAAAAAATAAACAGCCAGGAGAATGAAAAAAGCCAAAGCAAAAAGTATCAGTGAGTATTGGTTGGCCGCAGCATAATTCAAAGCTTCCACCTCATCGTAGATTGCAATAGATGCAACCTGTGTTCTTCCAGGAATATTTCCTCCGATCATCAGCACTACGCCAAATTCACCAATGGTATGTGCAAATGCCAGGACGGCACCTGTTAGAAGAGCTGGCTTCATATTGGGTAGTAAGACCCGGTACAAGGTCGTAAATCGTCCCTTTCCAAGGGTGTATGAAACCTCACGTAAATGGACGGGGATCTGTTTGAAGCCAGCGTGTATAGGCTGTACCATGAATGGAAGACTGTATATCACCGAAGCCACGATCAGACCTTCGAACGAAAATACGAGGCGGATACCTAAAACCGAATCGAGCCATTTGCCCAACAAATTGTTGGGGCTGAAGAAAAGTAGCAAATAGAAGCCGATCACCGTGGGTGGCAGCACCAACGGCATACTGATTAAGGTTTCAATAATGACCTTAAATCGCCATCGTGTAAAAGCCAGCCAATAAGCGAGTGGTATGCTTACTGCGAACAGAATAGCCGTGACTACGGCAGAAAGTTTTAAGGTCAATATGATTGGTCCCCAATCCATCAGTCGACAAGCATCATTTCATTGGTTTTGATCATGGCAATGACGTTACTCCCGATATTTAAGTCCAGTTCTGCTGCTGACCTGGCAGTAATGATCGAAGTAATGTCACCAACCACCGTGTCCATCTGAAGCCTGCAAAGCAGCTTGCCGGATTCCATATGTCGAATGACTCCTGGGATACGATTTCTCAGACTGATGACAGGATTCTGTTCTACCGCAATGACGACCTCTGTCTCTTTGAACATGAGGTGAACGGTTTTACCTGCCCCGAGCCAAGATGCCGTTTCCGGGCTGTCCATGACAATGGCAGAAAAAACGAGACCACCTGAAGATACTGTAACCAGTGAAAGCTCTCCATTGGTTTCAATGCGGTCAACTGTGCCTTCTATACGATTCATAAAAACAGTGTCGTCCTGCGAAGGTAAAAAGCCGTTGTGACTTAATGGGCTGATTCCGATAAAGGTAATCCAGTAAGTATTGGTGATAAACCTTTCTGGCCACTTCCATTTATAAGTTCGATCTCATCAACCTTTATTCATCATAAAGAGAGAATAAACGGCCATGCCACACAATGATTATTGAACTTTTTCAAATACGTAAATCTCTACTGTTTTCGCTTGTCGAAGAATTACAGACAAATTGTCATCAGATCATTGATAACTTACCGTGTATCCAAATTTTTCCAATGTTTGGCGGGATTCATCCGATCGAAGGTAATGGACAAAGTCCATTGATTGTTCATCGAGAAGGTTGCGCCTGATCGCTACAGCGTTCTGGTGTATTGGATGATGAAAACTGTCTGGCACCACCCAATAAATTCCTTTGACGTCAAGGCCTGGTGTAAACATCGAAGAATAAGACGTAAATCCTGCATCGGCTGATCCTGACAAAATAAATTGATTGGTCTGCCCGATGCTTTCTCCGAAGACCAGTTTGGGATAGATAGTTTCGTACAAATCTGAGTTGACGAGTATTTGTTCAGAAGCGATGCCATATGGAGCCGTTTTAGGATTTGCGATAGCAACGCT
>JBFKOL010000152.1:0-9667 GCA_041628815.1 Saprospiraceae bacterium | reverse complement strand
CCCACGAGGGTAGGGCGGGTATCCCAGAGGGAAAGGACATCAATCATCGGTGCACATTCTAAATCGAGCCATTGATTGATGGCTTCCACTTGGGATTTGCTGATCGGTTCGGACTGGTGGAAGCGATTGTAAAGATTAGCGATACCGATGGGAAAACTGTACATGAATTTTTTTTCTCCATTTACTACACCGATGAATTCAACGCTTCCACCGCCGATATCCATTACGAGGTAATGTCCCTCCCGCATATCTACTCCAGCAGAAACACCTGTAAAGATGAGTTCGGCCTCTCTCATACCACTGATTACTTCGATGGTCCAACCAAAGTCAGTGAGAATGGTTTGCCTTATTCGCTGGCCATTGTCCGCTTTTCTCAATGCCTCGGTTGCGCAGATACGAGGAATGACACCGTCAAACTCACTCAGTATCGACTGAAAATTCCTTAGTGCGTATATGAGTCTTTCTTCGGCCGCTCGCGCGATATGTTGAATACCTTGCTCAGCCAGGAATATGTAGTGTCTGCGTG
Source organism: Saprospiraceae bacterium (assembly GCA_041628815.1). Lineage (GTDB taxonomy): Bacteria > Bacteroidota > Bacteroidia > Chitinophagales > Saprospiraceae > JBFKOL01. Next base: position 9,141 of record JBFKOL010000152.1, on the reverse strand, counting down.
TTTTCAGCACACGGACCAATTTACCTTTTTTGTCGATTTCAGCTACGATGAGGTGTGCGGTATTGGTGCCGATATCTATCGCCGCGCGGATCGCGTTTGTCAATTCATAACTCATATTCAAGTCTGAACGTGAGCAAATAACTTTGGAGACCTGTGGTTCCACTCAAGGCATCCCGATAAATTTTCAGCACAGAACGTTCATATCTGAATGTGGCCAGCCACCGGTATCCGAGGCGGTATCCCACCCCTGCAGCCAGACCGAAGTCAAATCTTTTAAAATCATCTGTGTTGTCATCAAAAGCAGGGTTGGTGGAGGAAACTGCGAACAGAGCATTGGTGACAAGGCCTGCATCAATTCTAATCCTGTGGTTTTTAAATTCCATATCGTACCATTCGTTTAGATGATACATTAGGGGCATCGACACATAGTTCAGGGTGATCGATTGCAGTTCATCGGGAGTGCCAAATGATAAACTTTCTGTACTTCCTTTCTGATGCCACAACAGCTCTAACGACACAGCGTTTTTAGAAAACCAATATGCCATCCGCATACCGGTGTGAATGCCCAATTTGTTAAATCCGCTGAGATTGTCTCCATCCAGCTGCGAAGCGTTAAGGCCTACCAACAGTGAGGAATGGAAACGAGATTTGGTTTCCTGGCCATGCGCTCTTCCGGGTAATGCGAATAATGCACACAGGAAAATCAGCAACTGCAATTTCATCATATTATCATTAGATTACATATATTCGCGTTATAATATGAAGCGAATGTCGGATAATAAATCGAGATATCATCTTCAGAAACTCGTCAACCGGTTGAAAGACTATGAATACATAGTGAGATTCGAAAAAGGCAATTTCAAAACCGGGTATTGTGTGCTGGAACATAAAAAAGTGGTTGTGGTGAACAAATTCCACGATCTGGATTCGAAAATCGATAATCTTCGCAAAATTCTGGCGTCGATCCGTTCCAAGGCTGCATGATCTGATCTATATTGACGGCCAATTGTGGCCAAGGTGAAAGTAACATTGCTCGGTACAGGTACGTCACAAGGTATTCCGGTCATCGGATGCCAATGCGCGACCTGCCTTTCGACCGATCCCAGGGATAAGAGGTTGCGCTGCAGCGCGCTAATAACAGGGGAAGGAACGAACGTTGTCATTGACGTCGGTCCGGACTTTCGATATCAGATGCTGAGATCCGGTGTCAACAGCCTGGATGCCATTTTATTAACCCACGAACACAATGACCATATCATTGGATTGGATGATCTGAGGCCGTTGATATTTCTACGACAAAAGTCTATGCCTATTTATGGGGAAGAGCGGGTACTGGAACAGGTCCGACAACGATTTGACTATGCGTTTGGCGAAAATAAATATCCGGGAGCACCTTCTTTTGAACTGATACCCATAGGCCCTGGTGATAAAATAGAGGTGTCGAAACTTACTTTTGAAGCGGTGCGTGTCATGCATGGCGGTTTACCCATAATTGCCTACAAAACGTCATCGATCGGCTATGCAACCGACGTAAATGCCATACCCCATGAAAGCATGGATGCACTAAAAGGTCTTAAGGTTCTGATACTCAGTGCTCTCAGGCAAAAAAGGCACCATGCCCATTTTTCATTGGAAGAAGCACTTGAAATGTTTAGGGTTCTCCGATGCAATAAAGGTGTTCTCATTCATATGAGTCACAGGATGGGACCTGCCAAAGACCTACAGGCAGTCCTTCCTGAAAATGTTCTGGCAGGTTATGATCAGATGGTGATCAATTTGAATGTATGAGATGTTGCTCAAATGATGAACCATACCGGCACCGTGCGGTTTGAACTTTTGAGATTAGTTGTTAATTTGCTTAGGGCAAGGATTGCTATGAAGGTCAATACAAAAAAGATCATTCCACTATTTTTTCTCACCATGTTACTGGTGCATGGGGCAGTTGCACAGCAAGCACCCCTGTTTTCCCAATACATGTTGAACAAGTACGCAATCAATCCTGCATTCGGAGGTTTAGAGCAATCGATGAGTGTAACCGCAGTACTTCGAGCACAGTGGAACCAATTGCCCGGATCGCCTTCGACACAAGCGATTAATGCCCATTTGCCTCTTTATTTTCTCCAGGGTAGCGCGGGATTCGACCTGACCAACGACCAAATCGGGGCGACTGCAGTGACCCGCTTTACTGCTTCCTACAATTACGTGATGGATTCACCCTACGGGCTTTTCTCATTGGGGCTCAGGGGAGGTGTCAGGCAAGTCCGGCTGAGGTCAGCGGAATTGCGAACACCCTCCGGTATTTACCAGGATCTTTCTGTCGATCACCGCGATCCACTCTTGACATCAGGATCGCTGGATGGATATAGCCCCACCTGGGCAATTGGATTGTATTTTGCCGGCGGGGGCATAGAGTTGGGTGCTACTTATGAAAATCCCGGTAATCGGGCAGTCGCGGGAAATACAGCACTGGTCACGAGCTCTTCAATCACTGTATTTGGATCTTATGACATAGGTGTCAACGATTATTTGGTGGTCATACCATCCCTCCTCATTCGAACAGATGGTATCCAGACACAAGGTGAAATGACTGTTCTGGGAAGATACGGAAACTACATCGGTGGCCTGGGTTTAAGAGGGTACAATGCCAACTCTCTTGACGCTATCCAGGTAATTGCTGGCGCACAGGTTTCCAAGCATATTCGTGTCGCCTATTCATTTGACCTGGGTATATCTGCACTCCGCAATCAACACGATGGTACGCACGAGTTCACGGTCAATTACAATCTTGCACAGAAGATTCGTACGGGGGAGCTTCCGAGAATCATTTACAACCCGAGATTCCATTGATAAAACTTTTGCTAATTATACGTCAAAAAAAATGTGTGGTAGTATCTCATTTCTACGGAGGCATGCGTTATAAGTTCAGAAATTTAAAAATCAGATAGGGTTAGAAGGCGAAAATGCTGTCTCTATCCTTGGAGTGGATAAAAACGAACAAGCCTAAATGTAGTCATATTACAAAAAATCGTCATATTAGCATGATTTTTGTAATGAATAATAAGTTGCTGGATATCAATTTATTGAGCTGCCACATAATAACTCACTTTTTTTTAAGTTTCTATACAATCTCGACGTATATACTTGGATTAATAAAAAAGACTAAATGACACTGAGAAACTTCAGTTTGGGCATCTGTTTGATGTCGTTGGTGATGCTCCTGGCATCTTGCGGTAGAGACAATGTGGGACAGTTGGTTGGGGTGAAGGAAAGGCCTAAATGGAAGGGGAACATAAATCCGTACGGCATGGTATATGTCGAATCGGGATATCTCAATATAGGTCAAAGCGACCAGGACATTTTCAGTTCTTATACCCAGCGTCCAAAATCCATCTCTATTACTGGTTTTTACATGGATGATACCGAAATCTCCAACAATGAATACCGCCAGTTTGTCGAGTGGGTGAGGGAATACAAGGCCCATGAGATTTTAGGTGACTTCATTGAAGATGAGTATGGCAATGAAGAGATCGACTGGGAGCTGGAAATTGACTGGGAAGATGAGACACTTGACGAATTGTATTATACCAGAGACATGTCATTGACAGGACGTCGAGAATTTAACAATGATATTCTCGAATACACCTATGATTGGATCGACTGGAAAAAGGCTGCCAATGTACGGTGGTCCGGAAATCGCAGTGATGTTATCGAACGTAAGACTGTCAAGGTCTATCCTGATCCTTTTGTCTGGATAAGGGACTTTAGCTATAGCTATAATGAACCCATGACGAGACAGTATTTTGAATCACCTGTTTTTGACGACTACCCTGTAGTCGGAGTGACTTGGACCCAGGCAAAGGCTTTTTGTCATTGGAGGACGAAGTATTGGAATGACCAGTTGGATGCTGATGAAGCGCTTGTAGAAGATTTCAGACTACCCAGCGAATTTGAGTGGGAATACGCTGCACGTGGTGGCAGGGATTTAGTCCCATACGGATGGGGTGGATACTATGTTCGCAACGCCAAAGGTTGTCTCCTGGCGAATTTCAAACCCGGAAGGGGAAATTATGCGGAAGACGGTGGACAACATACTGTGCCTGTTGACTCTTACTTTCCCAATGACTATGGCCTCTACAATATGTCCGGAAATGTAAGCGAATGGACAGAAACGGCCTACTCTCCTAACGCATACAATCATGTTCACGACCTCAACCCCGACTTGAAATACGAAGCGCAGGATGACGATCCTGAACTTTATAAACTAAAAGTGGTGCGCGGTGGCTCCTGGAAAGACATTTATTACTTTCTCCAGACAGGTACGCGTGACTACGAATACCAGGACTCTGCGAAGTCTTACATTGGTTTTCGATGTGCTATGACCTTCCTCGGCAGATCGCTGGATGATTTTTAGGTATCTAATGAGAAAAATTAACTTCAATAAAATCAATTTAAATCATGAGCTTATTTCATTCTAAGGGATTCAAATATTTCAAGAATCTCGTTATTGGTGTGGGTGCTTCTTTGGTAATGTTAGGAGCACTGTATAAAATTCAATCCTGGGAGATGCCAATTGTGGCCGGAATGACCGTGGACCTGTTGACAGTGGGTCTGGTGACAGAAGCCATTCTCTTTGGTTTTCTTGGCCTTTTAGGTCCGGAAAAAGATTATTACTGGGAAAAATTGTATCCAGGCCTGGACAGTTTCGGTGCCAACATCAGCCCCCTTGCAGGTGGTGAATTACCCAGTGGCACATCGGTGACAACCGGTCGTCCTTTGAATGCTGACCAGGTGGAAAATCATCTCGGTGGTATGCTGGACGAACTGCAGTCGATGTCGAAAAGCCTGGGTTCGCTAAAAGCTTTGCAAGAAGTTGATTTCTCCGAGACTTCCTCGCAGATCAAGGCGGCGCACAATTTTTACACTCGTCTCAACGACGCCATGCAAACTTTGACAGATACGGTAGAAGATACCAAACTTTACAGAGATCAGATGGCTTCGTTAAACAGGAATTTGTCGTCATTGAACAGTGTCTATGGCAACGTGCTGAACGCTTTTACGGTTAAGGCGTAATTTGGTAACAGAATAATCAAGAATCATGTCTATACCTAAGGAACCGCGTCAACTGATGATCAACATCATGTATCTGGTGTTGACCGCAATGCTGGCGCTGAACGTTTCGGCCGAGATTTTTAATGCTTTCAAAATTGTGGACAAAGGTTTGATCAAGTCCAACAAAGCACTTGATGAATCAAACAATGCATTGCCTGCAGCTATCCGCGATGGTGCCAAGAAGAAAAAATCTCTCGAAGAATATGCTGAGAGAATAGATCCTGCAAGGAATCTGTCCAAGCAGCAATACCAGAATATTGAGGATCTCATGAATAACCTGATAGATGCAGCCGGTGATAACAACGGCAGTGTCGATGATGGGGATTATGTAGAAAGAGGAGGTCTGAAAGAATTACGTGGAAAGAAAAACAAGGATGTAACGACCCGTTTGCTCGTGACCGACGGATTGGGTGAACAGTTGAAGGCAGATCTTTTAAAGTATCGCGATGATATCCTCGCACTCGTGGATGAAGAAGATCGTGATGCTTTTACAAACGAGATACCTACCATTGTGGACGATGAAACATGGAAATTGAAAGCGGCTGCCAAAAAGCGTTCAAAGATCGATTGGGCCTATTTCAATTTTAAGCAGATGCCGCTCCAGGCCGTCCTTCCCATCTTGAGGAAATTTCAGAACGACGTGAAGAGTGTCGAATCCTCTTATTTGAACTACCTGGCGAATAAAGTTGGAACCACAACAGACGTTGTCCTCGACCGGTTTACGGTCGTTTCTTCTCCCGATAAAACATATGTCATCAATGGGGAACAATTTAAAACAGAGGTGTTCATGAGCGCTTCGGCATCACAGGAGTCGAATACAGGTGTATCGATCCGGGTAAATGGCCAGCCACTTTCCGTAAACGAAGATGGGGTAGCCACTTATACCACATCTGCTTCTGGAGTAGGTAAAAAATCGTATACCGTCGAAGCTTCAATCAGGAACCCCGTGACAGACGAAGTACAAACCTTTACGAAAACGTACGAATATGAAGTGGGCGAACGCTCAGCAGCCATATCGGCTACCAAAATGAATGTTTTCTATATAGGGGTTGAAAATCCGGTAGAAGTCTCCGTGGCAGGGGTGCCTAGTAACCAGGTTCAGGTTTCCATGAGTGGCAATGGCGGCGGTACCATCAAGAGAAACAGCGATGGCACCTACTCAGTCAACGTGACTCAGCCAACGGCATTGAACCAGTATGCCAAGATCAATGTTTCAGCGCCAGGATTTAATGCAAGCAAAGATTTTCGAGTCAAGAGGATTCCCGATCCAGTGCCAAAACTTTCCAAGTCCAGGGGCGGTAAAATGAGCAGTGGAGAATTCAAAGCCCAGGGTGGTATCATTCCGTCGCTGGAGTCTTTTGACTTCGATGCCAAATGTGATATCGTGGGATTCGGAGTGGTTCGGGCCCCGAGAAGACAAGATCCTGAGGTAGCGATCAACAGGGGAGGACGCTATGGGGAAGATGCCCAAAGGGTGATTGCCAAGGCACGTCCCGGCGACCGCTACTTCTTTGAAAATATCAAGTGCAGGTGTCCGGGTGACCCAGCCTCACGTGATATTGGAAGTATGACTTTCATCATCAATTAGTGAAACACTTTATGAAGTACCTATTTTTCTTGTTTCTCTTCATGTGTGCATTGGACATCAATGCCCAGGACGATGATTTCTTCCTCAGAGCAGAAGAGGAAGAAGAACTGAAAGAATCCTCTCAATTCATCCAAGATGATTTAACAGGTTATTACGATGACATCGTCACGAGATCACTCATAGAGGACAACCGCGTACTGGAATATGAACCCTTGCGTGAACTTGACGTGCTTTGGGAACGGAGGATCTGGCGCGTAATTGATACCAGGGAAAAAATGAACCTTTCCTTCAGGCACCATGAGAAACCTTTGTTTTCGCTCATGAAGGAAATGGCTGAGAATGGCGACATCCGCGTATTCAGGGATGAGTCATTCAAAGAACCCTTAAATCTCGACGACCTTGCGGGGTTGCTCAACAGGATAGATACTTCTGTGGTATATGATCCTGAAACTTATGAAGAGCAGATCAAGATTACCAAAAGTCCCGTGGATCCTGAGTCAATCATGCGGTATAGGGTGAAAGAAGTGTGGTATTTCGATAAAAAATTATCCAAGGTAAATGTTCGTATACTTGGCATCGCTCCCATTAAGGATGTATTTGATGAAACTACGGGTGAATTCAAATATGAACAGCCTCTTTTCTGGGTGTACTATCCCAAGGCACGCTACAAATTTGCGAAGCACCGTGTTGCGAATGATTTCAACGATATTGCACCGATGTCCTGGTACGACTTGTTTGAAAGTCGGTTTTTTGCCAGTTATATCTATAAGGCATCCAATTCCCTTGGACTGAGACTGCAGGACATCTATCCAGACAGCGATTACGATGTACTGCTTGAATCGGAGATCATAAAGAGAGAACTCTTTAACTGGGAACACGATCTCTGGACCTATTAACGCGTGAAGTAAGCTTTATTTTAATATTGAGCCCGGGTTGCGACAGTAATCCGGGTTTTTTCTTGGGAGCATCTTCCAACGGATGATCTAATAGTCTACAAAAAGTAGGTCCTTTTCTTAATCCAGTTTTTTCCTATGGAGCCATAATTTATTGCCATTGGCATGGACCCTTAGCTTCGCCCTTTCATTTTGATAAAAGTACAGTGCAAGCAAAGCAGCCAGATGGGAAGTTTCCTTGTGGTCCAAATTCAATACTTCTGGTTGAAATTGATCATCGACGAAATGGGTACTATAATTTCCACTTATAAAGTTTTCATGATCCATGACGAATCGTCCGAACGGCAGGGTAGTTTTGACACCTTCTATGAGGTATTCGGCAATGGCCCTTTTCATGAGATTGATAGCACCCTGACGAGTAGCCGCATGGCATATCAGCTTGGCGAGCATAGGGTCATAGTAAATGGGTATTTCCATTCCCTTGGTATATCCGTTGTCTACCCGGATTCCCTCACCTGAAGGTAAAACGTAGTTTTCGAGCCTTCCCACATCGGGTAAAAAGTTATTCATGGGATCCTCGGCATAGATCCTCAACTCAATGGCATGACCGTTCGGGACAATACTTTCTTGTTCAAGTTGAAGGGATTCACCACGCGCAATCAGGATCTGTTGTCTTACCAAATCGATTCCCGTGATCATTTCGGTGATGGGATGCTCTACCTGTAGCCGGGTATTCATTTCCAGGAAATAGTAACTACCATCCCGGTCAAGCAGGAACTCTACCGTTCCGGCCCCTACATAATCGCATGATCGAGCGACATCAATGGCTGTTTGCCCCATGGCATATCTCAACTCAGGAGTCAAGGCGGTTGAAGGAGCTTCTTCCACTACTTTCTGATGCCTGCGCTGAATGCTGCACTCTCTTTCAAGGAGGTGTACGATGTTGCCATGTCTGTCGGCGAGTATCTGAATTTCTACATGTCGCGGTGATACCAGGTATTTCTCCAGGAATACCGACCCGTCGCCAAAAGATGATTCCGCCTCGCTGATGGCTCGACCTACCTGGGAAGCAAATTCAGAGGGTTCTTTGACAATCCGCATTCCCTTGCCTCCACCACCAGCTGAAGCCTTTACCAGGATAGGAAATCCGATTTGTTCGGCCACCTTTTTTGCTTCGTTCACATCAGAGATGGGCTCATCCGTACCGGGTATCATCGGGATGTCGTATTGGCGCACAGCCTCTTTTGCAGCCAATTTACTACCCATGGTACGTATAGATCCGGGATCCGGTCCGATGAATACCAGCCCGGCTTTTTGTACCAATTCTGCAAAAACAGCATTTTCACTGAGGAAGCCATAGCCTGGGTGAATGGCATCAGCACTGGTGGAAAGAGCCGCCTCAATTACTTTTTCCATATTGAGATAAGACCGCGAGGATGCAGCAGGTCCAAGAAACACAGCTTGGTCTGCATGGAGTACATGAGGAGCGTTCCTGTCAGCTTCAGAAAATACAGCCACGGTGGATATTCCCATTTGTTGCGCTGTGCGAAT
>JBFKOL010000151.1:0-9749 GCA_041628815.1 Saprospiraceae bacterium | reverse complement strand
AAACAACTCGCGTACCCCATTAACAGACGTTCTTCCGGGGTATACTATTCCATTGAATTTTCCAACGATGAAGGATCATTGATACCTCGGCTCGAGTTGGCCTTGAGGAGGGATGAGCGTATCATGCGTTTCCTGACCGTTAAGTTGGATAAATATGGGGTGAAGTACAATGATGACAAACGCAATGGTCTAATAGGTACGGTCAAGAAAAAGAGCGATACCGACAAGACTCGTAAGAAAAAACCACAACGCGCCGTAGTAGGTGCAGCGAAAACTACCAAATCTAAAAGCGAAGAAGAATAATGGCCTCCAGGGATGACATCAAATTTCTCAGTAACCCGAACATCGGTAAGAAAAGAAAGAAATACTGCCGTTTCAGGAAATACGGGATCAAACACATTGACTATAAGGATCCTGATTTTCTCATACAGTTTGTAAATGGGCAAGGTAAGCTTTTGCCAAGAAGAATAACAGGTAATTCGCTCAAGTACCAGAAACGTGTGGCGATTGCAGTAAAACGCGCGCGCCACCTGGCGATTTTGCCCTATGTGGCAGACTTGTTGAAATGATTTACCGGATCACGTTAAACGACCAACAATGAAGATCATTCTTTTGAAAGACATTGACACGCTGGGTGATAAGCACGAAGTCGTCCAGGTGAAAAACGGCTATGGAAGAAATTACCTGATACCCAAAGGTTTGGCAGTACTGGCCAATGAGCCTAACATGAAAAAGCTGGATGAACTCATCGCCAAAGAGAAAGCTGAAGAGGAGGCGCGCCTGGATGACTACAAAGCTCTGATGGAGCAACTGGAAGGAAAAACCATCCAGATCGGGGTAAAAGCTGGTACTACAGGAAAGATATTTGGAAGCATTACGAACATTCAGGTGGCCAATGCTCTAAAAGAGCAATTGGAGGTGGAAGTGCCCAGGAAAAAAATAGAACTTCTCGAAGATATCAAAGAGATCGGGACCTATAATGCGAAGGTCAACCTTCATCCTCAAGTGAGCGGAACTATACATCTTGAACTAATCAAGGAGTAAAAAGAAAAGGTTAAAAAAAACACCCGTGATCAGATAAAGGTTGGTCACGGGTGTTTTTTTTAGTGGTGATCAGTATTGTTAAAATCTCAGATACCGCCCTTCACTTTTGAGCCATTCCTCGAACACTTTGTAATCAGGAACTACTTCGTTTACCAGCGACCAATAAGCCTTAGAGTGATTCAATTCCTTTAGATGGGCAAGTTCATGTATAAAGATGTAGTCCTGTACAGGCAGTGGTGTCAGGAGCGCGCGACTAGCGATGTTGATATTGCCAGCACACGAACAGCTTCCCCAGTTGCTGCGGTTGTTTTTAATCCTTATTTGACCCACCTTAAAGCCAAAATGCTGGCGGTTCAATTCTCGAATTCGTGATGATACTGCTGGGAATTGATCTTTGGAAATGACCCTGGAAATCAGGCTGCTGGTCAGTTGTTTTCTTTCGAAATTCCCTAATACTCGACTCAGCTTAAGATGGATTTCACCATCATGGAGTATTCCAGTATTGGTTTTTCTATCGTCAATCTTCATCCTCAAGACGTATTTTTTGCGCGTGGTGACAACAACATCGTTATCCCGATAGAGTACAGACTTGAAGCGAGAGGCAAGGTCCTCTTGAGTTGCAAATTGATGCTTCAGCCATTCAATGGCCCATGGCTTTATGGATGAGGACCTACCATGTGCCCATTTAGCGGCTCGGATGATCACTTTGTCACCGGTAATTGATATGCGATGATTATTGCGCCATTCGCGATGAATGCGGACAGGTATGGTGATACCGTCAATATTCCAGACTTCGTCCTTAAAATCACGCATTGCGGCGGTCAAAGTCCTTTATGACCTGTCCAAGTACTGCTGCTCCTTCTGGTGACATGGCATTGTATACGGATGCCCTGAATCCACCAACTGAACGATGACCCTTCACTCCAACAATTTGTGCGTCATTGCACACGTTGAGAAATTTTGCTGTCAGGGATTCTTCTCGCAGCAGGAATGTAATGTTCATCTTGGACCGGTCTTCTTTTTGTGCTGTACCATCGAAGAGTCGGCTGCCATCAATAGCATCGTATATGAGCTGAGCTTTTTTGGTATTTCTTTTGTCAATCGCAGCCAGACCTCCTTCTTTTTTCAACCACCTCAGCGTGAGCAGGGAAACATAAATGGCAAATACCGGAGGTGTGTTGAACATTGAATTCTTGGCAAGATGCGTCGAGTATTTTAACATCGTCGGCAGGTCTTCCCTTGTCTCTGTAACAAAATTTTTGTTGACGATGACCAGGGTCACCCCAGCAGGACCAAGGTTTTTTTGCGCTCCGGCATAGATTAGACCAAATTTTTCTATGGGCAACGGTTTGCTCAATACATCAGAAGACATATCGGCAACCAACTTTACCGGAGTATCCGGAAAAGTATGGTATTGAGTCCCGCTAATGGTATTGTTGCTAGTAATATGAACATATGTCAATCCATCATCAATGGTAACATCTTTGGGTATACAACGATAACCTTTATCCTTTGAGCTGGCCAAAACCTTAATATCGCCCATCAATTTCGCTTCTTTGATGGCTTTTTCTGACCAACTACCAGTATCAATATATCCAGCTGTACTGCCCGGTCTAAGAAGGTTCATGGCAGTCATGAAAAACTGGCTGCTCGCACCACCTTGGAGAAACAACACTTCATACTCATCCGGCAGTGAATAGAGCTCTTTCACCAGGGACTTGGCTTCAGCAATAATTTCTTCAAACTCTTTGGACCTGTGTGAAATTTCGAGAACAGACAATCCGGACTTTCCCAATTCGAGCACGGCGCGGGAAGCTTCCTCAAATACGGAATGCGGAAGTATGGCCGGACCGGGATTGAAATTATACTTCGTCATGATGTTGGATTAAAAGCGCAAAAATATCTTTTATTTGGACTTTACCTTGACTGTTTTCTGATGATTAATCAGAACAATGCCAGTCATAGCTTCAGGAACCGAAAGGCTCATCAGGTGAAGCAAGGTCGGTGCTACATCTGCCAATCGGCCGGGTTTAACGACTTGTGATGATGAGTCCCGTCCTATATAAATGATGGGTACTGGATTGGTAGTATGTGCCGTATTAGGGGTGCCATCATCGTTGATCATGAAGTCCGAGTTGCCATGATCAGCAATGATAAGTATTTCGTATTCGTGCTTTAAAGCCACGGGAATAAGTCTGGAAAGACACCGGTCTACTGCTTCACAAGCTTCTACAGCGGCCTGGAATACTCCCGTGTGTCCGACCATATCAGCATTGGCATAATTGAGGCATACAAAATCGGGTTGTTCTGTAATGATGCAATCGATTAATCGATCTGTGACATCGAAGGCACTCATTTCAGGTTTCAGATCGTACGTAGGCACCTTTGGCGAAGGGACCAGAATCCTGCTCTCTCCATGAAAGGGTTCCTCTCTTCCGCCGGAAAAAAAGAATGTGACATGCGGATATTTCTCAGTTTCTGCGATGCGAACCTGTGTAAGACCGTTCTTTTCAAGCACTTCACCCATGGTGTCCGATAAAACGTTTTTATCGAACACGGCATGGACATTTTGAAAGGTCTCGTCGTAATTGGTCATTGTTACCAAATGAATCTTAAGAGGCTTCATATTATACTCTTCAAAAGATTCCTGAGTCAGGGCTCGTACGAGTTGTCGGGGTCGATCGGTCCTAAAGTTGGCAAATACAACAACATCACCATTCCTGATGGTGGCTTTATCGTTGCAAATGATGGGTTCAATGAATTCGTCCGTGACGCCCGTTTCGTAACTCTTCTGTATGGCCTGCATGGGGTCTGTACCTTGAGTGCCGACACCATGCACCAGCAGGTCATAGGCTTTTTTAATGCGTTCCCATCGCTGGTCCCTGTCCATGGCATAATATCGACCTATAACGGTGCCAAGACGAACCCCCTGGTTTTCAGTCCGGTTGATAAGATCTTTGACAAATCGTTTCCCGGATCTTGGATCTGTATCACGACCGTCGGTAAAGGCATGCATAAAGACTTTCCTTACCCCATTCGAGGCAAATAGATTAGCAAGAGCCACAATATGGTCAATATGTGAATGTACGCCCCCGTCACTCACAAGGCCAAGGATATGGACGCGCTTGTCCTTGCTTAGCGCCAGTTCGATAGCCTTTACTATTTGATCTTCACGAGCCAGAGAGCCGTCCTTTACGGCCATATTGATCCTGGCAAGTTCTTGAAATACAACGCGACCTGCACCAATGTTGAGGTGTCCTACCTCGCTGTTTCCCATCTGACCTTCCGGTAGGCCTACATCCTCGCCAGACGTCGAAAGTGTCGCATTTGGATAGCGTTGCATCAGGGAGTCAAAAAACGGGGTTTCAGCACTGCGGATGGCATCGGCAGACGGCATCTGTCCAATTCCCCAACCATCCAATATGATCAACATGCTCTTTTTCATTTTCAATTTGTGGGTATTGCGTATTTATAAGATCGAGAAGAAGACTCCAAAACACCCATACCGAAGAGTGCAAAATCGTATTTCACAGGATCATCAGCATCGAATTGTCTCAATTGTTCAGTAAGCTCCACTACCGACATCCAATCGGTCTTGTCCCTTTTCAGAAGTCCCAGTTTTCTGGATATGTTAAACACGTGTATATCCAGGGGTATCATGAGATCTTTTGTTTTGCATCCTTTCCAGAGACCAAAATCAACTCCGGAGTGGGATGACCGTACCATCCATCTGAGGTACATATTCAGCCTTTTACACGTGCTGTTCTTGGCCGGTGTAGCTATATGTTTTTTCGTTCTTGGCAAGTGTTTATCAAGGGAAAAGAAAACGTTGTGAAAGTGGATTAAAGCGTCTTTCACATTATCAGTGCCCTCAGAGAAGAAGGCTTCCTCGAGGGATGCGTGATCCCGCAAGAAGGACTGCAGAAATTCGAGAAAGTACAGTACATCGGCGGGTTGAAATGTACGATGAACAAATCGTTCAAAACGCCGCCTATCTGATTCCTTGTGATTGAGAATAAAATCGTATGGACTCTTATCCATCAGATTCATCAATTCATTCGCCTTTTTCAGGATAGTTTTTCGCTGTCCCCAGGATAAAATCGCTGTGAAGAGACCGGCAATTTCTTGATCCTGTCTGAGTTGGTATTGATGGGGAACGCTGATCGGATCATTTTCAATAAAGGAAGGATGATCAAACTGCCTCACTTTTTCATCAAGAAAGGCTTTCATACTGTCAAATGAATCCGGAACTTTTCTTTCCTTGAAACTATTCAAGCGTCTGTTTGATTTCAATGATCTCGTAACCCTCTATAATGTCGCCAGTTTTGATATCGTTGAAGTTTTTAATGAGGACACCACATTCAAGCCCGCTTTTTACTTCCTTCACATCATCTTTGAATCTTTTTAGCGTACCTATTTCACCGGTGCTTCCCTCTTTGATAGGATAGATTACGATTCCATCTCTAATGACGCGGACAAAAGAATTGCGATGCAATGTGCCGCTGGTGACATAACAACCTGCAATGGTGCCTAACTTACTGATTTTAAAGGTTTCACGAACTTCCAATTCTGCGACAATCTTTTCCTCCCTCGTTGGTTCGAGCATGCCTTCCATAGCCGATTTGATTTCATCTATTGCCTCATAGATGATAGAGTAGGTTTTGATTTCGACACCCTCTTTCACGGCCAGTTCCCGGGCTGCGCCTGAAGGTCTCACCTGGAATCCTATGATGATCGCATCGGAAGCTGAGGCCAACAGGACATCAGACTCGACAATCTGACCTACGGCTTTATGTATGACGTTTACCTGTATGGATTCAACAGACAATTTGATCAATGAGTCAGAAAGGGCTTCAATGGAACCATCCACGTCACCTTTTACAATTAGGTTTAGCTCTTTGAAATTACCCAATGCCAACCTTCTACCGATCTCATCAAGACTAATGCGTTTGTTTGCGCGATTGCTCTGTTCTCGTTCTATTTGTTGTCTTTTCGCTGCTATTTGTCTAGCTTCCTGATCTGTCTCGACTTCCTTAAATTTTTCTCCAGCCTGTGGAGCACCACTCAGTCCAAGCATCAATACAGGACGGGAAGGTCCAGCCTTCTTGATCCGTTCTCCACGTTCATTGAACATAGCCTTCACTTTTCCCGAATGTCCTCCCGCGACCACAACATCACCAATGCCCAAAGTTCCATTTTGAACGAGCATTTTAGTGACATAACCCCTGCCCTTATCCAATGAAGCTTCGATCACCGTACCAACAGCCTGTCGATCCGGGTTGGCTTTGAGTTCTAGCACTTCCGATTCAAGAAGAATTTTCTCTAGCAATTCATCAATGCCCTTACCTGTTTTTGCCGAGATATCTTGTGACTGGTAGGTGCCTCCCCATTCTTCTACCAACAAATTCATGGAGGCGAGTTCTTCTTTGATTTTCTCGGGGTTGGCTCCTGGTTTATCCACTTTATTGATTGCGAAGACCATGGGGACACCGGCCGCTTGCGCATGTGAAATGGCCTCTTTTGTTTGTGGCATGATGCGGTCATCCGCAGCGATGATGATCACTACTACATCCGTAACCTTGGCACCCCTGGCACGCATTGCCGTAAATGCTTCGTGTCCGGGCGTGTCAAGGAATGTCACCTTTTTGTCTTGGACATTGACTTCGTATGCACCTATATGCTGGGTGATACCACCTGCCTCACCACTGACAACGTTGGCTTTCCTTATGTAATCAAGCAAGGATGTCTTTCCGTGATCGACGTGACCCATGACCGTTACTATGGGCGATCTGGGTTTAAGACTTTCCGGATCATCTTCTATTTCGTCCTCGGTATCGGTCTGATCTTCGGCGCTTATGAACTCGATTTCCTTATTGTATTCTTCAGCGATCAGCTCTATGATTTCCGCATCCAGCCTCTGATTGATGGATACAATTACACCGAGATTCATACATGTCATGATAATGTCGGTGGCCTGAACATCGAGCAGACTGGCTAACTCTGAAACGGAAATAAATTCCGTGAGTTGGATAGTCTTGTTCTCGCTTAACTGTTCGAGTTCCTCTTGTTTTTCGCGTTTGGTCTCCCTACTATCACGGCGAATTTTCTGACGCTTGCTTTGTTTGCCACCAGAAATGCGTGCCATGGTCGCCTTGATCTTTTCCTCTATTTCCTTAGCGGATACCTGGCGCACCTCGTCATCTTTCTTCTTTGGGGAAGATTTCCTCTGCGAGGACATATAATTCTCGGCAGTTATCTTCTTTCTTTTGCGCTTTCGTTTTTTCCTCGAGGTGTCATTATCTGACTTTTGTCCAGCTGCGGACTTAACTTTATCCTTGGAACTTTCTTTCTTGGGTTTCTCTGCCAGTTTTTTGGTATCGATCTTGCCCATGATTTTCAAACCCTTGAGCTGTGGGGCTTCGGCCCTGACCAGATTATCCTCATCTTCTACCTGGGAAGGTGACTCGGCAGGCTCTTTCTTGGGAACAGGCTCTTCTGCCTTTGGTTCTGGTTTTTTCTTTTCAAGATCTATTTTATCAACCACCTTCAAACCGAGCTTGGGCGCTTCAGCTTTAACTACTTCTTCCTTTTTCACAACGGGCTCTTCCACCTTTTGTGCCGGCTTGCTTTCTGCAGGGGCCTCCTGTTTGATGGTTTTGGTCACAACAGGCTCTTCCTGCTGAATCCTCGCCCCGATGATCAGCTTGTCAGCCTGCTCTTTTTCCTCAATGGAATTGCTGAAATGAGTCAACAACTGTTGATACATTTCTTCAGTCAACTTGGCTGTAGGCTTGTTTTCCACCTCAAACCCATTGCGGGTCAGGTACTCCACAATGGTGGTTGTTCCAACATTCAGTTCTTTGGCAATTTTTACGAGCCTTTTCGACATAAAGGGTTTTTGCGTATGCTATGCAATTATTAAAAATGTATTTCCGATTCAGTCTTCAAATTCCGAGCTCAGAATTTTCATTACTTCGTCGATGGTCTCTTCTTCCAAATCGGTTCTGCGTATCAATTCCTCTTTGCTCAGGTTCAAGACACTTCTGGCGGTATCACAACCGATATTTTTTAATTCATCTATGATCCATTCTTCTATTTCATCAGTGAATTCATCAAGATCTACATCGTCTATTTCCTCATCCGTATCCCTGTAAACATCGATTTCAAATCCTGTCAACTTACTGGCCAGCTTGATATTCGAGCCACCTTTTCCGATAGCAAGACTTACCTGGTCTGGTTTCAGAAATACCGATGCAGTCATAGATTCTGTATCGAGTTTGATATTGGTCACCTTGGCAGGGGTCAGGGCGCGTTGAATGAATAGATTGACATTGTTGGTAAAATTGACAATATCAATGTTCTCATTTTTTAATTCTCTCACGATACCATGAATCCGGCTACCCTTCATACCAACACATGCTCCTACCGGGTCGATGCGGTCGTCATAAGATTCGACAGCCACCTTGGCCCGCTCACCAGGTATTCGGACAATCTTTTTGATGGTAATAAGTCCATCTTCAATTTCCGGCACTTCCTGTTCCATGAGTTTTTCGAGAAAGGTGTTGTCTGTGCGTGACATGACGACAACGGGGTTGTTATTGCGCATATCCACACGTTTTATCACACCTCGGACCATGTCGCCTTTCCGGAAAAAATCACCTTTGATCATTTCGCTTCGGGGAAGAACGAGTTCGTTGCCAGAAACATCGTCAATGATCAATATTTCCCGCTTCAGGATTTGGTGAACCTCTCCTAAGATAATGTCGCCAATGCGATCGGAATATCGCTTGTAAATCTCATCTTTTTCCAGTTCCATGATGCGCGATATGAGTGTTTGCCGTGCCGCCATCACAGATCTTCTTCCAAATTCCTCGAGATCGAGTTCTTCATAACACTCCTCGCCGATTTCGTAATCCTCATCGATTGCGAGTGCGTCGGTAATTGATACTTGTGCCCGGTCGTCGGTTACCTCGCCATCGGGAACAATTTCGCGCACACGCCAAATCTCCAGGTCACCATTCGTCGTGTTGACGATAACGTCAAAATTTTCGTCTGTTCCGTACTTTTTCTTTATCAAGGTCCTGAAAACATCTTCCAAGACCCTTACCATGGTAGGGCGATCTATGTTCTTTCCCGCCTTAAACTCTGAAAATGTTTCAATTAAGTTCATGTGCGATTATTTAAAACTAATTTGAACGATGGCCTTTTCAATATCATCAAATTTCAATTCTAGCTCCTTGTTTTTTTCTGTTTCCAGAACGATTTCGTCATCGGTCAGTCCGATTAATTTTCCCATTTCTATAGATCCATTTTTCAGATGAACCCGGATGGTTCGTCCTTTGTTCTTGGTGTATTGACGCTTCAATTTTAAGGGTCGGTCCACACCCGGAGAAGATACTTCCAAGGTATATTTTTCCGGCGCCCATTGGTTTTGCTCAATCTGCCTCTCAAGATACCTGCTTATATTCTTACAACGTTCCAGTGTAAGTCCCGAATCTGCATCAATGTATACTGTCAACTTGTACTGAGGAGTGACAGTAATGTCCACCAGGAAGCAATCCTCGAAATGATCTTCCCTGAATTTCTGTTCCAGGGCTTTTGACAATAAGCTTTTTATCATCAACCTATACTTATAAAAAAAGGGAACAACCGTTCCCTCTCCTTTAATTGGGAGTGCAAATATACGTTATTTAACCGACTTTTTT
>JBFKOL010000150.1:0-9809 GCA_041628815.1 Saprospiraceae bacterium | reverse complement strand
TTCTCCCTCGACTTGCATGTATTAAGCCTCCCGCTAGCGTTCATCCTGAGCCAGGATCAAACTCTCCATAGTAAAAACTTTGACGTTTGATCGTCGTATCTTAAGTCTATGGCCGAGCTTCCTGAGCTAAATAAATCTAGTTCGTTACGCTTCCTTAATTCCAATCGTGTCAAATATCTTTTTCCCTTACTTCAAAAGGGATCGCAAAGATACACCATATGCTTTCACTTGTACAAGCCTTCCTGCATCTTTTTTTAAGTAAATATTATGCAATTTAAAATTGTTTGCAAAAATGGTCGATACGGTGTTAATCCTTTTAATAACCTTACTCATTAGTGAATCCAATTTATTTTTTCGATTTCGAATTGGATTCTATTAGAACCT
The DNA here is from genome assembly GCA_041628815.1 of Saprospiraceae bacterium. GTDB lineage: Bacteria > Bacteroidota > Bacteroidia > Chitinophagales > Saprospiraceae > JBFKOL01. Next base: position 9,425 of record JBFKOL010000150.1, on the reverse strand, counting down.
AAATAACCCGAAGACGATACTTCATGGCACTGCTGCTCAACAATAATAGTTTGTGAAAATCAGGTACCCTGATTCTTTGTTCGCGAATCTTTTCCGCAGAACAATTTTGAATTCTTTTTAACAAGCCCGTGTAATATTTGTACGCCACGTATACTCCCAACCTCGTCCCGTCAGGCAACTGCTTGATACCCTCAAATGCCATCCTGAACTCTTCTTCAATCTCCGCCTCTATCCTGCGCTTCTCCTCGCAACTGAATGATTCGTAATCCACACCAGGGAAATAGACTCTGCCGCGGTCCTTATAATCACTTTGCATATCCCTTAAAAAATTGATCTTCTGAAAAGCCGATCCTAATTTCCTTGCAGAATACTTCAATCGATCATAAGCATCCCCATCACCCTCGACAAACACCTTTAGGCACATCAACCCGACTACTTCTGCAGACCCGTATATATATTCCCGGTACTTCTCGGAATTGTAATTCACCGGTTCCAGATCCATTTCCATGCTCCTAATGAATGCGGAAATCAAATGCCAGTCAATCCCGTAGTCGTGGACTACCCATTGAAAAGCATTCAATATGGGATTGAGACTCAACCTCCTGTCAATAGCCCGCTTGGTGTCTTCCTTAAACTGGTCCAAAAGAAGACGCTGATCATGATTGTAAAACGTATCGACGATTTCATCGGCAAAACGCACAAACCCATAGATGGCGTAAATCGGAGCCCTGTATTTTTTGGCAAAAAGCCTGATGCCAGAAGAAAAGGATGTGCTGTAAGCCTGCGTAACTTCCTTACTGCACTTCAAGCTGATATTGTGGTACAAATCACTCATTTGAGATCCTTTATCATTAGCCGGGCCGCAACTTCTCCAGATATCAATGACGGAGGCATCCCAGGACCTGGAGTCGTTAATTGTCCTGCATAATAGAGATTTTTTATCTTTCTACTCTTCATTTTTGGCTTCAGAAACGCTGTTTGCATCAAGGTATTCGCCAACCCGTAAGCATTACCCTTAAACGAATGATAGTCGGATTTGAAATCGTTTAAGCTATAAGTGCGCTTAAAAACGACATGATCCCTAACCGAACTCCCCAACCTCTTCTCCATCCTGGTTAATACCACTTCCAGCAATTCATTCCGCTTTGAAACAGAATCATGCAACCCAGGGGCCAATGGTACCAATATGAAAACATTCTCCCCCTTATCGGGTGCAACCGATGCATCCGTCTTGGATGGACAGCAAACATAAAACAATGGTTCCTCGGGCCAAACCGGGCGATCATAAATTTCTGACGAATGCCTCTCAAAATCTGCATCAAAAAAGAGATTGTGGTGTGTCAACCCCTCTATCTTTTTATCCAAACCCAGATATACCACCAAAGCAGAAGGGGCCATTTCGCGATTATCCCAATACCTGTCCGTGTAGGATCGATGTCGTTCTTCCAACAACACTGTATCAATATGGTGGTAATCTCCGGCACCAAGGACAGCATCCGAAGACCACGAGGCACCATCTGCCACCACCTCTCTGATTTCCTGACCTTCTACGCGCAGTTCCCTAATTTCACATCCACACCGAATGTGTACCCCTGAGTCCTCTGCAATCTTGGTCAAACCTTCAACAATTCCAAACATTCCTCCCATCGGATACCAGGTTCCCAACTTGATATCCGCATAGTTCATCAGGCTGTAGAGAGCAGGGGTGCGATTGGGTTTCGCCCCAAGAAATAAAACTGGGAATTCGAGTAGTCTTATCAATTTGGAATTGGAAAACAAAGCTTGTATTTCCCCGCTGATATTGGAGAACAATTTAATGCGGAAGGCTTCACGCAAAAGCCTCACATCGGCAAACTCGAAAACAGACAAAGATGGTTTATGTACGAATTCTCCAATCCCCACCTCATACTTATACTGTGCAGAGGCCAAAAATTTACGCAGATTTCGTGCACTGCCCTTCTCATACTTTTCAAACAATCCTTCCAGCTCCCCAAAATCTGCTGGCATCTGCATGACATCACCATCTTCAAAAAAAACCTGATAGGACGGATCAAGCCTTTTCAAGTCGTAAAAGTCCGCCGTCGTACGATCAAAGAGATTGTAAAATCTTTCGAAAATATCAGGCATCCAATACCAACTTGGACCCATATCAAAGACAAACCCATTACTTTCAAACTGCCTTGCCCGACCTCCGGGAGTTTCATTTTTTTCAGCTAAGGTTACTTCATAGGAAGGCATGGCTTTAGCCAGCAATGATGCACCTGCCAAACCCGCAATTCCGCCACCTATAACAGTAATTTTTTTCACCGAAATATTAGTTGGTCAAACAGCTGTAACCTTAAATGGTTTACTCAAAAAAAAGCCCCAACCGCAAGATTATGCATTGGGGCTCATATATTCTTAAGAAAGGAAATTACTTCTTTCCTCCCTTTAATTCATCTTGCAATGTGCTCAATTCGTCCCACTTCCCGGAGGCCGCAAGTGCAGCCTGTTCAGGCCAGGTGGTTGGATCAAACATCTTGTATCGACTTCCTGCCTCGGCCAGGATCTGTCTGATATCTTCGACTTCAGCCTTGGAAAGTTTTTCAAAAGTATCCATGCCAGACTCTGTCAAGATCTGGGCAATCTTTGGGCCAACTCCTTCGATTTTCTTCAGGTCATCTGCAGAATCACTCTTGGCAGTTTCCTTCTTGACCACCTTTTTCTCAGTTGGCTTGGCGGATGACACCTTGGCCTTTTCCTTCTTGTCAGCGGCCTGTGCATCAGCCAGCTGATCCTTCAACTGGGAAAAGACATCGAGCTCGCCCAGAGTGGTTTTCTCCAGCTTTGATTTCTGAGATCTCACATTGCGATCCGTTGCGGCGCGATACTCTCCTTTCTGCCTTTTCACATCATCATCCGCCTTGCGCTTGAGATCATCGAGGTACCTGCTATGGGACACCACAATACGCTTGTCATCGCGATTGAACTCGATTACTTTCACTGTTATGGTCTCGTCCATTTCGGCCATTGACCTATCTTCTTTCCTGAGATGTTTGATAGGAGCATATGCTTCAAGACCATAGGGCAACTGAACCACGGCCCCGCGATCATCTTTCTTGATAATGGTAACATCGTGGTAAGATCCCACTGGGAAAATATTTTCAAAGGTATCCCATGGATTCTCTTCCAGTTGTTTATGTCCAAGGGCCAGTTTTCGCTCTTCAAGGTCCGTTTCAAGAATCATTATATCTATGTTAGAACCCACCTTGGTATATTCAGAAGGATGATTAAACCGCTTTGTCCAGGACAAGTCAGAAATGTGAATCATACCCCCGATGCCCTCTTCGAGCTCAACAAATACACCATAGGGGGTCAAATTCTTTACCTCGCCGGTATGCCTGCTTCCCACGGGGAACTTTTCCGTAATTTTTGACCACGGATCTTCTGACAGTTGTTTGATACTCAAAGACATCTTCCGCTCTTCCCGATCGATGGTCACCACTTTAGCCTCGTACTCCTGTCCCAATTCGAAAAACTCCCGTGCATTGACGGGCTGTGTGCTCCAGTTAACTTCGGAAACATGTATGAGCCCTTCTACTCCAGGAATAATCTCGAGGAAGGCACCATAATCCTCAATATTGACAATGTTGCCTTTGACCACAGAACCTTCCTTTATTGACTCGTCAAGCACATCCCATGGGTGGGGCTGCAACTGCTTCAAGCCAAGTGATATCCTCTTTTTGTTCTCGTCAAAATCAAGCACGACCACATTGATCTTCTGGTTGAGTTCAAGTACTTCATTGGGATGATTGATCCGACCCCACGAAATGTCTGTGATGTAAAGGAGTCCGTCGACACCTCCCAGATCCATGAAGGCACCAAAGTCGGTGATGTTTTTTACAATACCTTCAAGGACTTGTCCCTTTTCGAGACCTGCGATGATGTGCTCGCGTTGTTCGGCGAGATCAGACTCAATGAGGGCCTTGTGCGAGACTACCGCATTCTTAATTGCCTCATTGATTTTCACTACCTTGAATTCCATTGTCTTTCCGACAAATGCGTCGTAGTCCAGTATAGGTTTGATATCGATCTGTGACCCTGGAAGGAATGTTTCCAGGCCACCGCAATCGGCAATAAGTCCTCCTTTAGTTTTAGAGATGACGGTACCTTTGATGATCGTGCCATGCTTATACGAATCCACCAGGTTTTCCCAGGCCTTCAATAATTTGGCTTTGCGACGAGACAGTACCAGCTGTCCTTTTTCGTCCTCGGTAGCTTCGATGTACACATCGACTACATCGCCTACTTTTAATTCTGGCATGTCCCTGAACTCTGAAGCAGAAACAAGACCGTCTGATTTGTAATTGATATCCAATACGACGTCACCACCGCTGAAGGAGGTGACCTTTCCCTGGACAATTACATTCTCTTCCAGTATACGCAGTGCTTTGTCATAGTCACTTGTATATTTCTCTAATTCTGCTTCGCTGTACGTTTGTGAGTGTTGTTTGCCGATGGACCAGTCAAAATCGTCGTGCGATGATGGGTCAGGAGAGGGATTTTCTTCTTCTTCGAGTTCTATCTCATCCTCGACTTCCTCTTCAGTATTTTGCTCGTCTTGTTCTTCCAGGGAAACTTCTGGTTCTTCGGTTTCCAGAACGGTAATTTCTTCTTCGACCTCTTCGGTCACTTTCTTTTTATCTGACATGTCAGATTTGGGTTTGTATCCCGTCACGGCTGACGGAAGTGGTTAAGTAATAATTGTTTTCTCGATTGGGGCCGCAAAGGTAGGTTTAAAATTTCATTCTATCAACTAAGTCTGACTGAACGTTCCTTTACGTGAATCCGTCCTGCATGTTATCTTTGAAGGGTAAAAACCAAACACTATGAATGAAGCCAGACCATGGACCAAGTTTTACCCGTCAGGGGTGCCCGCTAACATAAATCCCAAAGAGTACACATCTCTCGCCGAATATGTGGTTGACCGATGCGAAAAATACAAGAACCGCAAGGCCTTTTCTTGTATGGGAAAAGAACTTACATACGGTCAGGCAAATGAAATGTCAACTCATCTCGCTGCCTACCTCCAGTCACGCGGTCTTGAACCTGGTGACAAGGTCGCAATTATGATGCCCAACCTGCTGCAATATCCCATTGCCTTGTTTGCGTGCCTTAAAGCCGGATTGGTCATCGTCAACACCAACCCATTGTATACCCCTCGTGAAATGGAGCACCAGTTCACAGACAGCCAGGTAAAGGCCATAATCTTAGCAGAGAACTTTGCAGCTAATCTGGAGAAAATTCTGAACAAGACAACGATCAAAACCATCCTGTTGACCAATATTGGTGAGTTACTGGGCTCCTTCAAAGGCGCCCTCGTCAATGCCGCGGTGAAACACGTAAAGCGCATGGTACCTAAATACGATCTGCCGAATACGGTATGGTTCAAGGACGCCATGAAGCAAGGAAAAAAGTTCAAGCTCAAAGAATTTGAGAAACGGCCGGATCAAGTGGTTGTCCATCAATACACCGGCGGCACGACGGGCGTCAGCAAAGGTGCCATGCTGACCAATGAAAACCTCGTGGCCAACATGCTCCAGATCAAAGCTTTCCTCGAACCCTATATTTCGGGTGACGGATCCGACCAGGTAGTATTATGCCCACTCCCACTTTACCACATTTTTGCTTTTTCATGCAACTGTCTGGCTATGATGAATATGGGCGCCCTTTCAGTGTTGATCACCAATCCTAGAGACCTGTCTACCGTACTCAAGGAATTCAAACGCTATCAAGTGACAGGCATGACTGGTGTAAACACCTTGTACAACGCTCTGAACAATCATCCCGATTTCGCCAAATTGGATTTTAGCCACATGGTAGTAGCGAATGCCGGAGGTACGGCCCTTCAAAAAAGTGTTGCAGACAGCTTTGAAAAAATAACAGGCCTGAAGATTGCCGAAGGGTATGGCATGACAGAAGCATCCCCGGTGGTTACCACCAACCCCAAGGACGGTGTACGTATAGGCACCATAGGTGTACCGGTACCTTCGACGGATGTACGGGTCGTAGATGAAAAAGGCCAACCCCTTCCGACAGGAGAGCCAGGAGAACTTCAGGTGAAGGGGCCCCAGGTCATGAAAGGCTATTACAACAAACCCGATGAAACAGCTAAGACGCTTACGCACGATGGCTGGCTTAATACAGGAGACATTGGTAAAATGGACGAGGACGGTTATTTCCAAATCGTGGATCGCAAGAAAGATATGATCCTTGTCAGCGGATTCAACGTCTATCCCAATGAAATTGAAGATGTCATCAGTGCTCATCCAAAGGTTGACGAAGTTGCTGCCATAGGTATTCCTGATGATAAATCCGGAGAAATAGTCAAGGTTTTTGTTACGTTGAAAGACAGTACGCTCAAAAAAGATGAACTCATACAATACTGCCGCGAGAACATGACAGGATACAAAGTGCCCAAAGTAGTAGAATTTGTAAATGAACTGCCAAAGACACCTGTCGGAAAGATTTTACGCAGGCAATTGCGCGACCACTGATTGTATGAATAGAACCTATATCGCCAAAACCTTTTTTGGTTTGGAAGAAGTCCTGGCCAGTGAAATAACAGCACTGGGTGGGCAGAATGTAGAAGCAGTCAATAGGGCCGTATCGTTCACCGGGTCTAAGGAGGTTCTTTACAAAACCAATCTTCAATGCAGGACGGCACTGAGGGTCCTTGTGCCCATTTTGAATTTCAAAGCGCACAATGAAACGGTCCTTTATAAGAGAATCAGACGCTATCCCTGGTGGGATCTGCTCAGTCCGGAAAAAACCTTTGCCATTGACGTCACCGTTAACTCAACGCGTTTCTCGCATTCCAAGTTTGTGGCATATAAGGTGAAAGACGCCATCGTTGATCTGATGCGTCACAAATTCAACAATCGACGTCCCTCGGTAGATCTGAAAGACCCTGATCTAAGAATTAACGTTCATTGCAGAGAAACAACATTCAACATATCCCTTGACAGTTCTGGATATTCGTTGCACCGCAGGGGTTACAGGATCAAATCGGCAGCCGCTCCACTCAACGAGGCCCTTGCTGCGGGTATGATCATTCTTGCAGGTTGGGATGCCTCTTCTGCTTTGTACGATCCAATGTATGGTTCCGGCACCCTTCTTATCGAGGCTGCCATGCTTGCTGCAGGCAGGGCACCCCGGATCGACTGGACACGGTTTGGATTTCAACAATGGGCTAATTACGACGACTCGCTTTGGCGAAAAGTGAGGAATGAAGCTTTGTCTTCTCAGAGAATGGAAGAACCAGGGCTCATCTATGGCTCCGAAATCGACGCGGAAAACGAATTGATACTTTCCAGGTATCTCGAGGATATCGGGCTACACAAAATGGTCCACTTTCGAAAAGGTGACTTCTTTCAGGTACCTCCTCCTGCTGAAAGCGGAGTCCTTATCAGCAATCCTCCGTACGGGTATCGTATGGAAGGTGATAACATCAATGGTTTCTACAAAATGATCGGTGACAGGTTGAAGGCCTCATACACGGGTTGGGAAGCCTGGATATTAAGTGCCAACAAAGAGGCGATGAAACACGTTGGTCTCCGCACTTCAGCGCGTCATACCCTCTACAACGGACCACTGGAATGCAAATTCCATAAATACGAACTTTTCACAGGGAAGCTAAAGAAAAAAGGTCCCTTCCACGAGGTGGAAAAGGACCTTTGATCATTGGGTAACCTCTCATAAAAGTGTATCGTATCTACCTCAGGATCACCGCGCGCTTGGTCTCTGTATGTGTATCAGTCTCTAAGGTGTAATAAACTACACCCTGTACTTGTAAGTCGTCTCTTGTCAGTGTAACGACATGCTCGCCACGGTCGTACTGTCCATTGACTCTATGTACCATCTTACCGGTCACATCAAAAAATGTTAGCGTCACAGCAGATCGCTCAGGTAATACAAATCCTATGTTCGTGCTATGGGCAAACGGGTTCGGACGGTTTTGCTTCAACTCAAATCCGCCGGCCGTAACCACCGATTCATATCTTAACCCGAGATCAAATACCTCGTAGCTGGCATCGTATGCCTGTGCTGCCGCCATTTCGGATGTCACATCCAGGATATTGCTCAGCCTGCCCGAAGATTTTGCCTTGAAGCGTATTGTAAACATGTTTTCTCCTTTCGCGATCTCTTGTCCAAATGCATCATCCCAGCTCAATGCCACCTGGCCTTGCTGACTCTTCCTGTCTCCCACATGAGCCGAGTGGATCGTCATCGCTTCGGATGTAATACCTTCGTATTCCAGAACCCGTGGATCGTACGACAGGGTAAGCTGCATACCAATCAATGCCATACTTCGATCCATCCCGACAGGTACCTCTATCACTTCCCCTTCTTCAAAACTCCTGTCGGATGTCAACAGGTCCGTACGGCTCCTGCCTCCGGCCAACACGTTCTCCACTTCTACGCTGCCATTGATGTCTCCAATCTTCACACCAATGAAATCGATCCTCATATCGCCTTCCAGCTTGTTGATCTTATAGGATTCAGGTACATTGTACTTCAACGGATCAATACCTTCTTCAAAGACAAACCCTTTATCGATGAACCTCCACGATTCATTGTTGTGGAAACGGTCGTCCATACCCAGTATCACCGCACGTAAATTCACAATGTCCAATGCCGATATACGCGCATCATTGTTCACGTCAGCAGCAATATGGTCATAGGGCGAATCCAGCGTCTTGACACCAAGTATCACCTGCTGAATCTGTACAAGATCCAGTGTCGTCACTCCATTGAGGTGGTCTCGCGTCGATACAGGCTTCACATCGTAGCTGCCACCCATAGGCATCGCCGGGAAGGCATAATCCCCTGCCCCGTTGGTAACCGATTCATTCAACATCGTCGATGCTCCCTGGTTCTCTGCAGTCAATCCAACGCCCATATCCATAACACCAAGCGATCGCGTTGTGCTGATGTTACCCCGGATGGACGCTGTCTCTCCCGACGTTACTCCGGCGCAGTCCAATCCCGAATCTATGATCTTGATGATCTGAGGATGGCTGTATACTACCGGCTTGCCCGTATAGTCCACCTGGCACCAGTCAATGAGATTCCACGTCCGGATCACTTTGTAGGTAGCTCCTGCAGCCTGCGGATCATTGCTGTCAAACAGGTATACCTCATCATCGAAATTCATGCCCATCAATGTACAGCTCGCCTCGGGTACCACCGGCTTTGGCGTCACCAATGCTTCTGAGTTGTCAGGATCGAAACAGTCCTCGTTAATGGTTACATCTTCTGGCCATACCACTGTCTCATAATGCAAGGGCTTAAGCTGCGAAACAAAAATCATCTGGCTGCATTCCTTCGATCGGTTGCCGCTGGCATCCTCTACATAAAAGGTCCGCGTTATCTTGCCCGTTCCA
>JBFKOL010000149.1:0-9937 GCA_041628815.1 Saprospiraceae bacterium | reverse complement strand
GATAATATCTTCCATATCAACTGTTGTTAGATTTGCTGCTTTGACGAGATCAAAATTAAAGTGGTTACACCTGCACGGCTAAATATTTTCCATTCATTGAAAAAATGTTCTGCGATGGATGTAACTTATAGGATGTCCATCTCGTCAAACGGGCCGTATGCATGACGAAACCAGCTGCATAAAAATGATGAAGAACGGCGATTCGTCCGGTCTTAGGGGCATTATGGATCTATACCAGGACTTTGTGTACACCATTTTGAGATCCATGTTGAAATCAGAAATGGATGCAGAAGAAGCATCTCAGGACACTTTTATAAAGGCTTATCGTGGTATAAAGAGATTCAATGGTGGGTCTAAGTTCTCTACATGGCTATACCGTATCGCTTATCGGACCGGACTGGACTATATAAAGAAAAGAAAACCACCGATTCAATTGGATCTGAAGGTGCATGAAATTTTGGAAGGTTCTGACGAGAAACAGATTGAAAATGCTGAATTGACTGAATATCTCTTGAATGCCATCAATCGGTTGAAGCCCACAGATGCGGCCGTCTTGCGACTTTTCTATTTCAGAGAATTGAGTCTGAAGGAGATCGGAGAGATCGTCGGGATGAATGAATCAGCTGTCAAGGTAAGGCTGTATAGGTCCAGGAAGATTCTTAGGAGCAGAATTGAAAAAACCATCCATTGGTATCAACCTTCAATCAAAGAACCATGAACGAAGACAGAATCTGGGAATTTATCGATCATCCATATTCCGATGGTCAAGAAGACCGGCTATTCGAAGAATCATTGTTGAATGATTCTCTTGGGAAACGGCTCGAGTCAACCCAACATCTCGACTCTTTACTCAAAGAGCATAACAGGATTTGTGCTCCCCAAGTTCTCGTCGAAAGCACACTCCAAAAGTTGGCCATTCTGGATGATAGCAAAATAAGTGCATTACCGTTGTTTGTTTTTCTCTCCGCCATCTTGGTCATTGGGATCGTTTCCGTAGTACTGAACACTCAGGGTGTTTTTTCATCCGGGTTAAACCTGGCGATACCCAAGTGGATTCCTGCTACAGACATTGATTGGAGCATGTGGCACATGATAAGCCCATATCTTGTCGTGCTGCTTGTTTTACCCGTTTTTCATGGTATCGACATGCTTTTAAGATTTTGGCTTCGATCATCGCGTCATGTCAGGACTTCGTAATAGGCACAAATTTCATCGATATCGAGTTCACACAGTGTCGTGTGTTTTTTGATGTGAATCGCTCACCGATAAATACATGTCCCAGATGACCGCTGCACGAAGCACATATGATTTCGGTACGTCTTCCATCTTTGTCGGGAACCCTTTTGACGGCTCCGGGAATTTCATCATCAAAGCTCGGCCAGCCGCATCCTGATTCGAATTTGTCCTCCGACCTGTACAATGGCGCATTACATTGTCTGCAGATGTAGGTGCCTTTTTCCTTGTGAAGGTTGTACTTTCCTGTAAAGGGCATTTCGGTACCTTTGTGAATGATCACCCTGGCTTCTTCCGGACTCAGTTTGTTTAGCTTTTTCACCTTAATGGATTTAGAATTTATAACGATTTAACTGGACAAAAGTTGAAGTTTTTAAAAGACGCGTTAATGTTCTATCTTTTCAACAGTCAAACTCTAATCGGTTCGTTTCATACCTTTTATTCAAAAAACCGGCTGACGATGAAAAACAACAATACAGTCTTTCTTGATCTGGTTATTCGCACCGGTTGGTGGTCTTGTGTGGTATGCCTTTTAGTCGTTGAGTCACATGGCCAGGGTTATCCAGTAAACCCCATACCTTTTACCCAGGTTTCACTTTCGGATCAGTTCTGGACACCCCGATTGAAGACCGTTCAGGACGTGACCATTCCATACACGCTCAGAATGAGTGAAGAAACTGGCCGCATCAGAAATTTTGAAATAGCGGGTGGATTGAGCGAGGGATCATTCTGTACGGACTATGCCTTCGATGATTCAGATGTCTTTAAGATCATAGAAGGTGCTGCGTATTCTTTGCAGATTCATCCCAATGACCAACTGGAAAAAAACATAGACGAGCTGATTGACAAAATTGCCGCTGCACAGGAAGAAGATGGATACCTGTACACATGGAGGACTATATACGATAAGGAAAAGGCATCTGGCAAGATTATGGCCCCGACACTGAACCAATTTCACAGGGGTAGCGATACCCGGTGGGACCGAGTTGATCAGCACAGTCATGAATTGTACAATGTGGGACATCTTTATGAAGCGGCCATAGCCTATTATCAGGCTACAGGCAAGCGTAAGTTACTCGATGTCGTACTTAGGAACGTTGAACTGGTGAAAGACGTTTTCGGGTGGGGAAAACTGGAAAAGGCTACGGGTCACCAGGAAATCGAGATTGGACTGGTCAAGTTGTTTGAATTAACGGATGAGCGAGAATACCTGGATCTCGCCAAGTTTTTTCTGGATGTCCGGGGTTATGGAGATGCTTATATGCAGAACCATCAGAAAGTACAGTTGCAAAGAGAAATAGCCGGGCATGCTGTGAGGGCATGCTACATGTATGCAGCCATGGCGGATATTACCGCACATCACCCAACAGATGAATACAAGTCTGCCCTCAATGCCATTTGGGAGGATGTGGTCAGAACCAAATTGTACATCACAGGGGGGATCGGATCTTCAGGCAGCAACGAGGGCTTCAGCGAGCCTTACGACCTCCCGAATTTCAGCGCTTATTGTGAGACATGTGCATCAATTGCCTTTGTACTGTGGAACCAGAGGATGTTTCAACTCACTGGTAATGCCAAATACATAGATGTCCTGGAGCGAACGCTTTATAACGCTCTCAATGCCGGTTTGTCTCTGCGTGGAGACAGATTCTTCTATCCCAACCCTTTAGAGAGTCGAAGGAATCATGAACGGAGCCCTTGGTTTCCATGCGCATGCTGTCCTTCAAATGTAGCCAGGTTTTTCCCCAGTATTCCGGGCTATATCTATGCTTTCGATGATAAAGGATTGTATGTCAACTTATTTGTTTCTAGTCGCACCTCATTTGTGGCGATGGAAGGTTTTGGTGCTTACAGGGTTGACATACGCCAGGAATCGGATTATCCCTGGAATGGAAATGTAAAACTAGAAATAAAACCGGTCCGTGCTGTTACCTTCACTCTAAAACTGAGAATACCAGGCTGGGTAGAAGCAGAGGTAGTTCCGGGGGGGTTGTACTCCAAAGTGGATCGAGGAACACTGTCCGGATCTGAACTTTCTTTAAGAGTCAATGGAGAGGAGGTACCTGTCAGGGTAGAAAACGGGTATGCTGTCATTACCCGAAAATGGAACAAAGGGGATAGGGTGGAAATGGAAATGGAAATGCAGCCTTTCTTGATAAAAGCCGATGACCGTGTCGAATCAAATACCGGGAAATGGGCTTTCCAAAGAGGTCCTTTGGTTTACGCTTTTGAGGGAATAGACCAGCCTGATGAAAGGGTTCTGCATATGATGATTGACGAGGAAGCATCGATCGAATCCTATTACGATGAAGAAATGTTTGGAGGAATCAAGGTGCTCACGGCCAAGGGTCATCTTTTGAAAGAAAGCAGTGATGGAATTTTGTCGTTGACAGACCTTGATTTGAAGGCTATACCCTATTATTTATGGGCTAACAGGGGAAGCTCCTATATGCGTGTATGGATGCCTCATACGGTTGAAGCAGCCAGTCCGGTACATCCCGGACTGGATTAACCTACTTTGAGAATCCGGCATTCAAACGCTCGACGTATCAATCCAGCGGTATTCTTTACACCCATCTTGATCAGGAGGTTTTTTCTGTGACTGTCAGCAGTATGTTTGCTGATCATTAGTTTATGGGCGATTTCTTTAGTAGTAAATTCGAAGGCAAGGAGTCGTAGCACCTCGGTCTCTCTGCCAGTCAATGAGTCAAGAGTTTTCATAACGCGGAAATCTATTATTATACAAAGTGCACTCCGTAACGACCGCAGATTTCAGCTACTTTCGTTAGATCCGGCGGTCCTGCTGGAAGTTGACTAAGCTCCTCAAACATGGATTCGATGCCCGCAGGAAAGACGCTCAGGATGACCTTAGCCTTCCGGTTGCCAACGATCCTCCATGAATGTGGGACTCCTCGCGGTCCAAAGCCGATATCGCCCGGATTCAATACGGTGGTTTTTCCTCCTACGGTCAATTCCATCTGACCTTCCAAAACCCGGAAAACTTCGTCTTCATTACTGTGGGTATGCATGGGTATCATTGTGCCGGGAACATTCTCTTCTTCAATAAGTGTGAATTGCCCATTGGTCTCCTCTCCGGTCAACTTGATGGTTTGCATGTCACCAATGACATTTAAAACATGGCCTTCACCTTTTCTGATGATTTTGGGAATCATCTTTTTGATCAGATCGGTATTTTCGGAACGGGTTATCTTCTGAACTAACACCAGGGCAGCGCCTGCAAGGGATGATTTGATAAATACACTTCGTTTCATTACTTCTGTATTGATTGAATATTATGTTTCGCACATGTTCCGGTCTTGAGGTTTATCACCGAGATGTGATGATAACTTTTCGTCCATCTCCTTTAAATGGAGGTAAAAAAAATAATCCAGGGAGTCACGGCACGAGAAATCATCTTTCCACTTGCCACCTGGTACCTTTTCCTCATTTTTCCAGATTATCCTCATACTGCTCTTCATGACACCAAGGTATGGATGCCGGGAATGTGTCATGCCACACATTTGTGTAGTATTCAGTCCAGATCAGTCTACGAAGAGTGCTGTCAGTTCAGATCTCCCTCCCAATTCGAGCTTTTGGTAGATGTTTTTAACATGGAATTTTAGGGTATTCATGGAGATAAAAAGGGAATCACAGCATTGCCGGTAAGACTTGCCAGCGACCAATTGCATACAGACGGCCTGCTCCTGGGGTGTAAGCTTGCTCATCAGGTCTGACCTGCGTTTATTTCGGTATTGGTCCATTCGCGAATATTGATTCCACGCCGTGAGCAAGGTGGTCAGCAATGTCTTATCCTGAAAAGGTTTTACAAGGTAACCGTAGGGCCCCTGTTCCTGGGCTGCTGCCAGGGTATCCGGATCTGAAAACGAGGTGAGAAAGATATAAGGTATTTCGTATTTTTCGTGGATAACCTCAGCCACATCAATACCGCTCGGGCCACTTCCGAGGTGTATATCAATGATGGCCAGATCGATTTCATGGTTGCCCAGGATATCAAATGCCCTTGTGGCATTTTTTGCCACACCGGCCACTTTTAATCCGTTTTGCTGCAGTATTCCCCGGAGGTCCATGGCAATGATGGGATCGTCTTCGACGATGAGAATGCGGGCGTCTTTGAGAAATTTCATGCGGCCACCTGGTAGGTCTTCAAAACAGCGTGTACCCTTGTACCTGCATTGACCTCAATGGAAAGGGAGCCGTCCAATTTATCAACCAAGGCTGATATGAGATCATAGCCAAAGGTGTCGCCATGGACCACCTGGTCGGGATTGTCCATTCCGATACCATTGTCCGAAACATCTAAAAGAAGTCCACGGTCCGTTTGCTTGAGCTTGACCGTAATTTTTCCTTTTCCCGTCGGGAAGGCATATTTGAGCGCATTGCTAATAAGTTCGTTGATAATAAGACCGAGGGGAATGACGGTATCGATGTCCAAAGTCAACGGGTCAATATCTGACTCCAGCACTATATCACCATCGGAAATGTTGTAAGTATCGAACAGGCTGTCTACAAGTTTTTCAAGGTAGGACTTCATCTCGATGCCTTTGAGGTTGTCTTGATTATACAGATCCTGGTGAATAAGCGACATCGAGTTAACCCTGGCCCTGCCTTCGGTCAAGGCTTCAAATGCTTTGGAATCCTTAATCTTTCGAGATTGAATGCCGAGGAGTGACGATATGACCTGCAGATTATTTTTAACCCTGTGATGGATTTCTTTTAGCAGTATATTTTTCTCTTCAAGAGACTTCGAAATAACCTCATTGCTATGGTACAATTCATTATTGAGACGCCAGATCTTTTTCCGGTCGGAATAGATTATCCACGAAAACAATGCCAATATCAACATGCCCGTGCCAGCTCCGATAGCAATGGTGCGAAGCTGGCGCGATTCGAGTGCTTTGAGCTCGTTTTGTGCTGTTAGCAGGGCGATCTCCTGTTCTTTTTTTTCCGTCTCATAACGCGTATTCATGTCGGCGACGGCATTGGAAATGTCGCGATTAATGATGCTGTCCTGGTAGGAGGAGCCGAGTTTTACAAATTTGTAAGCCTCACTGTACTGGTTCGTAGCGTGATAGCTGTCTGCAAGTAACTCTGCAGATCGCCGCGCATTTTCCAATTCTTTGAGTTCGACTGCTGTTTGATGAGCGGGGAGCAACAGTTCCAAAGCCTTGGTGTGGTTGTCAAGCAATTGTTCCAGGCTGGCGATTTTGATCTGGATCAGGTAAAGTTCACGCTGACTGTTGTACTTTTTCCGGAGAGCCAAAGCGCGTTCAAGGTAAGATTTGGCTTTAGCCGTTTCGCCGGTTGCGATGTAGAAGTTGCCCAGGTTTTCCAAAACATGGGACCAGAGGTGTTCATTTTGGTCGGCTTTCGACAGCTGTTCGGCTTCCAAAAATTTTGATAACGCCTCATCGTTTTTCCCTAGGTCGCTGAGCAAGTTGGCATAATTGACGAGAACCAAAGCCTGGCCGCCCTTATTATCGTGCTTGTGGTAGATTTCCCAGGCTCTTTGATAGGCAGCTTCTGCCTGGTCAAATCTTCTTATTTTCTTGAAACCGTTGGCTATACTATTCAGCCCGTTAGCCGCGCTCTGAATTCTCCCCAAAGCCTCATCAATACGCACTGAAGCGAGGATGGCATCTGTACTTTCATCTATCTTACCCATCTGTTGCAGGACTACGCCAATCTGGTATTGCACATTTGCCACATAGACCGAATCGAACGGGTCACTGTAATGAGCCAGGTACTGGCGGAAAAGTCTCAGGGCGTCGCCATTTTCTCCTTTGTTTTTATGGATGGAAGCTCTTCCGTAGGTGTTCATCCAGAGTCCGTTTTCATTATCCAGGGACTGGAATACCATGTCAGCACTGTCGAGGTATCGATGCGCTTTGGCAAAATCTACGCGATTGTTGCTCCAGGCGATACCGTTGTAGCGGTATCCACGAAGTAATTCAACCCATTGCAGCCGATTTGGGATATCAGGATTGGCTTTTGCCAGTCTTTTATAGAGCCTGATTAATTGCAGGGATTTTTCGGGATCCGAGTGTGTTGCGTAAATACTGTCGGCAAGGACAGCAAGGTCAGTAGAGTCTCTGAGCGATGCCGAATATTGTAAGAAAAAATCTTCTTGAGAAGATGCTGTGTCAGAAAAAAAAATGAAAGTCGCCAGCGACCCAATTCCCGCCCAATAAGACAGTCCCCGGGAAAGTCGTTTCCAAAGTCTCAATTTTAAGGAATCCATTTAGTCAGCGACAATATAAGGCATTATTGTTCTGCCCTATTGAAGATCATTGGATTTATTCGACATCACCACCGCTTAGATCCCTACGATTGTTTACGGATTCGTTCAACCCAGATGAGCGTTTGGAAGCGTCAAGAAGGATATTGCGCAACATACCATTGAATACAAAATGATGGGCTGGCACAAGAGAATGCCAATAGAGTCTTCCCAGAATTCCCCTGGGACGAAAGGTGGCCGTCTGAACCAATTCACAAGCATTGTCATTGATGGGATTGATTTCAAATTCTAACCACGCTTCACCAGGTAGTTTCATCTCTGCAAATAAAAGTAGTCGCCTCTGTGACTTATCTGCCAGTACCACTCGCCAAAAATCAAGAGCATCGCCTTCTTCAATGTCGTTTCGTCGTGTACGTCCTCTCCTCAAACCTACTCCGCCAACCAACTTATCCAACAAACCGCGAAGTTTCCACAGAAAATTTGCATAATACCATCCAGTTTCTCCGCCAATCGACCATATGGTTTCAATCAGTGCATCTGGGGGGCCGTGAAACAGGCCTTTACGGGCGTCAGTGAAGCAACCGTGCTCCGGCACCTTAACTCGTTCTGAGATATTAATGTCCGCAGCACTGGAGGCATAAGCGTCCTTCCAGCTGCTTGGGACGGCGTCGGCTTCGATTTTCTGGAAGGCCATTTCCACAGCCTTTGCATAAGGAATTAGATCGATACTAAGGAGCTTTGCAGCTTCATTTTCTTCAGGTATGACCTCGACCTTCATACTGTTGACCAAATTGACGGCCAGGTTGTAGTTGGTGGAGGTGACAAAGTACAACCAGTAGGACGACAACTTCGGAGATAGGAAAGGGGTGTGTATGATCCTCCTTTTTAATCCCCTGACCCGTGCATAAATGTTCAACATATCGCTGTATGTCAAAACCTCAGGGCCCCCTATATCGTAGCTTTTGCCAAGCATATTTTTTTTGAGCAATGAGCGAATGAGGAATTGAATCACATTGCGTATGGCAATAGGCTTGGATCTCGTCTGAACCCATTTGGGTGTAATCATGACCGGTAGCTTCTCTGTGAGGTCCCGAACGATTTCAAATGAGGCGCTTCCCGAACCGACGATGATACCTGCCCTGAAAGCAGTGACGGGTGATTTGGCTGACCTGAGAATGTGTTCTACGGCAAGACGCGATTGTAGATGTTGACTGAGATGTTCTGCATTGGCTATCCCGCCAAGGTAGATGATCTGTTTTACCCCGGTTCCATCCATCGCATCGACAAAATGATGGGCTGCCTCGGCCTCCAATCGATCAAATGCGTCTGTCTTGGAACTCATGCTGTGGATGAGGTAATAAGCTGCTTCGATGTCTGGTGGTATCCTGGTCGTCGTGGATGGGTCGAGAAAATCCACTTCGATCACTTCTACAGAAGCATTCAGGTATTCCGGTATTTTTATCCGGTCCCTATCGCGAACACATGCTACGACATAGTGCCCCTGGTCTACCAGTTCGGGTAATAATCTCTTTCCAATATATCCATTAGCACCAGTTAGTAAAATGCGCATCGAACTCAATTAGAGACTGTAAGTAAAACTGTGCTTTCGGGAACAAGTTCATTGACCTTATCATTGGGTACTGAGCATGCATCAAAATAAAAAATGAAAAGTTTGATTCTGAAAACGTCAGAAAGTATAAGCGTTATGGGTCATACAAATTACTATTTTGGTGCGCAAATGCATACCTGGTGAGACTTATCGAAGTTTTAATACCTTCTGAAAACAAGCGGGAATGTGACGCCTTGCTCAAGAATTTCCACGTCGTGGACAAATGGGTGGTGCCAACCGATGAGGATTTCATTTCTATGAAGATTCTTGTAGAAGACGATGCAAGCAAGGAAATCCTTTCAAAATTGGAAAAAAAGTATTCTGGACAAAGAATCGTTCTTTATCCGGTAGAAGGTACCTTGCCCAAATCAAAGGATGAAAAAAAGACTCCCGACAATAAAATTCAAGTGGGCAGATTTATATCGGTCAGCAAAGAAGAGTTGTATGACGATATAGAAAAGCCTGTCAACCTTTCGGTCAATTTCTTGCTGATGGTGATACTTTCAGCGATTGTTGCCGGGATAGGAATATTGAGGAATAACCAGGCTATCATAATCGGAGCCATGGTAATTGCTCCATTTCTTTCTCCAAATATGTCGCTTGCTTTTGGAACTACACTTGGTGATGTTTCCATCATAAGAAGATCCGCTATTGTAGGAGTGATAGCCACCATCATCGCATTTGGAATTTCAGTTCTTTGGGGAGTCATGACTCCTGATTTTTCATTGGTTGCATTGGATGCTGCTATCGAATCACAAGATATCATCCTGGCGTTGGTATGTGGTTTTGCCGGTGTGCTGTCTGTCTTAAGCGGCCAGGGATCTACCCTAGTAGGTGTT
>JBFKOL010000148.1:0-9940 GCA_041628815.1 Saprospiraceae bacterium | reverse complement strand
GGTCCTCAACAACTCTGAATCGCAGATTTAACTTTGGCTCCATAATTTTTCTGGAGTTCCGTGCGGGCTTTATTGGTGCTCATATCATTAAAGTTTTATACAATTTGAATCAGATGGCACTTCTGAATTTTCCTTATTGGATGAAACTGATAAACACAGAGAACCAAAAAATTGAGTTTTGGAGATGAGTTTATTTGGAAGCACACAATTGTTGCTTGTATCCATGCGTACAGTGGCCAAAAGCCAACCATTAAAACAAGACTATGAATTTGTAACGAGGCATAGTCGACGTATTTTTGCTATATAGGACTGAAGAGCTCAATAATACGTCCAATTAATATTCTGAACATTGAAACATAAATACGCGGAAAAGGTCCGAACATTTGGTACTGCCCCGGTATTTTTCACTTCGATTGCCACGATCCTTGGTGCAATCATGTTTCTTCGTTTTGGTTTTGCTGTGGGTCAGGTGGGTTTTTTTGGCACGGTATTGATCATCCTGATAGGTCATGCTGTTACCATCCCTACGGCGATGGCAATTGCCGAAATAGCCACCAATCAGAAAGTTGAAGGAGGAGGAGAGTACTATATCATTTCGCGATCGTTCGGCTTGGTCATTGGTTCGACGATAGGCATTGCTCTTTACCTTTCTCAGGCCATTAGCGTAGCATTTTATATCATGGCATTTTCTGAGGCGTTTGTGGGCATGGTTGAATGGCTTATATCCAACATGGCAATGCCGGAATGGCTTATCTGGATATTGCAGAAAAAACAAACAGTGGGTATTCCGGCTTTGCTGGTCCTCACCTATGTCATGCTGACTAAAGGTGCCAGCCTTGGTGTTAAAGTGTTGTATACAGTGGTCGGGGTCCTGGCCATTTCCCTGATCGCATTTTTTATGGGACAAACCGATTATGCCGCGCAGCACCCGTTTGATCCTAACAATACCATCAGCAAGATTGAAGATGCCTCCCCCTTAGAGGTTGATACTATTTTTAATGGTTCGGCATCCGGTGAAGCTGTGTTCGACTCCAAAACAGAAAACTCGCAACGAGGAAGTTCGGATAGACCTGTACCTGTACATTTCTTTATCGTTTTTGCCATCATTTTTCCCGCCTTCACGGGTATGACGGCGGGTGTTGGGCTCTCCGGAAACCTCAAGGATCCGGGGAAATCTATTCCTTTGGGCACCCTTGGTGGCACCCTTTTCGGTATGGTCATGTACCTGCTAATTGCCTGGAAGCTCACTGCTTCCGCCTCTCCAGAGCAGTTGGCAGATACGTCTCGCATCATCATGTCCGATATTGCCTTATACGGATGGTGGCTCATACCTCTGGGGCTCGCTGCTGCTACAATATCATCTGCTCTTGGCAGCATTATGGTGGCCCCCCGGACCCTGCAGGCCATTGCCAGGGACAGGATATTTCCAACTCCCAAGGTCAACCAATGGATCTCCAGGGGTAAAGGAGCAAACGATGAACCATTTAATGCCTCAGTGATCACCCTCGGTATTGCGGCAATTTTCATCATGGCAGGAGCCATAGACAGTGTGGCACAAATCATCTCCATGTTTTTCATGGTCACCTACGGATCGCTGTGTATGATATCATTCCTCAATCACTTTGCTGCCGATCCGTCTTACCGGCCAAAGTTCAAATCGAGGTGGTATGTTTCACTTTTCGGGGCCATTACCTGTCTCATTCTGATGTTTTTTATGAGTGCAGTTTATGCAGCTTTCGCGATCGTGCTCATCTCCAGTCTGTTCTTTCTTGTAGGCATGTACAACCAGGATAAAAGAAATCTTGCCGCAATATTCCAGGGCGTCATTTTCCAGTTCAGCAGGATGACCCGTGTATTCCTTCAAAAATCAGAGAAAGAACAAATCAGCAGCTGGCGACCTTCCGCTATAGCCATATCGTCTTCCAGTTTTGAGCGATTTTCGGCATTTGAGTTTCTGAGATGGATAGCCCACCGTTATGGTTTTGGGACTTATATTCACTACATCAAAGGTTATCTTTCTAAAGAAACGCATCATGAGGCTACCCTCTATAAAGAGCGGCTCATAGAACTTTCAGAGGCCAGCGGAAGTCACGTCTTTGTGGATACGATGGTCAGCCCCTCTTTTACATCGTTGGTAGCCCAAGCTATCCAGTTGCCCGGAATCGCCGGGACGGAAAACAATCTTCTTCTTTTTGAATATCACAAAAATCACCCGGACAACCTGACCGATATTCTCGACAACTTTGGTCTTATCCAGTCAGTTAACTTCGACCTGCTTATCCTAGGTACTTCAGAAAAAGGTTTCGGACTGAAACAACAGATACACATTTGGCTGACGCCACGAGATTTTCAGAATGCCAATTTGATGATTTTAATGGCTTACATTCTCATGGGCCACCCGGATTGGAAAGAAGCATCCATTAGGATTTTTGCGGTTTTCCCGGAAGAGTCGATAGAACATGAACGAGAAAGGCTGTTTTTATTGATACAGGCAGGAAGGTTGCCCATTTCTCTGCAGAATGTTGAATTCATTAGTCAAAAGGCAGATACCAGTACCAGGACAATCATCAAGGCAAAGTCTGCCGCAGCCGATCTAACCATCGTCGGACTTATCGAAAGGGCGATAGAGCACTATGGTTTACGGGCTTTCGAGGGATTTGATAAGATTGGAAACGTACTGTTTGTCATCGCAGCGGAGTCCAAGGAGATCAAATAGACCCTATATGGCAAGTCATAAAGACTATTTTTCAGAAGCCAGGTCACCGGATTGTGGGCCCTGTAGATTTAATAATTGAATTTTCTGGCTTCTTCTTCAGTCTGTAGTAGGATCTGATTCTCTTCCTGGTAGCGCTGCCACTTTTTCAAAAGGTCATCAAAAAGTTGTGGTCTGGCGTTCCGCAAGTCGTATTGCTCGCCAGGGTCAGAAATGATGTCGTACAATTCAAAATTATCCGCACTGTAGGGCTTCCTGTAGTTGACGAGTTTCCATTGACCTTCCTGGAAATAAATGGATCCATTGAATTCGAGGGCAAATGATTCTTCGGGTGTATGAACCTGTTCTTGTTGGTCATGAAGTATTGGCATAAGTGAATTTCCGCGCATAGGGAACTTTCCCCTTTCTTTGTAAATCTCGTTATAATCGATACCTGCCAATTCGAGAATAGTAGGTGCGAGGTCCATGATGTTGACATATGACTTATTAACTCTTCCTTCCCTGTTCACTCCCGGTCCGGCAATGATGGCAGGAACAATCATTCCACCTTCGGTGGTAAATATTTTGTGCAATTTGAACGGCACCATACAAGACATGGCCCATGTCCGGCCATAAGACACAAATGATGTGGCCCGCCCCATATTGTCATAGCTGTTGTCGTATAGTGACCTCAGAAACTTTCCTCGCTCTGGATGGGCATAAAAGTCCCTGTGAG
Source organism: Saprospiraceae bacterium (assembly GCA_041628815.1). Taxonomy (GTDB): domain Bacteria; phylum Bacteroidota; class Bacteroidia; order Chitinophagales; family Saprospiraceae; genus JBFKOL01. Next base: position 6,512 of record JBFKOL010000148.1, on the reverse strand, counting down.
CCGCACCATTGTCAGAAAGAAAAATGACCACGGTATTATCCCATAGTCCGATGGACTTCAAGCTATCTCTGAGACGCCCAAAGTGATGATCCAAATTTTCAACCATAGCAGCGTAAAGTTCCATTTTCCTTGATTCGACTTTTCGTTGTTTCTGATCGAGCGATTTCCATGGAATGATTTCTGCCGCATAGGGAGGCAAAGAAAGCGTGTCTTGAATAAAGCCTTTGGCCTTCAGTGCCTTGAATCGATTCACTTTTAAGACTTCATAGCCTCTGTCATAAACTCCGCTGTACTTATACAACCATTCTTCGGGTACCTGCAGTGGCCAATGCGGTGAGGTGTAGGCAGTATAAGCAAAAAAGGGTTTGTCTCCGCGTTTGTGATTTTCTTTGATGTATTTGACAATGTTGTCTGTATGGAGCTCCGTACTGTACCTGCCATCCGGATAGGAAACCTGGCGAGCATCTTCCACCCAGAGCGAAACGGTGTCGGTCTTTTCGACGCCCAGCCCTATGCCCATAAAGTGATTGCTGCCGCCATTCAACATGGCGAACGACCTTTCAAAGCCCTGGGCATCGGGCCACGAAGCAGTGTCGTACCCAAGGTGCCACTTCCCCGAAATACACGTAAAATAACCTGCTTCCTGCAATAAGCCGGGAAACGGAATGATGCGGTCTGAAAGATTGCGTTCATAACCCCGCTGGCCAAACCATTTGGAATCTTCCGGGACATCCTGCCGACCTACCCCGGCCATGTGATTGTCTGTACCGGTCAACAGCATGGCGCGCGACGGGGCACATTGGGGTCCGGCATGAAACCTGGTGAATAAAATGCCCTCCCGCGCCAGCCTGTCTAAATTGGGGGTATGAATTTCAGAGCCGTAACATCCGAGGTCTGAATAGGCCATATCGTCCGCGACAATTAAAAGTATATTCGGTCTTTTTTCGCGGGTGGGAATAGGATTGCATGCCCCGCTTAAGAAGATTCCAATGATCGATAGAACCACCAGATGTTCCACGAAACTCAACGGGTAATGAAAAAGTTTATTTGACATAGACTGCAGAGATCCAGTCGAAAGATAACAAACCATGGGCATTGTTTGAAGAAACGTCACCTACCCTCCTGAAGACGACTCGATTGAACACTGAGAATGAATTGACATCTTTGCACTTTGCACCTTCTTATGAAGGTTAAAAAAGCCTATGTGGAAGTCTATCCTATACATGATATTGGCAGCAATAGCCTTTACTGCGATCAACGCTATCGTGCGCTACGTCGACCACCTTCCAACCTTTCAACTGGTGTTTTTCAGGTCTATCGGCACAGTGGCTTGTTGCCTCGTAGTCCTTCGAATCGCAAACATTCCCATATGGGGAAATCGCAAAAAACTGTTGATTCTGCGTGGGATTGTGGGATTTACATCGATGAGCCTTTTTTTCTACGCCCTCCAGATCATGCCTTTGGGTAGCGCCGTGTCGCTAAGATACCTGTCACCCTTTTTTGCCACGGCAATGGCTATTTTTTTGTTGAAAGAAAAAGTTATTAAATGGCAATGGTTGTTTTTTCTCACGGCGTTTGCCGGGGTCTTGGTCGTCAAGGGATTCGACGCAAGAATTAGTTCGTTGGGTCTTTCCGTCATAATCCTCTCGGCGCTGTTCAGCGGAATGGTCTATGTCATCATACGAGCTATTGGTGAAACTGAACATCCGGTAGTAATTGTCAACTATTTTTTGACAATTTCTGCCTCAATTTCGGGGATAGTCTGCCTCTTTCAATGGATTCCGCCTCGTGGGATAGAATGGATACTGCTTCTTGGCATGGGTCTGCTTGGTTTTTCTGCACAATATTTGATGACCCGGGCACTGCAATGGTCGGAAACCAATCTTATCACGCCGTTCAAATATTCAGAGGTAGTAGCGACCGTCATCGCCGGTTGGTGGATTTTCGGAGAACCACAATCGATCGGGTCGCTGATGGGTATGGGCGTGATTGTATTTTCATTGTTGGGCAATGTCTGGGTAAAAACATGGAAACGATCAGGACAGAAATAAGAAATAGTTACCATAACTTGAGAAATATCCAGGTGTAGTGATGATAAAAACATGTCAGATAAGAAAGTAAACAGTTTTATTAAGGCATTTGGTCCGGGATTGTTGTTTGCCAGCGCTGCCATAGGTACATCTCACCTTATCCTTGCTACACAGGGAGGTGCTCACTACGGCCCGGCGATCGGCTGGGTCATTCTGGTTGCATTGGTAGCCAAATACCCATTCTTCGAATTTGGTCCTCGTTATGCTACCGCTACCGGCAAGAGCCTGTTATCGGCATACATCGGCCAGGGTCGGTCGGCGCTCGTCGCATTCGCGGTCATGATAGGTTTGGCCATGTTTACAGTAGTGGGTGCGGTAGGCGCAGCATCGGCAGGCCTGTTCATTACATTCGCAGGTTTTGAAGGACTATCTATGACGATTGCCAATGTCGTCATCTTTATTATTACGGCGGTCGTCCTGATCATAGGAAGGTTTGCCTTACTCGACCATTTTATCAAATTCTTATCGGTAATACTTCTTGTCTCCGTCTTGATTGCATTCACAGCGGTGGTGATCAATGGTCCAGTGGATAAAATCGTCGGATTCGAAGCAAGTTCTCTTATGGACGCTGACGGCCTGCTGATTATAATTGGACTGCTCGGGTGGATGCCGGTGGGTCTCGAAGCGTCGGCCTTCTCCAGTATCTGGACTGTGGTTAAAATGAAACAAACCGGATATCATCCGTCTATGAGCGAATCCCTTGCGGATTTCAATATAGGTTATGGCATCACCACCCTGTTGGCGTTCGTTTTCCTCATCATCGGTGCCTGGACTGTCTATGGTACCGGAGTAAGGGTTGAAGGAAATCCCGTCGTGTTCTCGTCAAAGCTTGTATCCATTTTTACCGAACAAATCGGTGGTTGGGCTTTCAGTATAATATCCATCGGTGCTTTCGGAGCCATTTATGGTACGCTCATCACTGCCTGGGATGCCTTTGCCAGGTCGATGGACAGGTGTATTCACATTTTGAGGACAGGTGACGAACCGGGAGAATTGAAAAATCTGGAGCGCCGCGATTACGTCATTTGGATCATTATCATCGGTGTAGGCGCCTTTATCGTAATTGCCTTTTTTGGACACAGCCTGGGACTGTTACTCAACATAGCTACGGCCATATCCTTTCTTTTTGCTCCGCTTATTGCCGTCCTCAATCTTCGGGCTATCAAAAGTTTGGATCAGTCCGTATTTGGACTTTCCAGGATTCATTGGATTGTGACTTATGCGGGTTTTGCTTTCATGACCGCTTTCGCCATCTATTATCTCTATCGCCTGTTGGTGTAGTATCATCGAGTTGACTAAAAGGTCCCTACCAGTCGAACATGAAATGAGTCGTCGTCCAACAGATGTGATCAATGGGCTTTCATGATCTCTTTTGTACTTTGGCATTATAACCAGCATAGCTATGAAAAAACCATTGGTTAGTCCCCTGGATAAGGAATCCAACAAGGAAGCACGTGAAATGGCCGCTTTTTATGAAGAAACCCTAGGCTTCACTCCCAACAGTCTTTTCACAATGATGCACCGTCCCCGCATCGCCACCGCCTTTCTCGAAATGAACCAGGCGGTGATGGAAAATAAGGGAAGGGTGACGAGTGCCTTGAAAAGGCTGATTGCCTATGTGGCAAGCCAAACAGCCGGTTGTAGGTACTGCGAGGCCCATGCCATTCGAGCAGCGGCCCGCTATGGCTCGGAAGAGGATAAATTGTATCACATATGGGAGTATAGAACCTATCCTGCCTTCGATGAAGCTGAACGAGCGGCCTTTGATCTTGCCGTAGCAGCATCGTCCGTGCCCAATGGCGTCGATGATGACGTAGCCCAAAGAATGCGTAAACACTGGACAGACGGAGAGATCGTGGAGATCATGGGTGTGATTGCTCTTTTTGGTTACCTGAACAGGTGGAACGACAGCATGGGTACCCAACTGGAAGATCCTGCAGCAGAAGATGGGCATAAATACCTGGAATCGACCGGATGGAACAGGGGTAAACACGCATATTGAGCTTAAAACCCGACCAAATCAACGCTATGTCCTATAAGGATTACTCGGAAAATTGGCAGATGCGTTATCCCGCAATAGCGGATCTTGAAAAAAAAGCACGCCGCAGAATTCCCGATGTGGCGTGGGCCTATCTCCAGTCAGGTACCGGGACTGAAGAATTAACGAGGCGAAATATTTCTGATATTCAGAAGATCGAGCTTACACCCAGGTTTTTGAAAGGACAATTCAGCCCGGATATTACGACATCGTTGTTTGGCAAAACCTATGATGCCCCTTTCGGTATCGCCCCGGTGGGGTTGACAGGGCTTATGTGGCCTAGGTGCGAGATTTACCTGGCAGATTCTGCGAAAAGATTTGGTATTCCGTATTGCCTTAGCACAGTCGCTACTGAAACACCGGAGTCTGTGGGAAAATATGTCGGCGATAGAGGTTGGTTTCAGCTATATCCACCCCGGGGAGAAGCTTTGAGGAGGACATTGCTGGAAAGGGCGGCATCGAATGGTTTTCATACGCTGGTAATCACGGCAGATGTCCCCATGCCCAGCCGGCGTGAGAGGACCAAAAAAGCCGGGGTCCAGATACCTCCGAAAATCAATCTTCGTCTTTTGTGGGACGCCGTTAAAAATCCGTCCTGGACAATGGCCACCCTTTCGAGGGGACTGCCCCGCTTGCGTACCATCGAATCCTATGCCGAATTCAGGACCATGGCATCCGTAGGGGCCTACGTTCAAAATCAATTCGGTGGCAATCTGTCGTGGTCCTATTGTGAAGCATTGCGAAAGGAATGGTCTGGTCCATTGGTACTCAAAGGCATACTGCATCCTGAGGATGCCAAAAGAGCCGTCGATACAGGTTTTGACGGCATAGTGGTATCCAACCACGGGGGACGGCAATTCGATGCCGCTCCATCCGCCATATCAGTGCTTCCTGGAATCGTAGAGGCAGTGGGCAAGCAAACAGCGGTTCTTTTTGACAGCGGTATTCGGTCAGGTCTCGATATATTGCGTGCGCTGGCTTATGGAGCAGATTTTGTTTTATGTGGCAGGGCATTCATGTACGGGGTCTGTGCGTTGGGCCGTTACGGAGGAGATCATGTGGCCCACTTATTGAAAGAAGATCTGGTCAATAACATGGTACAACTCGGGACGGACAGCCTGGAGACGTTAAGAATGATGAAAGTTTCTTAGGTCACTCAGTGTATCCGTTCTCCTGGGAGAACAGTTGCGCGCAAAAAAATGGATCACAATCCCTGTCTCACCCCAAGGACCATGATGAAACCGGTGCGGTTTTCATAGAAAGTATACCTGGGCTCAAGATATACAGCACTGTTACTAAACATGGTGTACTGAAAACCCATACCTACATTGCCGGCCAGCTTCCAATAGGTAGATTTGAACCTGTTGCCATCGCGAGACCTGAAGTCTTGACGGTCAAAATGAACCGAAGAACCGATCAGTGGATAAAAGGCTACCGACTCCGCCGCTACTACGTAGTGCAGATCAAAATTGCAGATCCACCAGTCAAATTTGGAAAAATCACCGTTGATCAAAGTCTCGTATGGAAAGTAATAATGTATACCCGTCCGGTAACGCCAATTCCGGATTTGCGGATAATCGACGGCAAAATATATCCCGGAGACCTGTCCCCGTTCACCTGGCAGAACAAAGTGTGGACCCGAGCTATACCCGGCAATGACCGCAAATGAACCGTCAAAAGGCGTATCGCTTTTTGAAATGATTCTTCCGACCGAAAGGCCTGTAAGTGTCATGGGAACTGCAAGTATTGTCCCGGAAGCAAGGGGAAACAGACCCGCGTCACCGTCATTGATGACCTTGATGAACCATCCACCAATAGCCCCTGCAGCATACCCAATTCCTCCTCCCACATAAAAACCCACCATGTCTTTTTGAGCTGGTTTTAAGAAAAGACTGTCCCCCTGAGCAATGGTGACATGGTTGGATGAGAAGAATGCAGCCAACACCGTAAAAAAGACGAATACAATGTGTTTCATTCCCCATATGTATATTCCTATGAGAACATATTTATGATTCGGGTAATTCCGAAATTGTAAAATATATTTTTTAGATACTTACAGGTCTTCTGTAGCTTTTATTATCCACTACTGGACAGAATAAAAAAATGGGATTACGAAACATAATTTAGACTATGGATTTCAAAAAGAAGATAGCGCTCTTGCTTATCGACATTCAGAAAGGCATGGAGGACACGGCCTATTGGGGAAAGCGAAACAATCCGGAGGCTGAGATAAATGCAGCAAGGTTACTCACTCATTTCAGGACCAGGAACCTCCCGGTCTTTCATGTCAAACACAACTCCGCAAACCCAGCTTCACCTTTGGCCATAGGGAAGGCCGGAAATGCACTCAGCGGTCTGGTCCGGCCAGTACCCGGTGAAACACT
>JBFKOL010000147.1:0-9940 GCA_041628815.1 Saprospiraceae bacterium | reverse complement strand
TGGCTGAGAGAATGGAATTCTACTATTCATTTATTGATTTCAACCAGAAGAAAGCGCAGTATTACTCAGAATTGTATGAGGAAAGTTTAAAGGTCATTAATGTCCATCGCGATGTTTCCAAATGCTACTATCATTTTGTGCGGATGTTTATTGGGGGTAAGCAAGTCTACTCCCGAAAATACTTAGATGGTTTCAGCGAAGAAATCGGACGTCTTCAGCACCTTCAAATGAAGTACCCCACTGCCTTCGTCACCGACAGAGTATTTTCAACCCTCTGGTTTTACTATGTTTTAAGGCAGGAATATAATCACCTGATTCAAGTCTGTGATCGGGCTCTTGAATACTTTGCGAAATTGAATTCCACGGATAAACAATTCATGTATGAAATGCGCAAAGGAGTCTCTTACCTCTATTTACAGGAATATGATCTTGCCAGGCATTACTTGATTGGGTTGAACAAATACAACCTTACGCCGGGAATGTTGAGCTGGAACAGTACAAAAACATATCAGTTCATGCTCGAAATTATCATGAAATCATACCAAAGAGCAGCAGACATTCTCATTGAAGTTGTGACGGACAACGCTACCAGAAATTTGCCTGGTATATGGCTGCAGCAGTGGAACATCAGGTCCGCATATATCCATTTCCTGGCTAAAATAGACTGTATTGAGCTCGATCGTTACGGAAAGAAACGGGTACCCAATTTTAGGTTGGGGAAATTTTTAAATGACGTACCGACCTACAGCAAGGATAAGCGTGGTTTGAATATTTCGATTATCATAGCGCAGTTTTTGATCTTGTTAGCCGACCGGAAATACGACCAGATAGCAGACAGAATTGAAGCACTGAACAAGTACTCCTACCGCCATTTGAAGAACGACTACAGGTTAAGATCCAATTGCTTCATAAGAATGCTCATACAATTACCCCGGGCGAATTACCATCCAAAGAGGGCTTCCAGGTATGCCGAACGATACTTTGACAGACTGCAAACTACGCGAATGAACTTCAACGAATTTTCCAATGAGATAGAGATTATTCCCTATGAAGATCTTTGGGAGATCATTATGGATCTTCTAAGACGTCGCTTGCGTTGATCCAATGTAATTACCTTAGCCCCTCGAAGAATGAACTGGTTGGTCAAGAAATACCTGAGGCGTTTTGATCGCGAGTTGAACCTGATCAAATTCCGGCCCGTCGACTGTCAAAAGAAGGAATTGGAGCGCATCATCCGATCGAACCATATGGTTATTTCTTCACGTAACTACCCCGTCGTGATGGACCAGAAGACGCATCGCATTCACCCGGCCATTCCTCTGTCCACATATGAGGATTATCAACCGTGGATTGAAAAATGCATGCAAACGGATGCCAGCCTTGAGACGGAATACTTTGCCAGATCTGCAGGAACTACCTCAACTTTGAGAAAGTACATCCCTACGACCGAAAGTTTTGTCAAGCGAAATCACTTGCGTGCTTCATGGTACATTTTGCACACCTTGTTCAGGCACCGTCCAAATATTTCGATATTTAACCGCAGAAACCTGCTGGTAGGTGGAAGCATTTATCAACATAGTCACCGTTACATTGTAGGGGATGTGTCAGGTATTATGCTCTATCGAATACCCTGGTTCTTCAGACCTTATTGTGTCCCTGATATAAATACGGCAGTCCTGTCTGACTGGACCGCCAAAATCACTCAAACGGCCATGATGGCGGCTGATATGCAGAATATTTCTATGGTGGTTGGTAATCCTTCCTGGGTACTGGCTGTAATCAGAAAAATCCTGCAATATAACTATGTAGACGAGGCATCCCCACTATGGCCTGGTCTCGAGGCGGTGGTTCATGGAGGGGTTTCGTTTTTACCCTATAAAGGTCAATTTGATGAACTGTTCTCACATAGCCTTCCTTTATATCTCGAGACTTACAACGCATCAGAAGGGTTTTTTGCTTTTCAGGACGACTTGTCAGATTCCGGCCTTTTACTCATGACGGCAAATGGGGTATACTACGAGTTCATCAGCTATGAGCAATATAAAAAAGGTAATCGAGAGCCTTTATCTTTGGCTGAAGTGGCACAAGACGTCCCCTATGTCCTTATTATCACCACCGAATGTGGTTTGTTGCGGTATGTATTGGGCGATCTCGTTGTTTTTGACTGTGTCCATCCACCGAGATGCAGGGTTGTTGGGCGATTGACCGACTTCATCAATGCCTTCGGTGAGGACTTATTGGTGAATCATGCTGAAGAGGCCATAACCCGGGCTGCGGCCACATTCGAAGCGCCCGTGTACCAATACACGGTAGCACCTTCGTATCTTACCGTTTCGGACCGAGGGTTTCATGAATGGTACATCGAGTTCGAAAAGGAGCCTGCGGACCTTGAGCAATTCGAAGAGTATCTCGACGACCTATTGATCCAATACAATACCAATTATGCACAAAAGAGGGAAGGCAATGTTGCGATGAGTAAACTTAGGGTGAGACTGGTCCCAAAAGGCGGGTTTGAGCGCTATTTGAAAAAGCACTTTAAGCTCCACGGCCAGGCCAAGATTCCCAGATTGAGAAACGACCGAGAGATTGTGGAAGAGATGGGAAAAATTGTCAACAAGGCATATGGAACCGTTGAACGAACTTGAATCCTGGATAACTGATCTTGTCCCGGCTGAAGAAAAAGATTCCCAAAGAGACTATGTGCCCATTCTTCAGGCCATAGCCGAGCGGGTGAATCATTTATTACATGAAGAGCCGGAGCTGTTGATGAGCTATCTCTACAGGTTAGACATTGACGAAAAGTTGGTTGCTAAGGCGCTGTTCAATCCCGGAAATGAAAACGTCGTCGATTCACTCGCTTCATTGATTTTAGACAGGCAACTCCGTCGGATAGAAACTAAAAAAAGGTATGGCAAGCCGGAAATTGACGAAGAGGGATGGTCATGGTAGCTATAATTTAAAGCAATGATGCACACATCTGAAGGGTTGGTCGTGAGAACACTTAAATACGGGGAAACGAGTGTTATCATGGATATTTTTTCACCGGATTCTGGTATACGTTCATACATAATCGGAGGAGTCCGCAAGCGAAACGCCAGGACTCAAGCTTCAATTACGTCCGTATTAAATTTTGTCAGGTTTGTTTATTATGAGAAACAGGGGGATGGGTTGCAACGCATAAAAGAGATGCACTTGGAATATGTTTATGGAACATTGCCATTTGATATCGTAAAAAGTTCAGTCGCGCTTTTCCTCACAGAGATGGTAAAGAGATCTGTACAGGCTAGCGATACAAATGAAGAGATCTATCGATTTGTCAAACAAAGATTTGTAGCATTGGACAGGATGAGCGCTACTCCACCAAATTTTCATATCATTTTCTTGCTGGAATTGTCATCCTTACTTGGTATTGGTATTCAAAACAATCACGCGCCAAATCGCCCGCATTTCAATTTGAAAGAAGGCGCATTCTCCCATTTTACGGGTGATATGAAATATTTGATGATCGAGAGATCGAGCAAGTTGCTGGCGGATTTTCTTACGGGTCCGGAGCCAAAGATAGGCCGAACGGAACGCATTGATCTCCTAAAAGGGTTAGTAGATTTTTTCAGATATCACATAGAGGGATTTGGAAACCTGCGCTCACTGGATGTGCTTTTATCATTGTACGAATGAATCATTTCTTGTTGTTATCTAACATACAGTCAATTGTTGAAAAGGATTCCGTGGAAACTACTTAGCTTTGATCTATGAAACTAAAGGATATGGTCGCCATTAGCGGCATGCCAGGATTGTTCCGCATCATCGCCAATAGACCCAACGGCTTGGTGGTGGAGGATATAGACAGCGGAAAGGGAAGGTTTTTCAGTGTGCGCAAACACCAATTTACACCCATGGAAACCGTTGCCATATACACTGAAATGGATTCCACAAAACTGAGTGAAGTATTTATTACCATGAAAGCCAAGGCAGAAGAAATGACGCCTCCATCATTGGATCAATCTGCTTCTGAATTGTTCGACTATTTTGCCTTAATACTTCCTGACTTCGACAGGGACAGGGTGAAGATCAGCGATATCAAAAAGGTTATCAAATGGTACCATTTTCTCGACAGTAGAAACCTGTTTTCTGAGAATGAGGAGGAGTAATTACAATTTCTTGCGGGCTTCTTCAAGGTTTTTCAATCGTTGAGGACCGTATTTCATCCTGGAATAATCTGTTTTGAATTGCGTATTTTCGAGATACCTCACCTGCAGAGCATTCCATCCATCATCGCTAAAAAGTGCAAATTGATGTGTTTCCCATTCTTTTCTCAGGAGATTGCCTAATTCATAAAAATTTGGCTGTCCTATGCTCCCCCTGTCCGCGTCGAACATGATTTTTTCTAATTTTCCGCGATACGATGTGTGGTCCACCCGGGTACTGTCGATCAGCTTCATAATGGCTTTTATGCCACTGGAATCGTAGCCTTCTTTTTGCAGGTATTTTTTGGCCATCTTTTTACTGGCATCTTCATGATTGGCGTATGACTTTGAATAGCCAAGGTCGTGAAACCACGCTGCAATCAACAATAGTTCAACATCCCTTTTTTTGAGATTCATACTGGCAGTAATTTCCTTACACAGCGATACTACAGATTCGGTATGGGTAAGGTTGTGGTACGGAAATTCCTTCCAGGTGTTTCTTTTGAATTCCTTTCGTGCGTGTTTTTCTACTCTCTCTAAAATAGACATGAAGATCAATTATCCATCCTTTGATCCGAAAGACGAGTGTACGCAAGATACAAAATCAACAGCGTACTGACGTCCCGAAATGATCGACGGATCAGATCGTAAATCCAAGGGTAAAAATGAAATTGTTTTCACCGGCACCTGAGGTCATGTAGTAGAAACTTAGTGGCATCACATCGAAAATATTGATCCAAATGCCTCCTCCATAAGAATTGTACCACGCTCCCTGCTGTCCTTCAAGCCATACGCGCCCGTAATCGAACGAACCAATAAGTCCCATCGTAAATGGCAAAGACCGGTTGTTGCTCTTACCTAGTTTTAATCTCAGGTCATTTGACCATATTAATGAGCTGTCTCCACCGAGTCTATTTTCCCTGAATCCCCTTAAACCCGTAGTACGTCCCGCATAATGTGCATGGAAGAAAGGATAATCGCCCCAGTTAATACCTCCCTGTAGGCTGGTGACCAGAATGAAAGGTCGTGGTACCCACAGATAATTGTACAACTTGATGCTTCCTTCAAGGCTCGTAAAGTTGCTTCCCGGTTCATTCAAGGCAAAATGCACCGATGGATTTAAGGAAAAGGACATCCCAATAGTTGGGAATAGCGGGTTGTCGACTTTTTCAAACCGATAAGAAACATCGATTCCTGTATAATGAAGTGGTGTAAATGATTCGGGACCAATACCGGAAAGTATGGGATCACTGACAAGACGTCCCGCATTTTCAAGTAAATCCGTATAGTGGTAAAATGGACCTATGTTCAACTGTTGGACTTCGTCAGCCGAAAGCCATTGCAGGGATGTCCTGATGTAAAATTCTGCTTGCTTATAACGAAAAAATCGAAATTCGGGAAAATCTTCCAGGTCAAAGCGCAATAAGGGTGATAGCCCGAAAAAATTATTTACCTCCGTGGGAAGGGATAACCTGGTGTCGAGAGCAAAATCAGTATCGTGAAGTATATCTACTGCTGAAAAATGGTAATTCAAAGAGAATTCCTGCGAAGCGGTCCCGTAACGTCCTCCAAAGGCATGTTTATGTTTGTAAGGCTTTTTCCTGAATCCATAAGTTTTTATGGACTGGTGAAATCCCACCGCAAGCCCATCATCGGGGTTAAATCCCAAGATGACGAGACCGACCGGCGAATTGTAATAAAATTCTTTACGATCATAAAGGTTTTCTCTGAAATCTGTAGAGCGCCGATCCCCGGCGTCTCTTCCAAGGTTTACCTCGTTTCCTTCCATACTGTCGTAGTAGATCAGACTTTTCTTAAGACCTTTAAGCTGGGAGGTGTCTTCTATTCGGTCTTCCCCTTCACCCCCTATGACGCGCACCAAAGGACCATTACTATGCGAACCTTCCAGGATGAACGCATCATCACCGTCAAGGCCATATAAGCGAATTTCCTTCGTCTCTCCTCCTGGGAAAATGCGACGATAAAGGGTATCTTTTGTGCTGGAAGCAATTACGGTGACCAAAGTACTTTTATCTGGCAGCCTTGACACAAGGAAGTGTTCCTTCTTGTCAGTACCAACGACATCCACATAGTCAGAAAGAAAATCGTAATATTCTTCGGCATAAGCCTCCAGCTGATCCCTTCGCGATTTTAGACTGGCGCGGTAAAAATCTCCTCTGATAGTCTCAATTTCCGGAGGTAACCTATTTATGGATTCTTCAATAACTTCATCGGTTATTAAGGTTTTCATTTCTCTTGCAGTCTGAATCCACTCATCTTTGTCCATCTCGTTTAAAAAACTCCGGTCAAAATGCCTGGCATTAAAACCAAGGTATTTTACCTTTTTCAGGTCTGGCCCGAAAGTGATGAATTTGCGAAGCTGAGGGCTCAATAATTTTGATATCCAGGGAATCACACCTTTATACCTGAAAAAAACCTGATCCCGGTCCCTCGGGATGGGTTCGTAAAAAGTAAGTTGCTCTTCTTTACCATTGTGGGTGTGGGTTTCTTCAAATGATGCCCATCTCCACTGATCATCATGCCTGTCCCAGTCACCCAAATAGATATCAAAAAGCCGCGAACGCAACACCTGCTCTTGATGGACGTGATGTTTGGGATTTTTGTGGATCCTTTCCAGCATTTTGCTGAAAGAGACAATTTTTTGACTGTTGCCAAAGCTGTCATCGTCTTCACGGTCACCAGCAGGTCTCGCTTCGAACAGGTATAATTCATCACCAAAGGTGCGATTGAATTCGCCAAGGGCAGGCTGTTTTGGTAAAAAGACGATTTCTGGTTCGGTATGATAGATGCGTGCTGCCTTGGCAAGAGGAGGAACCGTCAGTGCTGCATAAGGCTGCGAAGCGGCAATTTGGTCCTGGAAGATTTGCTCTACAATGGTCTGGCGAAAACCGGACGGTACCACTTTGGAAACGTCCTTTTGGACGGAACGCAGTACGAACTCTCTTTCCTCGTGATCGATCAGCCTGAGTGAGTTGCTCGTCATGCCGCCGCCGGCCTTGACTGGTCTCAGACCACCGAGTTCTTTGCTGAGATTAATGGTGCGGAAAGTTGAAGGTGTTGCCCAGTCTTTCCTGTACAGTTTACCGAATAGCATTTGATGAAACGAGCTCGTCGCATAATCAGTGGAAGCCTCAGTGAACACTTCTGACTGTTCAAGGTCGTAATCTTCATGGTGCCCGGGAAGCGCCTTCGGTTGCTCTACCAGGGTTTTTTCATAGGCGGTTTGCTCTCCTTCACGGTCGATGGTAAAGTACCTAAGATTGATTTGACCGTTGGTCAGAATATCGATCTGGGCGTAGCCTTTCTTTTCGGAATTGAAAAGAGCATCAGTCTTCAAAGGTAGAGGTGAAGTTTTGGATCCAGAACCACTTTTGATAAAGTGATGGTTGTTTTTTTGGAAATACTGTAGGTTGTGCTCGTGACCTGAGGCAATCATAATATTTTCATATCCATACAACGCTTGGAGGATTTCATCCCTGAACTCACTGTACAAAGGATGCGGCATGTCCTGCCTGTCGCCGAACGCACTCCTGTAAAAAGGATAAAGCGATCCCAAAACGGGTAAAGGAAGCCACAGGCTTTTGTTTAATCCGACCAGAGGAAAAAAGTGGTCTTTCAAGGTAAAAAATCCGTTGTGTGAACCATCGGAATAAATGGGGTGGTGGAATACCAGTAGTATGAACTTGTCATCATTCTTATCCAGTATTTCTTTCAACTCCTGGATGATCTGAAGCTTGTTTTTATTGCGACAATCGGAATAATGGAGGTCATCATCGGGATGAGGATGAAGCCACCACTGGCTGTCCATGGCGATGAGAAGTGTGTTATCGCCCAATTTTTTGGTTTCAGGTCCGGGGCAACCATGATCTGGTATCATTACATCCCCGCGATCGAGGTAAAATTCGATGAACTCTTCCTGGGCCTGCACATAACTAATGCCGTCGTTACCGGCGTCATTCCAGTCGTGGTTGCCAGGAATAAAGTAGATTTCTCCTTTGAAATCCTCGATTGCATCGAGTTGAACCAATAGTTTTTTTTCAGCCTTCGCTCGTTCTGTTTTACCATTAGATTCCGGTGGTAAACCATTGTGATATACGTTGTCTCCCAAAAAGACAATAGCAGCGTTTTTATTGGCACGGTCTATCCTTTTTTTGAGCTGGGAAAATACGGGGTCGTCGTGTTCCGTTTCTGGCTCGCCGGTGTCTCCGATCAAAAATATAGTGAAGTCAATCTCTTCAGTTCTGCCCTGTGAGAAGCATGCAATGTATGTGGACATCAACATACAAGCAGTAAGAATGAATTTCATAGTCTTGCAGATGAACCTTTAAGTTAAAACAAATTTATAGTCTCACTCTTCACCTGATAAAGTATACTCAAATGGGTTGTGCCTGCTTAGCAATCCAAAGAACAATGCCTGATGGTCAATTGAGTGGCAATTCTTCCGGTGGGTTGGCAGCCGGAAATGATTTGACCCATAGATCTCTCTGCGGGAAAGGTATTTCAACCTTGTTTTCTTTGAACAACTGGAATATCCTGAATCGAAGATCACTCTTGATGCGCGGGACATTGAGGTAGTCCTGGGTATAAAAGAACAACTTGAAGTCGAGTGATGAATCACCAAAGTCGGTAAACTGCACTGAAGGAGGAGGTTCATCCAGGATGCCTGGAATACCTTCCCTGGATTGTAGTAGGATGCGCCGTATATTCTCAGGGTCACTGCCATATGAGACACCGACATTGACGAAGAAGCGGCATCGAGGAGCGTTCATACTGAGGTTGACAATGTTGTTTTCGACGATGTTGGAGTTCGGAATAATGTGTTCGGCTTCGTCGCGCGTAGTAACCTTGCTGCTGCGGACGCCGATCGATCTTATGATGCCTACTTCATTATCAACGACCACCTTATCACCTACCGATATGTCGCCCTCAACCATAAGAATAAGTCCGGATACAAAATCACTGAATGCTCTTTGAAGCCCGAATCCTATTCCGACAAGAAGTCCGGCTGAACCCAGCATGAGACCACTCATGGATATGCCGACGACATTTATAATGAGTAGAAACGTGATTATGTAAATGGCATAATTGAAGAATCGTGAAATTACGAAGGCCCTTCCTTCGTCGAGTCCTCTTGTCAGGAAGTACCTTCGCAAAGCTCTTCTGGCAAGGAATGTGATCAGCCTCATCACAAGAAGAATCGCTGCTATCTGGACAAATGTGAACGTCGTTATAGAAAATTCCTTATAACTAAAAATTTGATAATTCAGTATGCCTTCCATCAGTTGATATTGCTATAAATGCATTTATTATCAGCAATTTACGCAGTAATACAAAATTAATACCTCAAGCAGATGAATATTTAGAAGAAGAGGAGTAGATATGCTTCAGAGGACTTCTTCGCAAACGAGAAAGGAATATTCGTCGATATCTTCAAGCAGTGTTATCATTTTGATTCTGCTGGATTCTTTGATGGTTATGATATGCGAAAGATCAGATGCATCACTTAACGGACAACCCGTCTCCCTGTTGAGAAAACAATTGCGCAATACAGTTGTGTGATCATTGGAATTTTCTACGGTAAAAGGCCCATACAATTCTTTTAGAATAAAAAGAAAATGATTGATTCGCTCTTTGTGGTGCGTGCTGTCCTGTAGAATGAAATGATCTTCATTCAATAGTAATCCCACCATCTTTTCGTAGCGGGAAGCAACCTTTTTCCTGGCCCTGCTGAGCAC
>JBFKOL010000146.1:0-9944 GCA_041628815.1 Saprospiraceae bacterium | reverse complement strand
ATAATCGCTCCCCCGTGCGAAGACGTCTACCATAGTCCAGCCACCGCAATTCTTCAAATGGATCCAATCCGATGTGACTGTCTGATCCAATGGTCCATTGGCCGCCAACGTCCATAAATTGATCCAATGAAAAGAAACCATCGGCAAGATTGGCTTCCGTACTTGGACAAAGTATGACCGACGCTCCACGGGAAGCAAGATCAGAGAGTTCTTCTTGGGTGGTGTAAGTAGCGTGCACAAGGTTGAAACGGTTGTCAAGGGGTAGATGGTCCAGCATCCACCGAACCGGTCTGGTGCCACAATAGGAGAGACAGTCCTCCACTTCCTTCGGTTGTTCTGCAACATGTATGTGAAAAGGAGTATCTGGCTGTAGTCTTTCTGCCATCTGCATCAAATCCCGGGTGTCGACAGCTCTCATGGAATGGGCTCCCACACCCACGGATGCCCCAGGGTAATGCCTGGTCTGTGACACGAGGTCGTCTATATAATCGTGGTAGGCGTCAAGATCGCGGAAAATGAATCTTTGCTGGCCTCTGTCGGGAGCCTGGCCAAACCCGCCCCGATTGTAATATACTGGTATCATGGTAATACCCATCCCTACCCTGTTGGCGGCATTGAGGTGCCGCAAGGCGAGTTCGCAGCGATTGGTATAGGGATGTCCCATTGGGTCATGTTGCAGGTAATGAAACTCGACAACATGCGTATAACCATGGCGAAGCATCTCCTTGTAGGCCATACAGGCAATAGCCTCGCACTCGTCCGGGCCAATGTTGTCAGCAACCTTATACATCAAATCGCGCCAAGACCAAAAGTTTTGTCTCGATCCATACTTAGAAGTTTCAGCTTCTCCAGCCATGGCGTATTGAAAAGCATGGGAATGAGCATTCACAAAAGAGGGAATGGCAATGCCTCCTTCGAATATTTCGACAGGACCAGTGTCATCCCTTGCTGCCTGAATATTAAGGATTGTTCCATTTTCGCTGAAGTCAACATAGGCAGGCAATATCCACGTGCGACCATCCCACAGTGCTTCAAATTTCAGGCATTTAACCGATTTTTCTTTCATTTTAAAACTTCTGTCACAGCACTTTGAGACCTTTTTTCCACACATGGGTAGGGCGCACCGTGCCTTGGTGATATAGTATTTCCCGATAATCCTGGCAGGGAAAAGCAGCTATATCTGCCGTATGCCCCGGTATGAGCCTTCCCCTATCTAGCACTCGCAGGGAATGTGCTGCCCGGAAAGTTATACCCGCAAATATTTCTGTCATGGTCAATCTTTCATAGGCTGCCAGGAGAGATACTTCGGTGAGCAGATCCCCCATAGGTGCAGATCCGGGATTCCAGTCCGACCCAAATGCGACAATGGCACCCTTGTCCAACAACTTTCTCGCTGGCGCAAAAGGCATACCCAGACCAAGAGAAGCTCCGGGCAAAACAGTAGCCACAGTGCCACTGGCAGACAGCATCTCAATCTCCGCATCCCCTGACACCTCCAGATGGTCAACACTGACCGCCCCCATGGATACAGCCAGGGCGCTGCCACCTGTTGTGAACTGGTCACCGTGCACCGTCAAGTCAAATCCCATAGTCTTTGCTGCCCGTAAAAAGGGTGCTGCTTCATCTACTGAAAAAGCCTCTTCTTCTACAAAAATGTCCATCCTGCCCGCAAGATTCTCATCCTTTATTATGGGTGCCAACTCCTGAATGATCCAATCGAGATAGGTCTTTTTATTTCCCGCAAAATCCGGAGGTTTGGTATGCGCTGCAAGACATGTCGCCACGAGATCGCTGGGTATACGTTTGTTTGCTAAGGCAATGGCTTTAAGGATACGAATTTCAGTTTCTAATTCCAGCCCATATCCGCTTTTGACTTCCATAGTTGTTATCCCCGAAGCTATCGAGCGAGTAGCCCGGGTTACAATCTTTTCGACAATCTGGTGGGTTGACATGTTCCGCGTTTCCTGGACGGTATGCCAAATGCCCCCACCTTGCCTTGCTATTTCCAGGTAAGAGATCCCCGACAGCCGCTTTGAATAGTCCGCCGCCCTACTTCCTCCAAACGCGATATGTGTATGTGAATCAGTAAACCCCGGAAGTGCAACAAGGTCTTTTGGCAAAGGAATGATTTCTATGTCTTCCTTGTAGTATTGCCTGAGCGCTTTAAACGATGCCGTCTGGACGACCCTGCCCTTTTCGACCAAGATACCCGCATCAGGGATGACCTCACAATTCTTGTCCTTTAAAGCCCCTTTAAGGGGAAGGCCTCTCATGGTCATTACCTGGTTGAATGGTCCCAGCAGCTTCATTCCTTTCATATGATGAGATTAAACCTTTCACCCACCTTTTCAGCCAAGTCATAGCCGGCATCGGCATGGCGGAAGACACCCATGGCGGGATCGTTGTACAGAACCCTGCGCAGGCAACGTTCCGCCCGATCAGTGCCGTCTACCAGAATTACCATACCCGCATGCTGCGAATACCCCATGCCCACGCCGCCGCCGTGGTGAAATGATACCCATGTTGCACCTCCAGAAGTATTGGACATAAGGTTTAGCAGGGGCCAGTCTGATACCGCATCGCTGCCATCTATCATTCCCTCGGTTTCGCGATTGGGTGATGCCACAGATCCGCAGTCGAGATGATCACGCCCGATCACGAGGGGAGCAGACACTTTGCCGCTGCGCACAAGCTCATTGAAGATCAATCCCGCTTTTTCTCTTTCTCCCATCCCGAGCCAGCATATCCTGCAGGGCAATCCCTGGAAAGCCACCTTTTTTCGCGCCTCTTTCAACCAGTGAATCATAGCCTTGTTACCCGGAAATGCCCGGATAAGCGCATTGTCAGTAGCATAGATGTCATCGGGATCGCCGGACAATGCAGCCCATCGAAAGGGGCCCTTTCCTTCACAAAACAATGGCCTGATGAATTCGGGCACAAAGCCGTTGAAGTTGAAAGCGCGTTCTTCTCCTCCCTGCAAGGCAAATTCCCGGATATTGTTGCCGTAATCAAAGACCACGGATCCGCGTTCTTGCATTTTGAGCATGAATCCGACATGTCGCGCCATACTGGCCAGTGCCAACTTTCTGTATTGCGACGGATCGGAGGCCCGCAGACGCATCGATTCATCCAGATCCAACTGATGGGGCACATATCCGTTTACAGGATCGTGTGCCGATGTCTGATCAGTGAGAACATCGGGAACGATACCGTCGCGTAACAGTTTTTCGAGCATATCGCCGGCATCGCTGACGAGACCAACGGAAAGGTTTCTTTTTTCTTCGATAGCCTGCAAAATCCATCCTTTGGCCTCCTCGTAGTCTTCTGTCATACGGTCGATGTATTTGGTAGCTATTCTTTTTCTTATGCGATCCGGATCTACATCGGCGCCTAGGAAGGTGGCTCCGGCCATGGTGGCTGCCAGTGGTTGAGCACCGCCCATACCCCCCAGTCCTGCAGAAACCAAAAGCTTGCCTCTCATATCTCCGCCAAAATGTTGCTGCCCGCAGGCCATAAAGGTTTCATAAGTTCCCTGCAGGATACCCTGCGTGCCTATGTATATCCAGGATCCGGCCGTCATCTGGCCGAACATCATTAGTCCTCTGGAGCGGAGGTGTTCGAAATGTTCCCAGTTGGCCCAGGCAGGAACCAGGTTGCTGTTGGCTATGAGGACTCTTGGTGCTTCGGGGTGAGACCTGACGATGCCGACAGGCTTGCCGGACTGTATCAAGAGGCTGTGATCTTCATCTAACTCGAGTAGGTGACGGATGATTTTTTGAAGGCTCGTTTTGTCTCTTGCCGCCTGGCCTGTTCCCCCATAGACCACAAGCCTCGAAGGATCTTCTGCCACCTCGGAGTCGAGGTTGTTCAGCAGCATGCGCAAGGGCGCCTCGGTCTGCCATGAACGTGCGTGGAGCTTATTTCCGACAGGCGCCTTGTAAGCAGGGTGCTGTGCATATCGTTCAATAAATTCCGAATACTTCATGTTGCTCGTGTTTTGACACTTCGGGATCGTGGGACCCCAGCTTTCTGACAACGCCGGTCAACGCTCCCTTTTGAATGATCGAGACTGCAGAGGTTATATCTGCTTCGAAAAGGTCATCTTTTTCCCTGTGGGCAATATGTGCACGGATGAGTTCGTGAACCGCGGCGATCCATGGACTTGATTGGAGGGGTCTTCTGAAATCCAGGGCTTGAGCCGCACAGAGCATTTCGAGAGCGAGAATGCGCTCAAAATTCTTGATTACCTGCAAGCATTTTCTGCCGCTCACCGACCCCATACTGACGTGATCTTCCTGGCCCCTGGACGTTGGAATACTGTCGACACTGGCGGGAAAGCACATAGCCTTATTCTCTGTTACCAAAGACGCTGTCGTGTATTGGATGATCATGAATCCCGAATTCAGACCGGTCTCCTTCATCAGCAGTGTCGGCACACCCTCGTACTTGCCGTCAAAAGCCAGGTAAATGCGCCGGTCCGAAATGTTGCCCATCTCGGCAGCCGCCATAGCCAGGTAATCCAATGGCAAGGCAATGGTCTGGCCGTGAAAGTTGCCACCACTGATGATTTCTCCCGTTTCCAAAATAATGGGGTTGTCGGTGACCGAATTGATCTCAGTTTCGATAGCCTCGCGTACGTGTTTGTACGCCTCACGGCTGGTCCCATGCACCTGGGGAATACAGCGCAGCGAGTACGGATCCTGGATGCGGTCACAGTCTATGTGCGACTGCATGATCTCAGAATTGTTCAGAAAAGCATACATGCGGCGGGCGACATACTGGACACCCGTGTGCGGGCGAATGTCGTGAATACCGCGAGTAAATGGTTTAAGAGACCCTTGCAATGCCTCAACCATGGTGGCAGCTATCAAATCCGACTGGTCGAGACAGGTTTGGAAGCGGTACAGCGCCCAGATACCATAGGCCGCCATAAACTGCGTCCCGTTGATCAGCGCAAGTCCTTCTTTTGCCTGCAGTTCCAAAGGCTCCAGGCCGTGGGCCCGCAATACTGCGGCGGCGGGATAAACTGTGCCCTTGTGAAGCACTTCTCCAAGCCCCAGAAGCGGTAAAAACAAATGTGCCAGCGGAGCCAGGTCACCCGATGCTCCGACACTGCCCTGGCATGGCACTACGGGAATGACATCTTCGTCAATATGCCATAGGATGCGACGAAGGGTGCTTTCGCAAATACCCGAAAAACCCTGGGCCAAGGCATGGACTTTTAAAATCATCATGAGCTTGGCGATGACTTTTTCTACGGGATCGCCTATCCCCGCTGCATGACTTTTCAACAGGTTGTGCTGTAAAAACGTGGCGTCAGCAGGATCTATCAAGGTGGAATAAAGCGCACCGAATCCGGTGGTGATGCCGTAAACAACGGCATTGTCTGCTATCACTTTCTCAACCCGTTGTCTCGAGCCGTGAATGCGCTCAAGGGCCCTTCGACCAAGGATGCCCTTTCTTTTGCCAGCACACAGATCCATGGCAATGCCTATACTCATTCGATCGGATCCATAATGAAACACCTCCATTTAATCAGTATTGACTTCTACCTTGAAAGAATAGGAACATTTTAGCAAAAGGTCCACTAATTCAGGAGTAGCCCTGTCCATGATGATGCATGTTTTACTGTCTTGGGGAATAGCACGTGCTAACAGGCCTTTGGCTATGCCTCTTAGCCTGTAACCCCGGCAGACATATAGGTTGTACAATATAAATTCTGATGGTGACTGTTTCTCGACAGCTACAGCCCCGATAACTTCTTGGTCGGAAAATGCGGCATAGACCTTGCACGCTTTTTCCGGAAAAATAAAATCGATTCCTTCGTTCTTTTTGAATTGTAGATAAAGGTCGATGTTTTCGGTACTTTTTATCTGCCGAATATTCACTGGCCTGTCCGCCAGAATGGACTGTACTTCACGATGTAATTCCAAGTTGATCAATTTTTCGATTATGGATAATGTCTCTGCCAGGTTTCTGGTCTTTTCGTGGGTAAACAACATCTGTGACATGGCCCTGTCAATGCTATTCCACAGGGGTTGCAGCCTCAAAACCATCCTCTGCCCTTCTTCACTCAACGAGACCATCTTTTTGCGACCATCTGTTTTCGATGTGTTGAAATTGACCAATCCCTTCCTCTCGAGGGCCGATGTCACCTGGCTCACCGAAGGTTGTGTTACTTCAAGTATTTCAGCGATCTCCGATATAGTGGCACTCGGATGCTTGCTGAGGACGAGGAATACGGGAAACCAGGAAGTTTCGAAGGGTATGTCATTAGCCCGGTAAATCTTCGAGGCCTGAACAAGATATGCATCACCAATCTTTCGCAGCCAGCTCGGCAACAGGAGATTGACGTTCTGACGGTAAAATTGCATATTACAAAGTTAATTATATAAGCACTTATATTATAACAAATGTCTTTATTAATTCGTCGAAGATTGCCCAGGGTTTGTGTATGTTGCAGGATGTGAACAGGACCAATACACAATTGGGGGAAAATCCACACATCGCAGTCGTAATCCCTGCACGTAACGAGGAAGATTACCTCGAAAAAACAATGGAGGGCGTCCTGCGCGAGGGATACCATCCCCTCAGCCTGATCGTAGTGGACAGCGCATCGACAGATAACACCAGCCATCTGGCCCTGCAAAGGACACCTCACGTCGTTCGCACGGAAAAAAAAGGAGTCGCACGCGCGCGAAACGCAGGGGCCAGGAAAGCCCTCGAAATGAAAGTAGACATCATCGTTTTCGTGGATGCTGACACCATCTTGGGACCCGGACTCCTTAAAAGAATTTCACATGCCGTAAGTCGTCAAAAGAAAATAGCCGGCACCTGCAAGATTTCTTTAGATAAACATCACTGGCGGGCGAGATTGACCGCATTCATCTTAAACTTCCTGCAGCGATTTCACCGTTCCCCGCACTCACTGATGTTCTGTATTTCAAAGGTGGCCAGGGAGATTCCCTTTGAAGAAAAAATGGTCATGGCAGAAGATGAACGATGGGCCTACCAGGTGATGCAGAAATACGGATGGCGAAAGTATATCCTGATCACTGACGCCCATGTGGTCACCTCGTCTCGAAGATTCGAGAAGTATGGCTATTGGAACATTCTTTACAAGTGGTGGACCAACTTACCATTTAGCCTGCCAGATAAGGAAAAGGAAGACCATTATTTCGAATGAATCAAAACACCGTTCTTTTCACTTTGCGGATAAAGACTACGTTCACGCTTTCACTCTTTCCGCAACGATCGGAAAATTGACGTAACTTAAAGAAAGTTTTGCTGTTGAAGCCAGTGAAACCAGGTAGCCAAAAGGGCATCAGACCCGATTCCGGTTTGTCTGTCAGGTGTTACGCCACCGCAATGAGAATGGTCGGGTCCGGGCTATAAAAAATCAGTCCCGGACCCTCAGGGAATTCCATAACTCATAAATGTATATTTTTGTCACTGCTATTGTCAACACGGTATGTCTGGTTCGAAGCGAAATTTCTGGGTCGAGCTCAAACGAAGGAGCGTCTATCAGGTAGCCACGGTCTACGTGGTTTCGGCCTGGATATTGATTCAGGTGGCTGTGGCCATTTTTCCTTCCCTTAATATCCCGGAATGGGTATTGTCGTTGCTTATAAAAATCGTGATACTCGGCTTCCCCATCACGCTAATCTTTTCATGGATTTTCGAAGTCAGCACACGGGGAATTGAAATAACCCAATACGACAGCGATATCGATGAAGATAAGGACACACGCAAGGTATATGTCATCAGTATGATCCTATTCAGTTTCCTGGTGGCTTTCTCTCTCGCTTTTGGTTACTACGCATTTTTTAAGTCGCCTTCCGGGCCAAACCAGCCGTCCTCCCGGCAGGTACAGGCTCCTGTACTAAAGATGGAAATGCTTCCCAATTCATTGGCTGTTCTGCCTTTTCACAACAATAGCAAGGATAAGGACGAATCTTTCAGCGATGGAATGATGGTCGAGATATTACACAAACTGTTTGCCATTGATGGCATCGCATTGAAATCGCGCACTTCAACACTGAAATACAAGGGTGAAACACAGAAGTCCATCAGAGAGATCGCTAATGAGTTGGGCGTGGCTCACGTATTAGAAGGATCCATAACCACGCACCCGACCCAGGATAAGGTCCGCATCAACATCAATCTCGTAGAGGGACAAACCGAAAAAATCATCTGGACCTATAACGATGAAAATGAATTGAACGACATTTTTGCTGTGCACAGCAGCGTTGCACAGAATGTTGCGGAAAACCTTAAAATCACCCTCTCGCAGGATCTGGTCAAAAGGCTCGACCAACCAAGTACCACGGCATTGGAGCCCTGGAAACTATACATGAGGGCCGTCTGGATGGCCGATACCAGGAGCAACTACGAAGAAGCCGAACGTCTTGCCCTTGAGGCCGTCAGACTGGATCCCAATTTTGCCGATGCCCACGCTTTTCTGGGATATATCTGGCTCGCAAAAGGTGCATGGTTGGGTCAGGCAGAGACAAAGACAGTTTTAGAAAAAGCGTACCCCTACCTCACAAAAGCCAAACAGTTGAATCCACACTACTCCATGACCCATGTCTACCTGGCCTTGATGCACCTTTGGTACGAATGGGATTTTGAAGCGGCGGAAAAAGAATGGAATGAATTTTACCGTCTCAACCCTTCCAATCCTTATGACCCAGGTTATGTGGACTTCCTCGTGGCTTCGGGGCGGTTTGACGAAGCGCTTGAAACAAGCCTAAACATTTTGAACAACGATTTTGGTGCGTCGGGAAGTTGGAGCACTACCGGGTTGAGTTATTACTTTTCCGGTCTTGAGAAAGAGGCGCTGAGCCACTATGAAGAGGCCCTTGAGAAATTCCCCGATGTTCACTCCATCATCATCGACGGTGCCAGGACTTTTATCTATACGGGTCAATATGAAAGAGCGATTGATGTTCTGAAATTCCAGGAAGAAAACCTTGAAACTGCCGCTTCACGCGTTCTGGCTCTACTGGCGATCGCCTATGACAAAACAGGCAATACTGACATGGCTGGGAAACTCCTCAGCATACTGCAAGACCGTGCGGTCAGTGGGGCCGTAGGAGGTAGTCCTTCATTCTACTCCGCTATGGTGCTTGCCCAAAGAAACGAGATAGAAAAAGCTTTTGACTTTTTGCAACGCGCCTATGATAACCGGGAGGTAGAGATGTTTTGGTTAAAGGTAGAGCCCCCGTTTGAACCGTTGAGAGAAGACCTCCGATGGTATGGATTGCTGCAGAAAGTGGGGTTCTGATAAAACGATATAGCGAAACACGAACATCATGTCTCACATCATCAACCTTCTAGCCGGACTGAGTTCGAGAATCAAAGCTTTGAAAGATGTGCTTTACATCAATATTTTCAGCTTCGTAGTCTTTCTTTTTCTTTACCTCTTTTACTGGCAATTCGGACAAGCAAAAGATTTGCTGATCACCCTTAACCAGGAAAATGACCTTCAGATAGGCCTGTTTTTTCTCAGCATGCTGGTCCTGGCCTCCATTTGCTGGTGGGTGCCCAAATACCTGTATGACGAAAATATCGACGATTTTGCCGACACCAAATCCTGGAACGAATTTCTCAACAAAGAGTACAATAAACACACCAGGCCTATTCAAGAAGTAGATCCCAATATACCCGACAAGCGACACTACAACATCATGGTTCCTCGGGTTTTTGGTTCTGGGATCCTCATCCTCGTAGCACTTGCGATATGGAATATCGGGCATGAACAAGGCACCTCCATGTTTAAGCAGGTTTCGGGTGACCTGATCATGACCTTGTTGCTTGTCTTGGTTGTTATTTTGTTTCTCCTGGGCTCAGGCGATCATTCTGCGGTAGGATCCCATCAATTCGTCCAGAAACGGACGGAAAAAAACAAGTTTCTGTTGTATACGCCATTTCTCTTCATTATT
>JBFKOL010000145.1:0-9980 GCA_041628815.1 Saprospiraceae bacterium | reverse complement strand
CCCACAACCCCACAACCCCACAACCCCATAACTTCACAACTCAAACGCCTTCATTTTAGAATCGTGCACTATCTTCATCTGATTTTGAGGTTTTCATAGTTAAGTCGCAAATGATGAAAAAAAAAGTATCCGTACCGGGCGAAAGAGGTGTTAAGCTGATACACAACCCTGTGTACAACAAAGGGACGGCATTTACAGAGAGGGAGAGAACTATTTTTGGGCTTAAAGGTTTGTTGCCACCGCGCATCATTTCTCAGGATCTCCAGTCAGAACGGGTTATGGTAAACCTGAGACATTATACGGACGATCTCGAGAAATACATCTATATGGTATCGTTGCAAGACCGCAACGAGAATCTTTTTTATTACGTGGTAAATAAGTATTTGGAGGAATTGATGCCGATCATTTATACACCTACTGTTGGTCGCGCATGTCAGTTGTTCGGACACATTTACAGGAGATCGAGAGGGCTTTATCTTTCCTTGCAGGACAAGGGAGACATCAAGAATATACTGATGAATTGGCCCCATCCAGATGTCCGTGTCATTGTTGTAACAGACGGAGGAAGAATCTTGGGATTGGGAGACCTGGGTGTCAATGGGATGGGCATACCGATTGGCAAATTATCGCTTTACACCGCTTGTGCCGGCATCGACCCGACACAATGTCTTCCCATTTCAGTTGATGCAGGTACCGATAATGAAATCTTGCTTAATAGTCCATTGTACTTGGGATTTCAGCACAGACGAAGAGGAGGAGAAGAATACGTAGCATTTTTTGACGAGTTTATGGAATCTGTCAAAGAAGTGTTTCCCGATGCATTGGTTCAGTTTGAGGACTTCTCTACGGCCAATGCTTTTGGTCTTTTGAACAGGTATCGTCACAGCTACAGGACATTCAATGATGATATCCAGGGCACGGCTGCTGTGGCTGTTGCCGGACTTATTTCCGCATTGCGTATTACCGGTGGAAAGATCCAAGATCAGAAAGTTCTTTTCCTCGGTGCGGGAGAGGCTGGCATAGGTATTGGCGATATGATCCTGCATGCCATGCAAGAAGGCGGTTGTGATGAGCAAGAAGCTTTGGGAAGGATCTGGTTTTTTGATTCGACGGGATTGGTTTGTGCGGGTCGGACGGATCTTGCTGCACACAAGTTGAAATATGCCCATCACCATGCTTTTACAGACTCATTTGCAGAGGCGATTTGTCAGATTAGTCCTACAGCCATCATTGGTGTCTGCGGGCAGGGAGGGCAGTTTGACGAGCACGTCATCCGGCTTATGGCGAGAACCAACGATCATCCCATCATTTTTGCATTATCCAATCCTACCTCGCAATCGGAATGTACAGCGGAAGAAGCCTATCGTTACAGCGATGGTCGAGCCATATTTGCCAGTGGCAGTCCATTTGCCCCAGAAGTAATTGATGGAAAAAGCTTTGTGCCTGGCCAGGGAAACAACGTCTACATCTTTCCCGGTGTGGGACTCGGTGCTATCATTGGCAAAGCTTCGTGGATTACCAATGGTATGTTCTACGAAGCTGCGAAGGTCGTCGCCCAATCGACGACCCGCGAAGAGTTGGATAAAGGCACCATCTACCCGTCCTTCCAGCGCATCCGGCAAATTAGCCAAAAGATTGCCGTCGCTGTGATCGAAAAGGGTAGGGAACAAGATGTAGTGACCGAAAAGTTGCCCGGAGACCTTGAAGAATATGTAGGTAGCAGGATGTACTATCCGGACTATCCGGAATACAAATAAGATTGCCACTCCAAGTCGATTAGTCCGGTGGCAGGTACGTTTAACCTGCCCGGCTTCAGACCATCGGCCGCCTAATAGAAACCGTTGTTACCTTTCATGATATACATCAAGGGTATGGTCAATCACAGAATTGACCGCCCTCATTGACATCGATAGAAAAGCCAGATAGATTAGAAGCATTGGACTTGACAAGTTGAAAATTTGTCAAGGCTTGTATAGTTATACCACGTCCTTGGCTATGGGTTCTGTAAAAGACGCCGGTCCATTATTTGCATTCGGATAGATTGGTCGAGGATGAGGGGATTATCAAATCATTAAACAAAGCATCATGAAATATTTAAAAACCTATCTACAAATAGCCACTGCGCTTTTCTTGATCAGTGTTGGTCTCTCGGCACAAAGTCTTCCGGTACCCTCCACCTGGGAAACCAATGTCAATGGCTATACGGGATTGTTTGTAGTTCAGCAATTTGACCAGAATACCAATGCAATTTCTGGCACCATTCTCAATACACCTTTTTCCGGATTTATGATCGACAGGCACATACAGTTCTACCGGGCCGGGACAAAACAGATGTATGACGGCTGGGTCCTGGATCCAAATCTCGGTGCCCACGGACAACCTTATTACGATGGCACCCTGGTCATTTCGGGACTCGTCAGTGAGGGAAAAGGCGGTATTGATGGCGTATATCCATGGTCAGCAACCATACAGGGAGGAAGTATTATTCCACCTGTGGCAGGGGTCATCAACCTAAATCCCGATCAATGGACTGGCCACAAAAACGGGCAGGGCATGTACAGTCAGGGCAATAACGAGTTGTGCATAGAGTCGATGAATCCGGGCGGATCCTGGTTTTCGATTAAAAGGACCTACGGATTCGACAATGATTATACCGTCGAATTTGATGTCAAGCTGAATACGGCGAACAATCATTTTCCCATTCTCTACAGCGATGGATTTGTTTTTGTTGATATTGACTGGGGCACGGATATAGGTCATGCACAACCAGGAGCGTCTTATAACCTTCGAAATAACCTGGCCAATCTTGAGGTAGGGAAATGGCACGGTGTCAAGGTGATGGCTTATCCTTCCAAAGGCACTTTTGACCTTTATCTCGACGGAAGAAAATTGAGTACGGCCACCGGAATTGTCTATCCGTTACCGCACCATACCAATACGACAAAAGCAAAGCTACAAGGTGATAGTAATGTTATCTGGCTTGGAGACGCTGACGATTCAAGTTATTTAGGAGGCGCTTACAATCGCGGTAATGTATGTTGGCGCAATATTCGTGTGACTGGTGCATCTGGGATGTCCGGTTTTAGTCAATATAAGTAACGGTCCTGACAGCTATTTGTAATCACTGGAGGGTACGTTAAGATTAAAAAGCCGTGGGGTGGAAGGGTGGATTGGAAGCATGTTTAGTACCCGGAGCGGGACTTGAACCCGCACTCCCCAAGGGGAACAGGATTTTAAGTCCTGCGTGTCTACCAGTTCCACCACCCGGGCAGGGATATTTGGTGATTTTGTGCCTGCCTGCTTTTAGCAGGATTTGGTGATTTGCTGATGTTGTTTATATCAACCTATTCACGTCTATCAAGTTCCAAAAATAGTGGGTCTTTTTGAATAATGAAGTTTTAGCAGGACTTTCCTGCGTGCCTGCCCGCCGTAGTGTAACGAAGGAGGGTCTACCAGTTCCACCACCCGGGCAGGGATATTTGGTGATTTTGTGCTTGCCTGCTTTTAGCAGGATTTGGTGATTTGGTGATGTAGTTTATCTCAGCCTAATCATGTCCATCAAGATTCAAAAATAGTTGGTCTTTTCGAATAATGAAGCTTTGGCAGGACTTTCCTGCGTGACGAAGTCAAATTGTGAAGTGGTGAAGTGGTGATTTGGTGGCTGGCTTTGGCAGGATGAAATGAAGAGGAATTCAAATCTTGGCTCTCAGGGTTCTACGCATAGAAGCATAAATTTTTAGAAGCTCCTCAGATTCATTGTATAAATCCTTAAATCGCTCGTTTTCAGGCATTAATTCACATAGCAGATCGATCCAATAATTAACCTCATCTATTTCTTCGACCACTATACCTATCTTCGAATAGAATGCCGACTGCGATCTTGCCCGGCGGGCCGCCCTATAATTGGCTCCAACCGATGTCGCACTACGCAAAAGTTGTTTTGTTATGATCCCGGATATTTCAGATCGAGATATACCTTCCAAACATTGAATGGTAAAAAGAACAAAGGCCTTGTTCCTTTCCTGTAATTCCTCCCGATTCATACACCATAATGTAACCCTTGATAACCACTTCACCACTTCACCACTTCACCAACTAACTTCGAGCGAATGACGAGACTCGAACTCGCGACCCCAACCTTGGCAAGGTTGTGCTCTACCAACTGAGCTACATTCGCTTTTTGCGGACTGCAAATATAATCTAATTCAAATTTTAATGACAAAATATCGGGTTATTGAATGTGTATAACTTGTCAGTATACATTGTGATAGATCCCGACCTTCATGAAATTCTCAACAGGCCTTTCTCTTTTCGTTAACTGCTACGACACCGCCACCGTTCCTATAAGATTCTGAAGTGTAGGGGTTTCACTTCCACCGAGTGGCTCGATCGTAATGGCATAAGTCTGTGTTCCTTCTTCAAAGCTCACCGGGATAAACAGTCCCTCGTCACCCTGGAACACCGTAAGTGGTATGGGATCCTGTCCTTGCTTGAGTGACCACAACTGAAAGCTTTGTGATGGGGTAATCTGCGGGATACCGCGTACCTGGATGAAGTTCGTCCGGGAAGCTTCATTGTATAGGAGTAGCAGGTCGGTATTCTCAAAATTGCCCGTAGGCTGGAACGCCAGTACGCGATTTCCCGGGTCCTGGAGCTGCTCGAGTGTAGCATATTGCCGCAGATTCTCTTGTTGCAAAGAGTCACAGGCCACTTGTTGGTCGACAAGTTGAGATTGTAAAGTCTGGGTGTTGCGATGACTGAAATACCATCCAAGAGCTAAGGCGACCAATCCCAACAGTGCCAGGGGCAATGCCCACCCCATGGATCTGGTTACTCCTTCAGGTGGTTTATGGGCATCCTGGGCTGCTCGATGACCGGCTTCCTGAAGACGATCAAAAAGATGATCTTTGACAGGACCGGACGGCTTCACCTTACGGACAGCTGCATAATGCTCGAGGGCATGACCGATCTCGTAAAGGTCCTTTTTCAGCTCTGGATATTTTTGCATGGCCTCTTCAATCATAACCTGTTCCGCCAGGCTGCAGTCACCGAGGACATACAATTCCAACAAACCCGATTTCCTGATCTGATTTAAATCCATAGACTGCGAATTAATAGGACCATGATTAACGTCATCAGGAACCCGAGAAACAATTTTTTCTCGGATTGAAGCTCTTTTCGCAAGGCAGCTATACCGAGTCTCAACCTTGACTTCACGGTACCCAACGGGATCTGTAAAATTTCTGCGGTATCGCGATGCGTATGACCTTGTAGATAGATCATGTCGAGTACGGCGCGTTGGTCATGATCGAGTACGCGGAGGAGGCGGTCGGCATCCATCCCGTCAGAGGCTCCTTTGGCAGCAGAGTCATCTGCTGTCTCGGGCACCTCCATAGGGCCTGCGACAATCCTGTTTCCCACAAGTCTAGCTTGATCTATGGCCGTGCGGCGAGCGATTGTCATGAGCCACGTGAAAAAACTGGCCTTTTCTTCGTTGAATTTGTCGATGTGATTCCACGCCTTGAGCAGGGACTGTTGTAATACTTCCTCACCGATGTCTCTTCTCTTTACCACCCCGACGATGATGCCGAGCAAGGTGGGAGCATACCGGTCATAGAGCAACGACAGCCCCTTCTCGTTACGCTGCCGGATCATTTCAACAATTTCTGTCACACCGTTTGATTTTTGTGCATAATAGGAAAAAAGCGATATAATCCGGCATGTGCACGGATACGGCGTTTTCAAATAGTTGACCCGCTGGTCACTTTCAGCGGTAGACCAAAAAGTCTTTTGATTTTAGGCGCCGCAAAATATCATCGTGAACAACGGGTCCCAGTTCGAACTGCGCATTGGATGCTTCGACCAATGTTAACCTCCCTTGCGGTTCATTTCCCGTTTCCCTTAGAATGACCCCGCTGCGGTACAGGGTAGCCGGCTCATGGGACTGTCCCAGGATTTTTTCTTTGACCATTGCCACTGCTGTTTCAGGGTCGCCGAAATGAAAGTAAGCCCATGCAAGAAGGGAAGCAATCTCTGTAGTCGGTCTTTTCTCATACTCTTTTGAAGCAAGGCTTACAGCTTTATCGGCTCGACCCATGTCAATTAAAACATCGATGGTCGTTGAAGCGTACAGGTCATGTGATCCATTTCGTTCTAAAAGCTCGAGATATTGTTGTTGATATTCTTTCGCGAGGTTGAGGTCTTGTTCGTGTTCTGCTATTTCTGCCAATGCTAGCAACAGGTCGGGAACAGGTTTTATGGCATAGGCCATATGGAGTAATCTCTTCGAAAAACCGGGTGAGTCGTCATGTGCAAACGCAATCCATGCTATCCCTTTCAGAGCGTGGATATTGCTGGGGTCCTGCTCCAACACATTCATGAAAAAGTCATACGACCTGTCTATCTGGCCGTCATGTCCGTACATTTCGGCAAGCATGGAGAGTGCCCAGATGTAGCGTTGTGGGTTTATGTTCTTTACCATAGATAGCGCGTTTTCCATGGTGCCTATGGCGCCTTCTAGGTCACCGTCATGATCTTGCCATTTGGCGTACCTGACGAGATAGTCGAACGAGGCAGGGTTGGCATAATGCTCGATGATGTACCGAGCGATGGCATAGTTGCCCAACTCCATTTCGGCGTCAAAAGAAGTGAGTATGATCCCGTAGTTTTCCTTATCCTGGCCAGACGCTTTTTGACAATAGGATAGGGCACCGTCAAAGTCGTGTCGTTTCATCGCATTGGCACTCAACCCGAGAAGAGCAGGCGTTTTTTCATGATTTCTAACACCTGCAAGGGTATGCCGGTGGAATTGATCCGATAGCTCGAGATAGTGGATTTCGCCTGTCAGTTCAAACAGTGAGGAATAGCATTCTGCCAGCCTGGTAGAGAAGAGAAAACCCTGGTCGCTGTCCTGCAACTTTTTTTGCCAGAAAGAGATCTCCTGGTGCAGGCGTTGTTCTTCGTTCTTTACCAACTGACTTTTGACTGCTTCCGTCGCCATTTCAAGTACGGTTTCCTGGTTGACTACCGGTGTATCAGGGTGGGAGACGGAGATACATGAAAGCTGAATCAAAGAGAGGACCGCAGAGACGGTCAAAAAAATATACTTCTTCATTGTTGTATTTTTTAAAAAAGGGGGGTCAAAGCCCCCTTATAATTTCAAATTAAGTACCCATCAGTTGGCCGGGGCCAAATACGGGAACGAATCGGAATGACTGACGTCATTCTCATGGACATTGTCACTGATGAGACCTGCTTGTACTTCTGTAAGATTTGATAGGTCTCCGCCAAAAGCAAGGATCAAAGTGACATCTACGACATCATCGTTCAAACCTCTACCATTGAGTAGGTTTTCCCCCAGGCTTAGGTTGCTCAGATCCGTTGGCCCATAAGTTGAAGGAAAATTTTTATTGGACATCAGGACGTCGCTAGAAAGCACCGCAGCTGTAGTGGCGTTGTCCAGTCCGAGAACGTTTCGGTAAGCGGCTGCATCTAGCCCGGCGTACCTTTGAAGCGCGTCAAGGATGGCTTTAAAGGCTGCAGGGTCTGCATTACCACCTTCAGGAGTTGTCATGTTGTAGTTGTTCTTGGTTTCACCCGAAGAAAAGAAATTGAAGACAGTATTGATTGCCGGGCGACCCATCTGGTCTATAGTGACATAGGTGGGATTCGTCACGTTCACCTGGCCGGATTCCGTTGTGGTGCCCCCTTCCGTGGTCACCGAAACCATTACATCGTAGATACCAGGTTTATCGGCATCAAATGAAATCATTTTGTCGTTGCTGACATTCACGGGCTGTCCATCCGGATCAGTCACAGACCAATCGTAGGTAATCGAACCAGTGGTCGACGACACGTTGGCTTCGATAAGGACCGTCGAAGCAATGTCCACCGTCTGGTTCATGGCAAAGTCGACGGTTGGAGGTTCGGGGAATTCAATGGGGTTGTCCATATCATCATCACCGCAAGAGGTGATGCAGGCGAATAAAATCAATGAGAAAGCGAAATTCAATATTTTCATAATTGTGTTTGTTTAAATTTTTAAAAGGATAGTTTGACGGATCTTCTATTGCCTGACCTTGGCTTCGACCCATGAGCTGAATTGGTCCGATGAACCCAACATGTCTTTGGGTACCTCGATCACTACGGAAAGTACATTGGTTCCTGCGAATGTATCTTGACCCTCGTCACGGAATGAAGTGGGGTACGCAATACCATCCATTGGTTCCGGGACATCGAATTCAAGAGATGCACCGACGCCATTGACGATGTCCACAAAACGGAAGAAATCCATAAAAAACGGATCATCGCGTGGTCCCGCAAAAACCTTAATGCCATTATGGGTACCGATAGAAGGTTGTTCGCCATAACTTGTAACTGCCGCAGCAGTCCTTGAGCCGTTGTAAATGTTGCTTTCTATTCCTGTAGTGGCAGGAGTCACAGGGCCATAAGTGATTACTTTACCATTTCTTATGATGGCCTGGATGACCAGGTCTTCCACTAGGTCGCCGTCTGTATCGATGTTGAATTCATACATAACATCGTCCACGAAAGTTGCCTGCGAAGTGGCTGATGGAGCAGTCAGTCCGGATACATTACAGACAAAGACATAGTTGTCGCTATTGGAAGGGCTCTCAAAGGCATAATAATCTGTTATGTCAGATGGACCGCTGCCGGTATCGAGCGATCCCACGGCAGGGGCGTCGATATGGTCGGCTGCATTGAGCCAAAAGAACAATCCCAGCAAAGTAGCCAGGCTGGTCATTAAAATAATTTTTTTCATTTGAACATTTTTTAAAAGGTTTCACTGGCTGGTTGCGTTTGTGCAAATAGTCTTTCAGCCAGTAGAAATAAACAATAGGGTTTTGAGACCCAGATGCTTTCACCTGGACCATTTTCCAACGGATGAACGCGATTTGTTTCGGTTTTTTATCACCCGTTTCATGATATACGGGTGGTATCGGCGAATCGGATCACCATTGTCAAAAAAAAATTAGAAAAGGGAATTAGGGTGCTTCAATCGTCAGGCCGGAAAATTGAATTGGCCGACATTTGGCAATGTGGTAGTCGAAAGATTAAAAAACCCTTCAAATATCAGTTGTCGTATAGCAGGCATGCTATGATATAACATGTGCGCATGGGCAAATTGAGCTTCAGAAGTTGATGAAGGCATCGGTCGATTGTTAAAAAGCTATACGGAAGTGATGAGCAGGTAGCCAGTACCCAATTGCTGGTTGTAGGGGTCAATTTGATTTTTTTCTATTGGATAGAATCAATATCATTCTTCATTTTCAGAGTGAATGTTTTTCGTTTGTCTCGAACCTATGTCTTGACCTAACACATTAACTCAAAATCTAATTGGTTTTGATCAAACGGTTCTTGAATATTGAGGCCTGGGGCTGGTTGAATCGGTCAGGTATGCATCAAAACACATGGCGATGTTCCGGATCAGCATCCTGCCGGCACTGGTGACAAGGATCTGGTCAGCGTGCAATTCAACAAGGCCGTCCTGCTCAAGGCTTTTCAATTGCTGTAATGCAACCGAAAAATATTCATCAAAGTGAAGATTGTATTGTGCTTCTATAGATGACTTTTGCAGCTTGAAGTGGCACATAAGATTGGTGATCACCTTTCTTCTCACCTTATCATCTTTTGTTAACACAATGCCCTTATTAACCGGAAGTCTTTCTTGATCCAGGGCAGCATAATATTCCTGTAGTTTTTTATGATTTTGCGTATACAGACCAGATAGCATTCCAATCCCTGAGATGCCAAAGGCAAATAGATTGACGCCTGAATGAGTAGAATATCCCTGGAAATTTCGGTATAAAGTTCCTTCCTGTAAGGCTAGGGTCAGTTCATCTTGTGGTTTGGCAAAATGATCCATGCCAATATATACATAGCCGGCACCGGTCAACTGATCAATGGTCATCTTGAGCAGTTGTAGCTTTACCTCACTTTTAGGCAACGACTCCTCTTTT
>JBFKOL010000144.1:0-10071 GCA_041628815.1 Saprospiraceae bacterium | reverse complement strand
ATGATTAAAATCCTATTCATTTTGTTACTTGTTACTTGTTACTTGTTACTTGTTACTTGTTACTTGATACTTGATACTTGTACTTGATACTAGGTTCATCCATCGTAGCCTTGACGAAAACGGATTACTGGTATCAAGTTGATAGAAGCTTTACACTTTACATTCATGATACCTCACCATCCTATTCCATAGTCTTCACCGTGATTGCTGGATCCGCCCCAGAAAGTACCATTTTTCCAATCGAAGAAGACAGCATTCAAGGGACCAGATGTACGGGAAGATGTTTCCAGGGTATATCCCATTTGTCTCAATTTTGCCCTCGTCCAGGGCGGGGTGCTTTCGTGAATCAACATGACTCCCGGTCTTACCTCGTGTTCTCCGAAAGAGCCTCTCATCTGAAAGCTGTTGATATTAGGTGCTTCAACGGCTTGTTGTACGCTCATGTCAAACTCCACCATATTCAATAAAAACTGCAATGAATTTTGATCCTGGCTGTCGCCGCCTTGAACGGCAAAAGAAAGAAACGGGCGACCATCTTTTAGGACCAAACTGGGGGTGAGAGTGGCACGAGGCCGTTTTCCGGGTTCGACGACGTTGTACGGGTTTTCGCTTTCTTCGGTAACAAAACTTTGCATCCGCTGGCTTAAGCCAATCCCTGTCGATCCAGCTATAACCGCAGGTATCCACCCGCCGCTTGGAGTGATCGAAACTACCCATCCTTCCTTGTCAACGGCCTGAATCGATGTGGTGCCTGTATAATGGTCACTAACCATTTCAAATTCTTCATCAAGGGAACGTCTTAGCGGGAGGGAGGCAGACAGATCCTCTCCCCATTTTTCGAGATGATCCAGGTAAGGATTTGTTTTGCCCTCAAAAGGGTAGGGGTCTCCTGGTTTGATTTTATTGTGATTTTTTGACCAGTCAATTTCCTTTATTCTTTGTTTGGCGTATTCTTTGGACAATAATCCTTTGATGGGTTCTTCAGGGGGGAAATACGGATCACCATAGTAGAAATCCCTGTCTGCAAATGCGAGATTCATTACTTGATAAAGGGCGTGCATATAAGGGGCCGTGTTGAAACCCATGGCTTTCACATCAAGATTTTCGATCATATTGAGCGCCTGCAACATTACAGGTCCCTGGACCCATGTAGTGAGTTTGTAAACATCATACCCTTTGTAGGACACCATTTCCGGTTTCTCGATGTACACCTGCCAGCGGGCAAGATCTTCCATGGTAATTAGGCCGCCTTGCTCTTGGGTTGACCGTGCGATTTCCTCGGCGATATCGCCCTTGTAAAATCGGTCGTAGGCAGCATAGATGGCCTCTTTGCGTGATTTACCTGCTTTAAGCGCTGCGCGTTCTGCATCGACCAATTTAGACAATGTGATATATAGGTCTTCCTGTACAAACATTTCTCCCGTTTCAGGAGCCTTCCTCTCTTTGTCCTGGTGAGGTAAAAAGACCTTTTTACTGTAGGGCCATTCACTGATCCTATTCTTATGCCTTTCGATGCTATTGGCCGCCTGTGCCTCTATTGGATAGCCTTTGGCCATTTTCATGGCTGGCTTCAGCACCTGTTCGAGACGCATAGTACCCCATTCTGCGAGCATGGTCATCAGCCCTCCGGGAGTGCCGGGCGTTACGGCGGCAAGAGGTCCGTAGGAAGGAGGATACTTCATGCCTTTTTCCTTGAAGAATTCTGCATTAGCTCCGGTCGGGGCAACACCCAAAGCGTTGATACCGATGACCTCACCATTGTTCGGATTGTAGATCAAGGCCTGCGTTTCACCTCCCCAGCTCAGGACATCCCACATGGTCGCCGTAGCGGCCAACATGGCACAGGCTGCATCGATGGCATTTCCGCCTTCGTGGAAGATCATTGCACCGGCAGTTGCGCCGAGGGGTTTACCGGTAATCGCAAGCCATTCGTTGGCGTGGAGAACCGGTTTTTGTGTTCTTTGAGCTGGTGATAATGTGCTGCAAAAGAGCACAATAGATAATACCGATATGGAAATTTTAAGGTAATTCATTCTTCGACAGTTTACGTGGTTTGCAGGGTGCATGAAATTACAAATTTTAAGCACCAACCATTGGTTAAATAATGTTACCTTATGTAATTCTTCATTCAAATCTTGACCTGCACGGATGGATAAGCGTCATTTTTTAAAAAATATGGTAGCGCTGACGGCTGGGACCAGTTTATTCAGAAACCTTGACGAGTGGACCAGGGGATACGAGATGGTTGCTCCGGAGACCTTGGCGTCAGACGAAGATTTCTGGGCCAGGATACGAAGCGGCTACAGGCTCAAGCCTGACTATATCAACCTCGAAAACGGCTATTACTGTTTCATTCCCCAGGAGACACTGGAAAACCTCATCCAACACATTCGTCATGTTAATTACGAGGGGTCCTATTACATGCGGACCGTTCAAAGGGAGAATAAGAATTACGTTTGTCAAAGGTTGGCTGAATTGTTCGGTGCAGAAGCCGACGAGGTCATTCTTACCAGGAACACGACTGAATCACTGGACACCGTCATAGCCGGTGTACACTGGAAGGCTGGGGATGAGGCTGTTTTTGCGGAGCAGGATTATGGTGCCATGCAAAATCAGTTCAAATTGATGGCACACCGCTATGGCATCGTCAATAAAATCATATCTATCCCCAACCATCCTGAAAGCGATGAACAAATCGTTGCCTTATACAGAGAAGCCATTACTGACCGGACGCGCTTGCTGATGCTTTGTCATATGATCAATATTACTGGCCATATTTTGCCCGTTCGGAAGATCGTCGATATGGCACACGAACGGGGTGTCGAAGTCATGGTGGACGGAGCACATGCTTATGGACATATAGTTTTTGACATCAAGGACCTGGATTGTGACTACTACGGGTCGAGTCTACACAAGTGGTTAAGTGCACCGCTGGGGTCTGGTCTGTTGTTTGCCAAACGCGAAAAGACCAAAAATATATGGCCACTTTTTGCCGATTCACCTGATATAGGAAACGACCTGAATAACTTGAACCACACGGGTACACACCCGGTACACACTGACCTTGCTGTCATCAATGCGCTGGAATATCATCAACGCATCGGACCAAGAAGAAAGGAGGCACGTTTGCGTTTTCTGCAGAAATACTGGACCGACCAGGCGCGAAGCATTGAAGGGGTGGTCGTAAACACCCCCTCAGAACCGCAACGCGCTTGTGGTATTGCCAATGTCGGTATCAACGGTATGAAGCCTGCCGACATGGCAAAAAAACTTTTAGAAGAATATAGAATATGGACGGTTGCCATTGACGGAAGAGGGGTAAAAGGTTGCAGGATAACGCCTAATATCTATACCACCACACGCGAACTGGACCAACTCGTTAATGCCTTAAAATCCATGGTAAAAACCTAAAAGAGCGGCTGGTTCCGTTGAACCCTCCGCTCTAACTTCTTGTGGATTTTTAAATCAGTCAAGCTACTAAACCGATAGTATGCATATGGCGAATGGATCCCGAAACGCTGATGTCGCAATTGAGACGGACTGTTCCAGGATTTTGCGCTAAGACTATTTCAAATATTCTTGCTGAGGTGCCATCATTCAACTTTTCACGACCAATGCTTGAAAAATTTCGATGGGTAATCCAAAAGGTCCCCTTGTGATAGCATTGAGGTGACCTTACGCATGGATGTCACCTAAGAGAATCCATATATTTGCAGGCCAACGTCAAAATCTATTATGAAGATTTCTTATAGCTGGCTCAAAGACTACATCGAGATTCCGGATGATCCGGAGTCGCTTTCGGAAATATTGACAAACCTTGGACTCGAGGTGGAGGGTATGGAAAAAATCGAGAGCATACCAG
This sequence comes from Saprospiraceae bacterium, assembly GCA_041628815.1. Classification (GTDB taxonomy): domain Bacteria; phylum Bacteroidota; class Bacteroidia; order Chitinophagales; family Saprospiraceae; genus JBFKOL01. Next base: position 6,209 of record JBFKOL010000144.1, on the reverse strand, counting down.
GAGGCCTTGAAGGTTTGGTGGTAGGTCATGTGGTGGCATGTATGAAGCATCCCAATGCAGACCGTCTTACACTCACAAAAGTCGATGTAGGCAATGGATCGATCCTTCCCATTGTGTGTGGTGCACCCAATGTTGCTGAAGGGCAGAAAGTTCCGGTAGCCAAGGTCGGCACTACGCTGTACCCATACGACGGTGAACCCTTTAAAATTAAGAAAGGTAAGATCAGGGGAGAGGTGTCAGAAGGAATGATTTGTGCCGAAGATGAAATAGGTATAGGTAGTGATCACTCGGGCATCATGGTATTACCTGGAGATCTCGAAGTCGGCACCCCACTTTCCGAACACATTAAGGTTGAAACGGATTATGTCTATGACATAGGTTTGACGCCCAATAGGTCCGATGCGACCTCGCATATAGGGGTAGCCAGAGATCTTGCGGCTCATTATTCGTTTAAGTATGATAAAGAGTGGCCCTTGAATCTCCCGCAGACACCGGACCTGGCAACCATCGAAGCACCACCGGTGATCGACGTAGTCTTGGAGGACACGGAGGGCTGCCCTCGTTACTCCGGGATAAGTCTTTCAGGGGTCACTATAGGTGATTCTCCTGCATGGATGCAGTGGCGACTCAGGGCAGTGGACGTCCGGCCGATAAACAACATCGTAGATATCACCAACTATGTACTTCACGAATTTGGTCAACCCTTGCATGCGTTTGATCAATCAAAAATAGAGGGTAATAAAATCATCGTAAAGAATCTTTCCAGCGGCACCCTTTTCAAATCACTTGACGGTTTGGACCGCAAGCTTGGCGCCGAGGACCTCATGATCTGTAATGGTAAAGAAAAAGGTATGTGCATAGCAGGTGTTTATGGGGGAATAGACAGTGGCGTAACCGATATTACCACGGATATTTTCTTGGAGTCGGCACATTTCAATGCCACCCGTATACGCAAAACCAGCATGTCTCACCTCCTAAGGACAGACGCGGCCAAGTGTTTTGAAAAAGGAACCGATCCCAATATCACCGTTGCGGCCCTTTCCAGGGCGGTTGACCTCATAACTTCTTTTGCAGAGGCCAATATTCAATCGAGACTCGTTGATGAATACCCCCAACCAATACGGCCAACATCAGTGAAGGTGAGGCTGGACAGAATCAATACCCTTGTGGGCAACACCCTTTCCAAGAAGGAAGTAGAGAATCTTTTTAAGGCGCTTCGTATGACAAGCAATAGCGACGGAAATGTATTCACCGTTCAAGTGCCTACGGATAAGGCTGACGTCACCAGAGAGATTGATGTAATCGAGGAGATACTTAGAATTTATGGATTTAACAATGTTCAGACAGAAGATCGAATCAATACCAGTGTAGCTATTCAGTCGGACGTGGACAGGTATGGACTTAGCAGGAAGCTGAAAGAATTCTTAGTTGGCCGGGGGTACAATGAAATGATGGGATTGTCACTGATAGAGTCCAAACTGTATACTGGTCCATTAAAAGGATGGACTGACAAAATCATCCATATCAACAATACTTCCAACATTCACCTGGATGCGATGCGGCCAGAAATGATGATGTCCATGCTTCTTTCGGTAGCCTACAACCACAACAGACAGCAAACCAATTTGCGTCTTTTCGAGGTCGGAGCTGCCTATAACAGCGAAAATGGAGATATCAAGGAACATCAGGTGTTGGGTCTCGTTGTGACCGGTGATGAAGAACGCGATAGCTGGCTTGTCAAAAGAGAGTCCGCCAGCTTTTACACGATCAAAAGAACCGTCGTAGAAATTCTCGACAGGTTGGGCATTGACAGGTACCAGGTTTCTGAATTGAATGATGAAAGATTTTCGGGTGGTTTACTTTTTCATAATGGACCGAACGAACTGTCCCGACTCGGTATCGCCTCAGCTTCTATGAGAGGACAGGCCGGTGTCAAGGGAGAGGTATACTATGCCGAAATGATGCTGGATCCCCTCTTGTCGCGACATCAAAAAAATCAGGTCGTTGTATCAGAGATACCTAAGTATCCTTCAGTACGACGCGACCTGGCATTGGTTATGGACCAGAAGACCAGGTATGACCGGTTGGAAGAAGTCGTCAGGCGTGCCGGAGGATCCATCCTTGACGAAATAACTTTGTTTGATGTATACATCGACGATGATCTAAAACACGTTGGAAAAAAGTCCTATGCCATTGCCCTTACTTTTGTTGATAAGGAAAAAAGTCTTCGTGACAAAGATGTTGACAAGGTCGTAGAAAGAATACTGGGGAGGTGTAAATCGCAGTTGGGGGCGGTGATCAGATGATTTGGACATTCTGCATAATTGCCGTATTTTTTGGCACCAAATGGAAGAACTTTTAGATCGAATAAACGTATTGGAACTCAAGGTTCATAAAGCCGTAGAAATGATTCGTCGGCTTAAAAAAGAGAATCAAATATTATTTAAGGAGAATATCCGTTTAAAGGAAGAAATAAATCAACTATCGAAATCAGTGAAGGGAGGAATGTCCTCCGATTTAGAGGCAACAGATGTTGAATCTGAAAAAAGTCACAGCAAAATAAATGTCGAGCAGGTAAAAGCAGAGTTGGACAGATGTCTTGATGAATTGAACGAGTGTATAGCAATGGTAGATAAGTAGATGACGCCTAACAAAGGTTTTTCAACCGTTAATATCACCATAGAGGGTAGGAAGTACCCCGTGAAATGTACATCTGAAGAGGCCAAAGAATTGAGAAAAGTAGAAAAGGCACTTCAGGCCCAGCTTACGCAATACAGGCTCAAATACGCCCAATTGGACAAACAGGACTGTCTGTCCATGGCACTCATAGAAAATCAAATGGAGAGTCTTGCTACCAGGAAGACCGGCCAATTGGATGAGTGCATGAAAAAATTGGGACACCTCGAATCGCTTCTTGACGAGGTCCTTACCTGATTCTTTTCGATGGTTGAATGAAGACGGATCAATGGATCCGATGGTTTAATCATTTAATGAAGATCGTATGGATATAGGAATAGGACTTATTGGCGGACTGGTTGTTGGCCTAGTAATTGGCTTCACAATCATGAATTTCGTCATCAAGAAGATGCAAAAGTCGAAGATCGACGAGATCAATAAAAAAGCAGACCTCACCTTGCAGGAGGCAAAGATCACATCGAAGAGAATCGTCGACGAAGCTGAGACCAGAGCAGAAAAGCTTCTTGCCAAAGCTGAAAGCAAACACAATTCGATAAAGCAAAAGAAAATCCAGGAGGCCAAGGAGAAGTTCAGCCAGATGAAATCGAAATTCGAGAGCGAAAAGGCTGAACAACTGGTGGTCATGAAGGAGCGGGAGATGGAAGTCAAGACGCTTGAGAACGACCTCCAGCAAAAGCAGAAGGCCTTCAACAGTGAGAGAGAAGCATTTGAAGCGAGGGAAAGTGAGGTCAAGGTCATAAAGGAGAATCTTGAAAAGCAGCTGAAGATCGTCAACAAGCGAAAGGAAGAACTGGAAAGCGCCAACGAACGCATCATTCGCGAGCTTGAGACAATCGGAAAGATGAGCGAGAATGCGGCCAAAGAAAAGTTGCTGGAAGCTGTAAAGGCCAAGGCAGAGACCGAAGCTCTGGGCATCGAGAAAGACATAATTGCGGCGGCAAAAGCCGGGGCCAACAAGGAAGCCAAGAAGATTGTCATTCAAACCATCCAGCGCATGTGCGCCGAATATACCATCGAGAACACAGTTTCCGTATTCAATCTCGATTCGGACGACATCAAGGGCCAGATCATCGGTCGTGAAGGGAGAAACATCCGGGCTATCGAGGCGGCTACGGGGGCAGAACTTGTGGTAGACGACACGCCCGAAGCTATCGTTATCAGCAGCTTTGACCCTATCCGGCGTGAAATTTGCCGGTTGTCGTTAAAGCGACTGGTGGCGGATGGCAGGATTCACCCCGCCAAGATCGAGGAAGTAGTAGCCAAGGTGAGCAAACAGCTCAACGAACAAATAGTGGAAATCGGTGAGCGAACAGTAATTGACCTGGACATTCATGGCCTACATCCCTATTTGATCAAGATGGTCGGGCGCATGAGGTTCAGGTCGTCCTATGGACAGAATCTGTTGAAGCACTCCATCGAAACAGCCAGGTTATGTGCGGCCATGGCAGCCGAAATAGGGCTGAGCTCCAAGCAAATAAAAATGGCAAAAAGAGCAGGCCTCTTGCATGACGTGGGCAAGGTGACTGAAGAAGAATCTGATCTTTCGCACGCATTACTCGGAATGCAAATTTGCGAAAAACACAAAGAGCATTCTGCCGTTCTCAACGCCATTGGTGCTCACCATGACGAAATCGAGATGAACAATATCATCTCTCCCATTGTACAGGCTTGTGACGCTATTTCAGGTGCTCGTCCCGGTGCAAGGAGGGAAATATTGGAGAGTTATCTGAAGCGCATAGGAGAATTGGAAGAGTTGGCGATGGCGTATGACGGGGTCCAGAAAGCTTACGCCATACAGGCAGGGCGAGAACTGAGAGTCGTGGTGGAAAGTGACAAGGTAAGCGATGATTACGCCGATGATCTTTCCTATATGATCTCGCAAAAGATTCAAAACGAGATGCAATACCCGGGTCAGGTAAAGGTCACCGTCATACGGGAGAAAAGAGCCACGACATTTGCGCGATAGAGCACCCAATTAAATTTGGAGCCCTTGATACTAGACCGTTCAGTCTTTTGATTTAAGAACGCATTGAAGAACTAAAATTCGATCTCGAAGGAAGGTGCAAAAACATTATCCAACAGGCCTGAAGTGCCCGTAAAATAAGGTGGTCTGCCTCACCTGGATATTTTTAAAAAAAGGTTCTCCAGGCTGTGTTTAAAAAGGGCATTATACATACCTTTGCGGCGAATTTTGAGGACCGCATAAGTGATGATTTTAAGTATTCGGAAGTTGCTTTTACTGTTGGGTGCTGCCTTCATGGCATTCTCTGTTTCGGCGAATGCCGAAGACGCAGGGGATGGAGAAGCCTCTTGTGCGGAGCACCATGAAGATCACAGTGAGTTTGATCCTGGAGCGGTAGCTTTCCATCACATCAGTGATCAGAATATTTATAGCATTGGGCCTTTTCATTTTCCGCTACCGTGTATCCTTTATGCACCGGGACATGGATGGGACTTCTTTTCTTCTTCGGTTTTCAAGGCAGACTATCACGGTACTGGAAGCGTAGCCTATAATCGCTATGTATTGTTTGAAGGATCCGTACGGCGCGTGAAAGGCGATACATTTCCCGATGGTAAAGTGGAGTTGGGAGAACATGCAATTTTCACGGCTGAAACTGAGGTTGACGGCAAAAAGAAGAGCGCCATTTATGTGTGTTACGAAGACCAAAAATATTTGGCTGAGAATAAGAGTACCCTTGACGCGGGGCTTTTTGGAGGTGGTATCACATCCTTTCACGACTTGTCTATTACCAAGAATGTGGCCAGTATGTTCATCATCTTCTTGTTTCTGAGCTGGATGTTTCTAAAGATTGCAGCCGCCTATAAGAAAAGGGAGGGCATGGCCCCATCTGGTCTGCAGTCGTTTATTGAGCCGGTTTTTGTCTTTATCCAGGACGATGTAGCCAAGCCATTTCTTGGTAATCAATGGGAGCGATTTCAGCCTTTTCTCATGGCTTTGTTTTTCTTCATCCTGGCGTTGAACCTGTTTGGGCAAATTCCTTTTTTCGGCGGATCCAATGTCACAGGAAACTTGAGTGTTACGTTGGTATTGGCCTTGTTGGCTTTCATTGTGACCAATATCCATGGAAACAAACACTACTGGGGACATATATTCAATATGCCTGGAATCCCGGGATGGGTAAAGGTAATTGTCACCCCAGTGGAGGTGATGGGGCTTTTTATTAAACCCATAACCCTGATGCTTCGTCTCTTTGGCAACATCACGGCCGGGCATATGGTAATCGTGATTTTTGTAGGTCTGATATTCATCTTTGGCAAGAATGGAGAAAATCCTGCGGCGGCCTATGGCACTTCCTTGGGGTCGATCCTTCTGACCATGTTTATGATGGCTATTGAATTGCTTGTAGCTTTTATCCAGGCCTTCGTCTTCACCATATTAACAGCATCTTATATAGGTGCTGCCATAGAAGAGCATCACGAACACTGAAACAAATAGATAATTAAGTAAATTTTATAAATAACGAAATTATGACAGGAACATTAGCAGCAGT
>JBFKOL010000143.1:0-10093 GCA_041628815.1 Saprospiraceae bacterium | reverse complement strand
GTGTGGACATACTTTTTCACAGCTCAATTTTCGCGAAGAGAAATACCAGGGACAAATGTTTTCCTATTTCCAACAAGAAGGGGACCGACAGTTTGAATTCGACAAAGCTTTGCTGGAAGATGAGATCTGGAACAAGATCCGGTTGGACCCTTCATCGCTGCCGACAGGTGACATTCATTTGGTACCCGGTTCCATGTATCTGAGGTTGAAACATAGACCGTTTGGTATCGAGTCAGCTGTGGCCTCCTTGAAAGAAGCAAATGACCCTGCTCTTTCGGACCATCCACTCAAAGCCTATGAAATCAAGTACAATGATTTCGAAAGGACTCTCAAGATCACTTTCGAAGCACAATTTCCCTATGCCATTATTTCCTGGGAAGAAAGCTATCCCAGCGGATACGGTCCGGGCGCAAAACCGCTTCTTACCAGAGCCGTTCGAACCCATGTGATGAATGCTCCCTACTGGACCCAACACGATGTAGCAGATGGTAGACTCAGGGCTGAATTAGGAATGGACTAAAAAATACTGGAAGATCCCGAACACGCGCTCACCTGTTATTCTAAGGTTGGATGATGTTTTAATTGAAAGCCTGTTACAATTCTATTAAATTAAAGGAATGCGGCGCAAATCGTTTCTCTGGTTAATAACGGGTACACTATTTTTCGCTGTGTCGAATGGCAACTGGATCTTTCCAGTGGCAGCGTGGATCGCACCCATTTTGTTTCTGCGATTCTTGCGCGAGACGGGTAGTATCAGGGAACTTATTTTCCTTTTTATGGTCATCCTGGTCTCGACGAGGTTTATGCTCATAGGAATTATCCCCGACCTGGGACCGCTCACCTACCTGCTTACGATTTACTATGCCATTATTTGGTATTTCCCTTATTGGATGCACAAACTATTGGCCCATCGTATAAAAGGTTTCAGGTCGACGTTGCTTTTCCCTGTATCTGGAGTGACAGCTGAGTTCCTCAATACAACTTTCTTTGGAAGCTGGGGATCGTGGGCCTATACCCAGTTTGGAGACCTTCCACTCATGCAACTGGTTTCGGTCACCGGAATCTGGGGATTGACTTTTCTCATACTATGGACAGGATCTGTTACGGACTGGATATGGCATGAAAAAATGGATTGGGGGCGGATGCGGAGTCGAGGATGGATATTTGGTGCCGTCTTTTTCGCTGTACTACTATATGGGGGTGCCAGGATACATCTGTATGAACCCAGTGAAATGTCCGGACCAATCGTTTCCTTTACTCCTAAAAGAGCCATTGAGGAATTCCTGGAAGATCGCTCTGGAGCCGGTTTTTCCTCAACCAGCCAAATGGCCCGTGAAAGCAGGGAAAGCCTTGATACAATTCTCGCGGATGCCCACAACAGGATATATGACCAGATGGACGCGCTTCATGCGTTCAGTCCTGCATTGATTCTATGGCCTGAGGCAACCATTTCGGTACTTCAAGAACAGGAACGGGATTTCCTTAAAAGAGCAAGCATCTATGCCTCGACGCATCAGACGTATGTGCTGATCGCTTACTATCTGGTTCCAAGGAATACAACTCAACGTGTTCCGGAAAATAAGTCGGTACTGGTCGCACCAACCGGTCAGGTAGAATTCACCTTTCTCAAAGCCCATCCTACCCCCGGGGCAGGACATAAAGCCGGAGAAAAGTTGGTCCCCGTGATCGAGACACCGTTGGGGCGCATTGCTTCTACGATCTGTTATGACATGGAATTTACTTCTTTTGTGCATCAGGCGGGACGGAATAAGGCCGATATCATGCTCGTACCCGCATGGGACTGGAAGGCCATTAACCCGCTACATACAAATATGGCTGTCTTCAGGGGTGTAGAGAATGGATTTTCCGTTGTCCGGCAGACAGGGGAAGGTCTTTCAATGGCTACTGACGCAGTAGGACGTGTACTTGCCCAAATGGATTATTTTATATCGCCCAGCAATGTTATGATTAGTGAGGTACCGATGCATCGCTACCCCACTCTGTATACAGTCATCGGGGATACTTTTGCCTGGTTGTGTATGTTCACAATGGCCTTGCTCATATTTACTGGCATTACATCAAAGACTATCAAAGTAGTAGCTGACAGCAGATGAAAACAGTCTGGAAAAGTGTCCATTTTCTATTCCCGGGAATCTCTTGAACTACGGCTATTGATGTGATGTGTATCCCATGAAATAAAGGTCGGTTGATGTATTTTTGCAGCGTACATAGAACGATAAGACATGGACTTTCAAAAAGATGTATTGGACATCAGCAACGTACGACCTGTTGTTGTAGATTTCTGGGCACCATGGTGTGGACCGTGCAGGTACCTGGGACCAACCCTTGACAAACTTGCTGGACAGCAAAGCAACCTTTGGTCCCTAGTCAAAATCAATGTGGATGAGCACCCTGAATTATCGCAGCAATTTGGAATCATGAGTATACCGGCGGTGAAGATGTTTTACAAGGGAGACATCGTGGCGGAATTTACCGGTGCCCTGCCCTTATCGGATATAGAGAAATGGCTGGAAGAAAACCTTCCCAGTGAGGACAAAGCGGCCTTAGCCGCAATACTGCAAAGTGCCGGATCAATACCTGATACAGCTTTTATGGAAGCGTTGCGCCCGCTTGTAGCCGAACACCCCGAACACAAGCAAGCAAGGACGGTACTTGCCCGCCATCTTGTATTTACCTCTCCCAGAGAAGCCGTGGCATTGCTGGAAGACATCCATATGGGTGATGAACACTTCGATCTGGCCGATCACATTAGGAAATGGGCACATTTCCTTCAAATTGAGCTTGATGAACAAGGCCAAATAGCTGATTTATTGCGAAAGGCACAAGAGGCAGCCGGCCAGGGGAATTTTGAAGAAGCCATCCAGCAAATCATAGAGGCAAACCGCCTCGATAAAAATTATCTCGACGACCTTCCACGACTGACGGCCATTGCATTCTTTGGCATTTTCGGCACCAAACACGAACTGACCAAAAAGTACAGGCGAACATTCGACATGGTCTTGTATTAAAGGGAAATAAAGACGTTTAATATCGCAGCGTTAGACTTGGGATAAAGTCATCTGACTACGGGGCTTTCCGGCTCAAAAAGTACATTTGTGACAAAGTAATGCATCATGAAACAATTGCTTGTGCTTGTCCTCATAGTCTTTACAACCAGTTCTTTCGGCCAGGAAGCACACCGCCGATGGCGCAAGATGAACCAGATCCGCAACGACAAGTTCGATCTAGTCCTCCCGGAGGTCATGCGCGAGAACCAGATCGATATGTGGATCATCACCAACCGCGAAGGCAGTTTCGACCCTTTGTACCCCGACCTGGGCGAGGGATATGTGGGTAAAAACGGTTATTACATCTTCTATGACCCGGGACAAGGACGCGTCGAACGTACGGTATTGGGTATCAGCGGATATCTGCTCAAAGAAGGCGGTGGCTATGATTATTACGGGTCTGAACCCGAACTGAAATCCTTCGTGGAAAAACGGGATCCTCAACGCATAGGACTCAATTTTTCAAAGAACATTGGAGGCGCCGACGGACTGTCGTATTCTGCGTATCACGAACTGGCAGACATCCTCGGTGAGAAATACGAGAAGCGTTTTGTATCGGCCGAAAAGCTCGTATCTGATTTTCGTTCCCGCAGGGTGGCCAGCGAGATTGCCGCTTACGGGGAAGCGTGTGAGCTTTCGTATACCATTGCCGAGAAGGCCTTGTCCAACGACGTCATTACCCCGGGAGTTACCACCCTGGAAGATGTCGCATGGTGGATGCTCGAAGAGATGCATCGCAACAACCTCGAATCGTCCTTTGGCATGCCTTCCGTATATGTCACAGGCCCACGTGGCATCATTGCCACTTCGAACGACAGAATCATACAACGTGGTGACGTCATCATGATCGACTTCGGGGTCGGATTGATGAATATGTATACCGATATGAAGCGCATGGCCTATGTGCTCGACGAAGGGGAAACCACCGTGCCGCCAGGTATCCAGCATGCCTTCGACGAAGCGGTCAGGGTGCGGACCATCATCAAAGAGACCATTCGCGCAGGCATCACTGCTCGCGAAGCCGAAGGTGAGATCTATGAAGCGCTTATGGCTTCGGGATTCAACAAGATGAAAGGGTTCAACCAATACACTGAGAAAGATGAGACGGACGTCATCATTGGTTGTCATTCGGTTGGCAACTGGGGTCATGGTATCGGTCCGTCCATCGCCTTCTTCAACCCCGTGCGCCTGGATTACGTCATCTATCCATCCAATCTGTTGTCGATTGAATTATTCGCATACACAAAGGTACCCGAATGGGGTGGACAGAAGTTGCGGGTTCCACTGGAAGACGATGCCATCGTCACGTCGAGAGGCGTGGAATGGCTTTATCCGATTAATCCGAAATTGTTGATTATTAAATAAATAGAATGAGTGATGAATTGAAAATGTAAAGTGTAAAGTGTAAAGTGTAAAGTGTAAAGTGTAAAGTGTAAAGTTATGGATCATTTTTTCGGAACATCACTTTCAAACAATCGTTCTTCCTCTAATAAAATCATGTGAAAAATATTTCGCTGATAGCTTATTTCCTGTTGATCCAATCTATTTTAATGGCACAACCTTTTTCAGAGCACCGATGGCAAAACCGCCTCGTTCTCATACTTGTTGATTCTCCGGAGGACTCTTTGGCACTGAAACAATTAAAGGAGTTCCAAGACGCGGAAGAAGAGCTTTTGGAATACAAATTGAAAATTTATTTAGTGGCGCCAGAAAAATGTCAGATGGTTCTGCCGAGTTCGAAAAGTGAAAAGTCAAATCCCAAGACAGCGTATGATCGCTATGCCACACCTAACGTGCCTTTTGAAGTAATACTGATTGGTTTGGACGGTGGCATAAAAATGAGAAAGAACAAGGTGGTCCCGCGACAAGAGATCTACGCATTAATCGATGGCATGCCGATACGGAGAGCAGAAAAGAGAAGTAAGAAAATTAAAGAATGAAGAATGTCGGAACAGAACTGAGATCCCGCAATATTGCGAATATGAATTAAGATGCCTTCCTTCAACTAAAAAAGTGATTGTTCCTACTTGTACAAAGCAGACTTTTGACTTGCAATTTCATTTTATTCTCCAGTATGACATTGTAAGCAGACGTTTCGATTACATGAGTATTTGAGTACATGCCTGCCTGCCTCTGGCAGGAGTGAAGATTTTTGAAGTGTATCGAACAACTCAAAAATCTACAGTCGTTTGTTCTGCACTCGTCATTCTTTTCAGCTTGTTGTGTTAAGCCATCCGCCATCTACATAATACGTCGATCCTACGCTGTAGCTTGCAAGCGGCGAGCACAGGAAAACAAAAAATTGTGCCAGTTCTTCCGGTGTGCCAAAGCGCCCGATGGGTGTGTATGCCTTGGCCAGTTTATCGAGGTATTCATCGGCAGTCAGTCCCTCTTTTTTTCCCAGTTTTTCGGCGGTGTTTCTCCAGTCCGGGGTGATGATCAATCCGGGATTAATGGTATTGACCCGGATGTTAAAAGGGATGAATTCGTGTGCCAGGCACTTGGAAAACATGACCAACGCTGCCTTTGTCGTGTTGTAGATGGGTTCGTAGTAAAGCGGCTGAATAGCGCAGATGGAGGCATTGTTCAGCACTACGCCGCCATTTTTCTTGAGGAGAGGCGCCAGACCCCGACTCAGGCGTACAGCCGCCATGACATGTAGGTCCCAGTAGTACTGCCATCGTTCGTCTGGCGCATTCTCGATGGTTTCGTTGCTGCCTTGTCCTGCATTGTTGATCAAGATATCGAGCGCATCGTATTGGCTGGTTACGGTATCGATCAACTTTTCGAGGTTGGTAGCATCGGCGCAATCCGCCTTAATGGTTCTCACTTCGACTCCGTATTGGTCGGCAATGGCCCTGCCCTGTTCCTCGAGCCGGGATTTATTCCTGGCGCAAAGGATGAGATGTACACCTTCTGCTGCCAGGGCTTTTGCCACGGCCAGGCCAATACCGACGCTGCCTCCGGTTATGAGGGCTGTTTTATTTGTAAGTTGTAAATCCATTGTGTTTCAGTTTGTAGATCAATTTAACCAAAGGTTTCTGCCTAAACTGATGACACGCGAAAATGCTTTGAAGCAATCGTGCTCTTTCTGGGGTAGGAACAGTAAAGATAATTCCTATGAGCATTCTTCTAATTTCCGGAGCAGATCGGCATCGCTTGGCCTGATCCTTAGCGCTTTGCGATAATTTTCCAAAGCACGGTCACAGTCTTGTACACGTAAGAAGATGTCCCCCTGGTTCACAAACTTGTCGAAAGCCGCTGGAAGTCTGCCTTCTACCATCGTGATCTTGCTGCTGGCTTCGACGTTGTTGTAACCCAGGTTGCGGGCCCGGATATAACGATTGCGCGCATCTACCAGGTAATCGTCTCCTCTCGCCATAAGCCCATCACCTTCGTTGAGCAGTCTCTCAAATTGCTGTCGTACACCGGAGCGCTGTTCGCATTGTGCTTTCAGTGTCAGGGCTTCTTCACCATCCTCCTTAAAGGCCAATGCTTTATCAAATTCCTGGATGGCGAGAGCATATTCGCTTTGTGACATAAAGGCGCGGCCACTCGCAAGAAATTGATTGTACTGCGCTTCAGCGCGTTGTGCCTGCTCTTCGGCCAATTGGCGGAGATTATCCTCAGCTTGTTGTTGCGCTGCTTCAGCTTCTACCTGACGCTCACGGGCAATACTTCTTTGCTGGAGTGAAAAAACGGTTGTTGCACCCAATACCAGAAAAATGAAGCTCACCGCAGACCATAAAATAATGCGGCGGCGACCAACGTCACGCCGGCTCCGTCGAATATAATCCCATTCCGCTTCGGTCAACTGGCCTTCTTTGTTCAACCTCCGTTCCATATTTTTGACAAGAAGCAGCTCGTTGGCGTTCAACAAGGTCCTTGTACTGCCATACATCCGCCGACGGTCCCTGATCAATTTGATGACTTCAAGGAATGCAACCTCTGAAGCGCTGCGCTCCTCAGAAATCCTCAAGGCAAGTGTATCGTGGGCGAGTTCGAACAACCCATCTTCGAACCGAAGAATTCTCGATTTTTCCAGCTGTTCCAGGCAGAAATCAATTTTTTCCGGATCCATACCAGGAATTTTTACCTGGTTTCTTCGCAATGGACGTTTGGTGCCTTCTAAGGTGATGAAAGCATTCAGTACCTTCTGAACCGCTCGGGGCTCAATCCCTGAGAAACGGTTTTGAAGTGCCTGTTGTATGGTATCCTTTTGTTCATCGAGAAAATCGCCAAGAACCTTGCCTATGTCACCGACGTCACGAATCAAATCTGAGGTGAAAGTCGTCGTAGGATATGTCGTTGCGTCGTCTGTCATAAAAAGGGATGCTACTTTTTTTCGTGCGCTTTGCGGTACAGCGTATCAAGATAGACCTGTAAGTAAGACAGCTGTACGCCCGACTTGCCATCGCTGATGTTATCAATAATCATCGAAATAATCTCAGCATCGTCGTCCAAAATGATGTTAAAGCGTTCGGCAGAACCTTTGATAACCTTGTCGACATTGGCAAAACTCATCGGTTCCACCCTAAGCCGTTTATCAAAAAGTTTAGGAACCTTTTTCTCAAAATCATACAGCAATGCGATGAACTCTTCACGCATGATGATGATGATTTTGCAGGAAAGGTCCGCCTTAAGCAGTGACGCCATTGAATCGATAAACTCTTTTCTTTCCTCATCCGATCCCAGGAGGTACAATTCTTCAAACTGGTCAAAAATCAGGTATATCGGTTTGAAGTAATCGAGGAAAAGTGATTGCACAGCCCCAGGCAGATCCATACCATCAGGTATATCGGTCAATGCATTCTTTCTGATCTCTTCCCACAGCGACTGGTTGATGTCGTCTTTTCGCCTGACGTGTAAATCAAACCAATCCGTCTTCCGAAACCTGTTGGCCAGTCCACACTGGATCAGGCTGGTTTTACCAGTACCTGACGGGCCATAGACCATGATGAGATTCGTATCGAAAACCAATTCATAGAGCGTATCGATTTCTGCTTCTCTTCCGAAGAAAAATTCCTTATCCTCCTGGGTATAAGGATCGAGAAACTTAAAAGGGCTTTTGACTTCAGGCACAATAAAGGACTTGAATTCTTAAAGATAATAAAGCGATTCGGGGGGATCACCATCTTTACGAAACTTCGTAAATCCTCATTCATGTAAACATGTAATTTGTGCATAATTGTCAAAATATCGAGCTCATATTTCCCTCATTTCTGGCACGACTTTGGAGCGACAATCAATAATGTGCTTATTTTAGTCCCATGGCGAGCACCAACGACCATATCATAGAGGCTGTATTTGAGGCCATATTGAAGCATGTAGAGCCAACAGCCCCTGAAGCTGCATTCTACAATTCAATGAAAATGGCCAACCTGCCAGTTGATAACCGCATGCTTGCCAATTTCATCATCCAGGATTTTCCATGGCCGATTGGTGTTGAATTACGCCGCCTGTTTTCTGGCGACTTACGAAACCGGGATAAGAACAGGATCGATCAGTTGCTGCGCGTAGCGGAAAAATTGGCCCAGTTTTTTGCGTACTGCCTACTGGTGCAACTGTGGGACGAAGTGAAATCGCGAAACATCGAACTTTCCAAGGATTTTAACTTTCATTTCGAGCAACTGGAAAAATCCAGCTTTGGTATTTATGTCGGATTTATCCGGGCCATTCACAATATTTTTGTCGGTTCGGGAATCGAGCCATTTGTGGGTTATAATACGAGCGACTTCCAATTCAAGAAATTTATCAAAAACTTCAATGCGCTGGTCACCATGCGCAACGAGGATCGTCATCACACGAGTGAGATGGACTGCCATGAAGGAGAAGCGCTCCTGAATAATCTTTTGGTGGATCTCGCAGTCCTTGCCAGGTACAAACTGGTGACCATTCGGGAGATCAAAGTTATCGGTCCAAAGTTGACACAGGTCACTTTTCAACATTCCATCCGCATGCTCAATAGCCAGCATGAAGACTTTAATCTGGTAGAGCAATCCTTTGAGGAGTTCTCGGAGAGTCACTCTGTGCTGTTAATGAAGGAGTTTGCCTCACCAAAAGCATACATCAATCTCTCTCCCTTCGTAGTGGACACCAGTACCATGATTGACAACCAGAAAATTCCGGGTGTCAAGAATGGCATTTATATGTTCAACCAGGTCAAAGACGGCCGGTATCTCTACACGTTTACGAACGTGCCAGAATTGGCGGCTTTTAATGATGTTCCCCAGTTTGACTTTCTACTCAAACAATTTGATGACATCAGAGAAACTTTTCGGGCAGAGGCAGTTGGCGCTTAAGCAACTTCTTTAAAATTATTCTTGTTTTGGAGACCTGTTTTTTATGTCCAATATTGGCCCAACATGTCTAAAGAAGTCCGAATAAATACCGAATGAGTACCAATTTTTGATGTTTCTTTAGGCGTACTTATGTCAGCGCTAAAGTTGGAAAATCGACTTGTTCAATTTGCGTCGGATGTGATTTCCATATCAGAAAGGATGCCGAAATCCATGGCAGCAAAACACATATCCAACCAATTGACACGGTCCTGAACATCTCCAGCACTCAACTATGGTGAAGCTCAATCTGCTGAGTCCCGAGCTGATTTTTTACACAAGATGAAAATCTGCCTGAAAGAATTGCGTGAGACAATGGTATGCCTCAAAATTATTCAAAAAAGAAGTTGGGTCGAGACCACTGATTTACATGTATTGATTGCTGAAAACAATGAACTGATTTCCATTTTTGTAGCGAGCGCGAAAACTGCGTCGAAAAGGACGTGAGTACATGATTAATTGAGTACATGAGTGTTGATCTTTGAAGTTTCGATTACCTCAACAATCGGCAAGCATGTAATCTGCACTCAGCATTCACTATTTGAATTAATGATGATACCTCATCTCTTGAATACATGAATAATTGAGTACATGATTAATTGAGTACATGAGTGTTGATCTTTGAAGTTTCGATTACCTCAACAATCGGCAAGCATGTAATCTGCACTCAGCATTCACTATTTGAAT
>JBFKOL010000142.1:0-10116 GCA_041628815.1 Saprospiraceae bacterium | reverse complement strand
GAATCCTTGCCACCGGTGTATACCCTGAGCCCCATGAAAAGGATATTTGGGTTTTACTGAAACCTACCGACAATAAATATTATCCCCAGTCGGACCATACGAATACATCCTATAAAAGGAATGGTGAATGGCAGGTCATTACCAGGTTTGGAGGAGATGAAGGCGAACCTTATGAAATCATCGTCTACGAAGCCGATGCATCGGCCTCCGCTTTCTTTAGTACGACCATCCTGAAGTGGAAAGAGGCCGAAACTTATACCGGCCTGGAATTGGATGAACTACCCAGTGGTGCAGTTGAGGTAGACAGACTGGTGGTGTCGTTAATGGATAATTGCAGAGGTGTTCATTAAGTGCCAATCTTTCTTTTACCATCTCACATAACATGTTTAGCATCTAAAATGGGATTGTTATGTTCGTAACTTTCCGGATTTACATAAGAATATAGCAACACAACGTAAAATGGAAATTCTCACCAAATTCATAGAATTCGAAACCAGAGGTTTCAATCACATTTTGGATCTCACGTCTGACGTGGAAAAAACCTTGGTTGATAGTGGATTGTCCGAAGGACAGGTGCTTGTTTCAGCCATCGGGTCGACCACCGGCATAACCACGCTGGAATATGAACCTGGCTTAGTGAAACACGATGTGGCTCGGATGTTTGAAGAGGTGGCCCCATATGCCAAACAGTATCAACACAACCGAACCTGGGGAGATGACAACGGCGCCGCTCATTTACGTTCGGCAATTACCGGGACGAGTATGACGGTACCTTTTGTCAAAGGAGCACTTGTCTTGGGAACATGGCAACAAATTGTATTTATTGACTTTGATACACGCCCAAGACAGCGGAGAGTTGTGCTTCAATTAATTGGTGTATAGTGTCGAGTCAAAATTCTGCGCTTATTTGACCCGCGACGCCAATTTTTGACGTATTCGTTCCCATTTGATAGATGAAAAAGGTCTTACAATTTTAACCCATTGTAGAAAAATGGACCCTGTCTCAGGGAACCCACACCAGGGCATATTTAAGACACTTTGGCGATCTTAAAACGAATAAGAAAAGCCCAGGGTGAGTATGACAGGAGGTCCACCTACCCAATCGTCAGTGGCAAGAGCAACTCCATTCATCGCAAGACCAGCTTCGGCATGAAACATCCATCGACTGCCAATCGAAGTTGCAAAACCTCCTTGTACGGTATTCCAAAAGCCTCCCATGAAACCTTCATCATGATGATCTGAGGAGTCGTTATCAGCAGGATCGTTGTTTTCATTCATATGACTTTGATGATGGTCAAATTGTAAATTGTGGAAATGCACTTGAGCGGATTCGTCAGCCCCAGGGGTAGCGTTTTCATGTAAATGTGCACCTAACCCGAACATATCCAATAAATCGTTTACACATGCTGCCGCCACTACGCCAAATCCAAAACTCCAACGAATACCTGATTTGGCCTTTATTTCATAATTCACAGCAGGCCAGGTAAGGATCCAGGGTTCACCTCCAAGTCCTTTAGTTTCCGGATAGTATAAAATGGGGGTTCGCATATATATTCTGCGATTAGAATGATTTGTGTATAGGACATTCCTAACGCGAATACCATAACCCGGGATAATAGGTGTCGACCCGGCAATGACGCCGATCGTAAAACGATCGGACACGCCATATGCATATTCTGCGATACCTACGTAAGGTATACCAGTGGCTACAGTAACAATGGAATGGCCTTTGGCTGCAAAAAGATGGTCGTTTAAAGTCGTATCTGAACTCGCCTGTTGTGCAGATGTTTGTATCGAGATAAATTGAAGTAGGGCACAAACCATTAGATGTGACAAAATGGAGATTGATATACATTTGGTTGAAAAAGTGATGAAAGGTCTCATGATCTGTAATTTTTTGGTTATAGAATTTTTTTGAAACAGTCACTTACATGGCGACAGTTCAAGTATAGGATGGCCGGTGATTGACGGTTGGGGAGGATGTATCAGATTGCAGGAATCATGTAACTTCTGGTGAGAAAAGGAACTATGTAACAATGACCGAATGAATGTAACCAGGCTATTCCTTCTAACGAAGTCCATTGACCCGGGAGCTACATCAAAATTTTACACGTAGCTTTTGAGAAAGTCCTTTAGCCTCATATTATTAACTTCTTGTGAAATACCTTTCGATAAATTAGCTTAAAGGCCTTGTGAAGTAAATTTGCGTTAAAACGAGAACTTATGCCTATCCATCCCCTTGCTGGAAAAACAGCCACACCAGAACAACTGACGAACATTCCCCAACTCATTACCGATTATTTTATCCGAGAGCCGGATCTGTCCGAACGTGCGCAGCGCGTGTCTTTTGGCACCTCGGGACACCGGGGATCCTCGTTACAACAATCTTTTAACGAAAAGCACATCCTGGCTACGACTCAGGCCATCTGTGATTACAAGCAAAAGAATGGTATCACTGGGCCGGTATTCATGGGCATGGACTCACACGCGTTGTCCACACCTGCACAGGCGACAGCATTAGAGGTGCTCGCTGCCAATGGCGTGATAACTTTTATCGCCGCAAACGATGAATACACACCAACACCGGCTGTCAGTCATGCCATTCTCGAGTACAACACGGGACGGACAAGAGACCTTGCGGATGGTATCATTATTACACCATCCCACAATCCGCCCGAAGATGGCGGGTTTAAATATAACATGACCAATGGCGGTCCAGCGGAGGGATCGGTGACGGCCTGGATCGAAGCCCGTGCTAATCAAATTTTGGATCAGGGGCTTAGGGAGGTAAAAAGAGTTTCTTTCTCAAAAGCGATGCAAGCGTCTACAACACATCACTATGACTACCTGGAAGCATACACGGCGGACCTGGATAAGGTCATAGATATGCCTTTGCTTAAGTCCTCGGGAATCAAGATGGGGGTGGATCCATTGGGTGGAGCAGGTGTCAGGTATTGGCAGCGAATCGCAGACCAGTATGGTATCAACCTAACCGTTGTGGATGACAGGGTAGATCACACCTTCGGTTTTATGTCGCTCGACTGGGACGGAAAAATCCGGATGGATCCGTCCTCGAGGTATGCCATGCAACGATTGATTCAATTGAAGGATCAGTTTCCGGTTGCCTTTGCCTGCGATACCGACCACGATCGACATGGCATCGTCACACAGGGAACAGGATTGATGCAACCCAACCACTACCTTGCTGTGGCCATTGATTACTTATTTAGCAACCGGTCAAGCTGGCCCGCCACTACGGGTATAGGAAAGACCCTGGTGAGCAGTCAGATGATCGATAAGGTAGCCGGGAAATTGGGACGAAAGCTGGTGGAAGTGCCTGTGGGCTTCAAATGGTTTGTGGATGGATTGTTCGACGGCAGTCTGGGATTTGGTGGCGAAGAAAGTGCGGGAGCATCCTTTTTGGACAGGAAGGGAAAGGTTTGGTCTACGGACAAAGACGGGATCATTGCAGCCTTACTTGCCGGTGAAATTACCGCAAGAACAGGAAAGGATCCGGGCGAAATCTACCGGGGCTTCGTCGATGAATTTGGAGAGCCCGTTTACGACAGGGTAGATGCGCCAGCCACACCCGAGCAAAAAGATAAGCTTAAGAAGCTTTCATCCGATCAGATCGTTTCCAAAGAACTGGCAGGCGAGAAAATCACGAAAATCCTCACTCATGCCCCCGGCAATGGTGCAGCCATCGGCGGTCTCAAAGTGGAAACGCAAAGCGGTTGGTTTGCCGCCCGTCCTTCCGGTACGGAGAACATCTACAAGATCTATGCAGAGAGCTTCAAGGGAGAGGAGCACTTGTTTAAGCTGCAGGAGGAAGCACAAAAAATAGTGGACTCAGTGCTAAGCTAGGAAAAATAAATGGCAGTTTTGAAAAGCTAAAAAAGGTGTTTCAGATGCCAAATTTCTTTTTGGCATAATCGCTCGTAAGGTGCTTGGCAACATCAAATGGGTCGCATTTGCCCGTTTCGTCAAATTTGATCGGCCCCATCAAACGTGCTACTCTTAACGCTGCTTTATTCAAATGTAAGTTGCGCATGCCCATACCCATCAATGCCGTACCCATGGCCATCTTGACGGGTATGGCTTCTGTTTGAAATGAAGATTCGATCTTTTCAATATGACTGAGAAAGAACTGATTGTCCGGGGCGGACTTTTTCTTCGATTTAGATATCTCATACAACAAGCCATAACCACATTTACGCCGTACAGGATCATCGCTCGACATCCATTTGACTGACAAGTCTACAGTAAAAGAAGTCTTGGCAAGCGTGGCATCACATGAGGAAAAGACGTGGGCCAAGTAGCCGGCATCCAGTTGCTCTACCTGCTTCTCAGCTTGTTCTGTCGTAATCTTTTTAGGATCATCGATCAACAACGAAATAACCTTGGCATCATAGTATTGACTATTCCAGAGTTCTTTGGCCAATTCGTGGTTACGCCCTATTTTTTTGGCCAGTTTGCGAAGTTGGGTCAGTCCAATGCCAAAGCTTTTTAACGAAGTTTTGTTCGAACTAAGTTCATTCCACTTGGCAATACCACGTTCATTTTTATGGACTTCGAGCAGTGATATTACCTCTTTCTGAGTCATGATTAAAGATTTATGCTGGCCCAGCCTTCATGGTCAATTTTTGGCATAGCCTAAATGCTCCGGATGATCTTTCTTACAGGTAAAAAATGTGAAACCCAACTGTTAAACTCCAAAACACTGTACTTATTCAAGATAAATATATTGTCATTTTCCCTAACCTTCTAACTCATCTGTATGGGAAAACAAGGTAAGACTTCGGCCTGGTAGTTTCGTTCAGGATGAATCAACTCATTTACAAATCATATCTTTATATCGGTCATCCAAAGCACATATGCAATATAAGTTTCTGCTATTCTTTTTGTTACTATTTCCTGGCATGACTGTAGCTCAGGGTCTTGCCCGTAAGGCAGAGCTGGGTATCGACTGGGTCAATGATAAAAACGGGGTAAAAGTAGTTACGATTTATGATGATCACGTAAGTGATGACATGGGGCTAAAACCCGGGGATATCATTATGGAAATAGGAGGAATCAAGGTTCAGCATATGGGTGCATTGATGTACTGGTTTGAACAAACCGATCCAGGGAAGAATGTCTATTTAACCATATTGCGTGATGGTGAGAAACTGTATGTCCAGGCCTCCAAAGCACCTAAACCCTACGAACAAGATGTCGTGTACGATCACTTTGAAATAAAAGAGGGGAGGATTCGCACACTTATCAATCGTCCAAAAGGAGTGGACAGTGCGCCCGCCATACTATTTATCCAGGACTATACTTGTCACAGTGTCGATATGGCGGGAAGGGACTATTATCCCATCAAGAAATTGGCTGAAGATTTTGCGAGGGAAGGCTACGTCTTTGTCCGCGTAGAGAATATGGGACTGGGTGATTCTCAGACGGATTTGCATTGTTACCAGATAGGTTATAAACAGGAAGGCCGGGTATTCTGCGAGGCATTGCGTTACATCAAGAGTTTAGAATATGTTGATCTCGAGAGGATCATTATACTCGCTCATGGATTTGGAGGCAACCAGGTATTACAGGTGATCCCCTGCGGAAAACCTGATTACATTATTTTTTGGGGACTATACACCCGCTTTACCAATGAAGCTTGCCTGCCTATGCGCGACGCTTCCTATTGGCAAGAAGTAAAGCGCACCGAAAATTTGAAAGAATGGACTTCTTTGGATAGCAGGATAATATTTATACATCCTGAATTCGATGAATTTGACAATGAAGGAAGAGATGCACTCGAGTTAAAGCAGTATCTGGAACCCAAAAAAGAAAAGCCGGTTAGTTATGAGGTTTTTCCCGAAGCCAGTCATTTCTTTCAAAAAGTGACGTCAATGGACAATCCTGGAATGACGATAGGTTCTTATCTCAATCCTGAATTCTTGTCCCTCCATTATCACAATGATATTGTACCGTATATGGTCGACTGGCTGGAGAAAAATGAATAGTTTGAAGAAGCCTGATTATTTCAACGGCCTTCAACTTCAAAGAAACACAACCACTGTTTCATGGGTTATTCCATATATTCGATAACTACCTGCCTGATCCTGAATTCCGAGGTTAATGAGTCTTCACAATCCAAACCGAAGCAAACTCCCATGGTAAAGTAATAGGACCTGTTGATATTATCGATATTAATGGCCAGGCTGCTCTCGGTTGCAGAGTTATTGCCCGACAGTCCAGAACTGTTTACCGTAAAGAATGACCCGGAGGTATTTGTCGACTGATCGTAATATCCCAACCTAAATATGACCATTTCAGGATCAAAATCGTAATAATGAATGACCACCTCTTTAATCGTGCTTCCATGAGGCAAATTCACAGGGGCAATCATCGATGTCGCGTTGGAAACAGATTCCGATCCCTCAAACCAAGCACCGTTGGTTCCTGATACCCAGTTGACATCGTTATCATCTCTCGATGGATGAAATGCCGAGGCCGGAATGGATAGATATCTTGAAGGGCTCGCTATGATGGTTCCGTTATTGTCGGTATAAACAGGTCGGGTTCCGGATCCAGATAAATCGGAAATCCTTGCGTTTCCAACGACGTGCAGATTCGTCTGAGGAGCAGTGGTATTGATGCCGACGCGACCTTCGCCGGTTACAGTAAACCGATCTGCCGCACCGGCACCGCTGTCATAATAGAAATTGAT
Source organism: Saprospiraceae bacterium (assembly GCA_041628815.1). Classification (GTDB taxonomy): domain Bacteria; phylum Bacteroidota; class Bacteroidia; order Chitinophagales; family Saprospiraceae; genus JBFKOL01. The sequence goes on along the minus strand of JBFKOL010000142.1, from coordinate 3,404 downwards.
CCTCGGTATTCCTGGACTTTCATGAGGTTCTGCAGCTATGGTCCAGAATTTATTGGGCTGCGCCGTATTCCTGAACGTCATACGAGTAAAATCCTGGCCGATTTCGGTTATCCTGAAATGTGGAACACCCACTTCGCTGTTTCCTTCGATTTCAAATTGTACCTGGCCCTCAACCGTCGTTGCCACAAACAGTATCGATGTTAAGATGACACATGAGGAGATCGCCAATGATGTAACCCAACGGCGTTTTCTATGATTCATAATGCTTAAAAGTTTTATTTTAATATAGATAAATAATGTTGATGTTTACAAAGACGACTCACAGACATTGATCTTCGGGCTATAGACCTGGTGGTAATTTATGGCTATATTTAATTGATGCTCACCTTCCTCCGAAAAATCCGCCGATCTTTGATTGAGTCATCTGCCTTTCGCAAGTATCTGATTTATGCCCTGGGAGAAATAGCTCTGGTGGTCATAGGTATCCTGATCGCCCTTCAAATCAACAACTGGAATGAAGAAAGGAAAGAAAAGAATCAAATAGTCGTCTATCTATCGGGTTTGATTGACGCTTTGGAGGATGACATCGTTTATTTGAATTATACGATCCAGGGAAACAAATTTCGGGCAAACTGCATAGAGCAGCTCCTTATCTGGTCTGATGCGGTCCCTGCAAGACCTTTTACTAAGTTGAATTATACCGTTGATGATGTGTGGAACCCTGAAGAGTTAGATGTCGGCTGGACCAATAAGTGGATGAATCAAATGCCCCAGGAATACGACCGGTCATTTGTGGAAGAATGCTTTTTTAGGACTTCCTATGGCAATGTCATCGTTACCAATCAAATCAACCTGGAGGAATTCAAAAACAGCGGACTTTTCTCGAATATCAGAAGTAAAGAGCTGAAGAATGAAATCAACCATTATTACGCCATCATGAACTGGCAGTTCAGCCTGTGGAGAGAAACCAATTACCGGGAAAAAATCGATAACTGGGAGATTTTTTTAAGAGATAAACACCAAATTAACTACACGGACATATCAAGGATTCAGGCCCCGGCAGGATTTGTAAGAGATAATAGGGATGTCCAGCTTGAGTTAGAAAGTCTGTTCATTGATGCAGCGGGAAGAGTTAATAAGGCTGGCGACATCAGGGAAGCAGCGAAAGAACTAATTGTATCCATTAAGAACTATATTGGTCAGCTATAAGCTACTTTACTTTGTCATTTCTTAAGAATAAGGACTTTTCAACTAACCATTGTTAAAGCATTTCGTTCAAAATCCATGTATATCTTGCACGATACAGTTGTCGACCTTGAGGTGTGAAGTGGGGGGCAACACTTACCGTTTATTCGCTGTTCATAATTTTCAGCTTCGAACCTATATTTCGAACATACTTTCCAAAGTCCCATTGGCGGAGTAAGATCGGATTGATTTTTGCATAATACTCTCGACCACGATACCTATTTTAGTAGATGCTCTCCATAATTAGAAAAGTTCGCCGCTCGCTGATTGAGTCATCTTCTTTTCGCAAATACCTTTTCTATGCAATCGGTGAAATCGCACTGGTAGTGATCGGGATATTGATTGCCTTGCAAATCAACAATTGGAATGAAGACAGGATCAGGGAAAGACAAGTCGAAAAACATCTGGAAAGCCTTGCCCGCACGGTTGAACAGGATATCCGAGAATTTGGAATAGCCATGGAATTTAGCGAATTCAAATACCATGGCTGGCAGTATTTGTTGACGATGTCGGGTGCCCCAGTTGATACTTTACGGGATATGCCCAGACCGGATACCTTCATCGAGGACGAAGTGTGGGAAGGAGCCTATCCCGACACGATCAACAAGAAGCTCATCGAGGTTACTTTACAAATGCTTGATGGTTCCTTTCTAGGTTTTGTGTTCAACAGATCGGCCATCAATGAAATAAACAACCTTGGGCTTTTATCGGACATGACTGATGATTCTCTAAAAAATTTGATCTACGACTATTATTACCACTTGGATTGGTTTTTCGGCGAGGAATTGGTGTTAAAAAGGCATACATATGCCAAAGAATTGAAAGATTATTTAAGAGATCAATTTGACATATCGACGAATTACCCACGTTCGGATCTTGACATCTTCAAGGCTATTCAAGAAGATCGCAAAGTGATCATTTTGATCAAGGACCTGGTGAAAATATCCAATATCCATTATTGGAATTCCAGTAGCTTGCAACAAAGAGCTGGCAACCTTGTCATTGCGATTAATGATTATGTTGTTGAAAGCAATTAGATCAACTACCAACCAGAATAGTACTTTTCGCAATAATGATGTCCCCCTTGAGGGCTAAGTGGGTAGTAAACTTTACCATTAGGCGCTGTTCGTAGGTTTCACCTATGAACCCACATTTGATAAGGTAAAATTTCTGATTTCAGGTTGATGCCAAAAGTTATATCTCAATGTTCTTTACTTGTAAAATTCTCGATCAGGATTGCTAATTTCAGTGGATGCTCACTGTACTTCGTAAAATCCGCCGTTCTTTGATTGAATCCTCAGCCTTTCGCAGATACCTTTTATACGCCATCGGTGAAATCGCCCTGGTCGTAATCGGGATATTGATTGCACTTCAGATTAACAATTGGAATGAACACCGAAAATCGCTGAAACTCGAGCAGTCGTATTACTGCAAGATCCTCGAGGATATCACCCAGGATAGCATACAGATCGAACGTCTTATCGTCGGGTCAGATTCTAGAGTCAAGAGTGCTAACCAATTGCTTCACCAGCTTCAGCAATCGGAAATTAGCCGTGACGAGGTAATTGTGGCACTCATGGGTACGCTGACGTTGATTCAATCGACTTTTACACCCAGCCAGGCGGCTTTCGAAGACTTGAAATCAAGTGGCAACCTCAACTTGTTGCGTGATGCTGGCTTAAAGGAAAGCATCATCGATTATTACCAGACCCTGAATGGCCTGGTTGAAGTGGCGGACTCCCATGCCGACGAGGCCATAAGGACATTAAACGAAAAAACAGACTATGCCGCCATAGGCTGGCAAAACATTCGGTTCGTCAAGGAAGCCATGGATACTGCTTTGGTGGATATGGAGAAGTTGAAAGACTTAGCCCTCCCTGATGAGATATATCGCAAAGTCATGACCAGCGATGGTCTATTGTACCTTGGTGCCAATGCCCGGATAAAATATATGTATTCGTTGATCAGGGAGGAGATAAAGGAGATTCAAGATAAGATGAGAGCCAAATGCAGGTTGAATTACAGGTGACCTCTCCATAATCAGTTTATGTACATAAAACCTTTAAATGGTATGTCAAGCCTATGGCACTCAAGCCCTGAACGGAAATCGCGATTTATTTCTGTAATCACCAAATCACCAAATCACCAAATCACCAAAT
>JBFKOL010000141.1:0-10213 GCA_041628815.1 Saprospiraceae bacterium | reverse complement strand
GGAAGCAGCGGTGAGCGTGAGAAAACGGACCTCAACGCGATCTGCGATGAATACCTGCGTCTCGCTTACCACGGGCTGCGGGCTATGGACCCTTCTTTCAATGTGGGTTTGGAGACTATTTTTGATAAAAATTTGCCATTCATAGAAATTGCCCCTCAGGAAATGGGAAGAGTCCTGTTAAATCTGATCACCAATGCTTTTCACGCTTGTGCAGATAGAATCCGGATGAACAATTCTGATGTAGACCATAAAACTCATGAAGAATACAAACCTAAAGTCAGCATCGAGACAAAGCTAAAAAATGGAAATATCCAGATCACAGTAAGCGATAATGGTACCGGGATCCCCGAAACAATCAAAAACAAAATCTTTCAACCGTTCTTTACGACCAAACCTACGGGGTCAGGAACCGGACTTGGCCTTTCAATCAGCTACGACATCATCAAAGCACACCAGGGAAAAATACACATGCACACAGAAACAGGAAAGGGTACGACATTTACCATTCAATTACCACTAAACTAACCGAATATGAAAATTCTCGTTGTAGACGACGAACGTGACGTGCAAATCCTCTTTCAGCAAAAATTCCGTAAAGAAATACGGCGTGGTGAAATGGAGTTCGCTTTTGCCTTCTCCGGAGAAGAGGCATTGAACTACCTGGATGAAAGTGCACAGGAAGCCATACTCATATTATCGGATATTAATATGCCCGGTATGAGTGGTCTTGAGTTGCTCCGTCATATCAAACAGCAACCGCACGACCCAGCACCCATTGTCATGATGATCACCGCGTATGGCGATGATGAAAACTATCAAAAGGCCATGGAACTGGGCGCTGACGACTTTCTGACCAAACCCGTGGATTTCGGAACGCTGAAGGACAAGTTGTTGGAGACAGCTTAACACAGAAGTCCATGATCCACTTCCTTCGAAAAATCAGGCAAAAAATGCTGTCTGAAAATAAAGTCACAACCTACCTGCTATACGCCATTGGTGAAATCTTCCTGGTCGTGGTCGGAATACTGATCGCCTTACAGATCAATAATTGGAATGAGACAAAAAAAATCAATCAATCCATCGATGACCACATCACCATCCTCCGTGAAAATATTACAGCTGATCAGTTGCAATTGATTGAGTCCATTGACAACATGACTGAACAATTCAATTATGCCGATTCTGCCTTACTCCAGATGCAAACCATTATCCCGGTGGACAACCAACTGAAAAAATACCTCGGCAAACTCATGCTGGAACACCGTTTCAAACCCAACAGGAATGCTATCGATATCATCCTCCAGTCCAATGAATTGCCCTACCTGAGTCCTGAATTACAAACCGCCATTCAGGACTATTATGCATTGGTCGAATCTGCTGCCGAACGAGAACAAATTGCCAACCAGCAAATACAGTCCAAATACGAAAGCTACATCAACCGCCATTATCCCGAATTCTTCCAGAATGACAGTGATTGGTCCTTCGTAAAAACCGTGCTGCAAAATGACCCGAGAAAAACTGTGAATATTGATGCCGGAAAGTTCCTCGATGACGGCGAACTGGCAGCTTTGCTGGCATCCCGGTATTATCAATCGCAACAGTTGAAAAATATGTATCAACGACTCCTGGAACAAACCGACACCATACTTTCCATCTTACAAGTCCAGCCCGAATCACGATGATCCAGTTCTTCCGAAAACTCCGCCAAAAATTACTTGTTGAAAACCGACTTGGCAAGTATCTATTGTACGCCACGGGTGAAATTCTACTCGTCATGATTGGTATTCTTCTCGCCTTACAGGTCAAATATTGGAACGAAAAGCGAAAACTGGATCATAGAGATATCCTGCTCATAAGGGGATGGGGTGATGGTGTTGTAAGTATTGACAAGTACCTTTTGCCGCTATATCGAGCTTTGCAAAATGAAAAATCCCCCAATGTCAAAATCGTAGCCTGCCATGACAACCATGGATTGAGCCAATCGAGGAAAGAAATCGCGAAACTAATCTTAGATTGGACCCATCAAGTCATCAAATAATCCAAGCGAAAAGTATCTGAATATGAAATTAAGCGAGTACCTGATCCTGCTTTCGTTACTATTCATTGCCATCCAGGGGAATACGCAGGTCATTGCCACCTATGACGTGGACTACCTTGATGACGCCGTCTACCAAGAAGACAAGGATCTACTGGATATCTATATGCCAGAGGATGAAAAAAACGTTCCTGTTCTCGTCTATTTTCACGGGGGTGCGCTACTCATGGGCAACAAAAGCTGGGGAGAAGAATTGGGCAAACTTTTGGCTCATGCTGGTATAGGCTTGGTAAGTGTCAACTACAGACTGTCACCTGAATTTCAACATCCGTCCCATGTAAGCGACGCGGCCAAAGCAACCGCTTGGGTAATAAACAATATAAAAACCTACGGCGGCAACCCGGACAAAGTCTATGTCGGAGGTCATTCTGCCGGCGCTTATCTGGCCGCCCTGCTAGCCATCGATCATTCTCATTTGCGGGCACAAGGGATTGAATCATCTGAAATATCCGGGGCCGTGCTTATTAGTCCCTTCCTGTATGTGGAAGAAACTGCCAGGGACCGCATTGCTAGGGATACGATCTACAAGACGATATGGGGTAATAGCCAAAAAGATTGGATTCGAGCCTCCGTGACACCACACCTCTTGCTGACAAGAGACAACATCTTACTCATCTATGCCGATGGAGACGAAGACTGGAGAAAAAGACAGATTAATACTTTTGCCGAAGCCATGATAGCAACAGGCAATCGTGACATATCTTCCATTGAAGTGAGCAATAGAGATCATATGTCTATACTCAGCGGCATCAATGAAGACGATGATCGCGTTTTGAAACTGATCCGCGATTTCATCAAATAATAAATAACGTCATACCTTAAGAAAACCACTCCCGTGCCGTCAGGTACGAAATATAGCTCATCCCCGTATAGCTCGAAATAATCGATTCGTGCCGTCAGGTACGAAATATAGCTCATCCCCGCACAACTCGAAATATTCGATTCGTGCCGTCAGGTACGAAATATAGTTACCCAATCCGCCAATTTAAAAACACCGTTTATCTTGTATACATCTACACTCAAAAGAAAAACAATCACCTTGAGAACAATACACAAGTCGAGCCTTATCCCTCTGTTGTCCTTGCTTTCAGCGATCATCTTTACGCTCTTCCCCTCGACCTCCGGTACCCAACCATCATTGGATACGCATAAACCCCGCATCATCATCACCGCCGATCCCGAACTCGACGACAACAACTCACTCATCCGCTTCCTGCTCTACAGCAGCGATGTGGAGATAGAGGGACTGATTTATGCCAGTAGCCAGTTTCACTGGAAAGGCGATGGGAAAGGAACCAAATGGTTCGTACCGGGAAGAGAATACGATCGCTTCGGGATGGGCGTTTGTCCCTGCGAATCCTGGCGGTGGGCAGAAGACGAACGCTTTATACACGACATAGTTGATGCCTATGAAGAAGTATATCCCAACCTGGTAAGGCACAACAAACAATACCCTGCCCCGGAGATATTGAGATCAAAAATCCGATATGGCAACATCGAATTTGATGGTGATTATTCAAAAGACACCCCTGGATCTGACCTTATCAAATCATTGATCCTGGATGACCAACCGGGTCCACTCTTCATCACGGCCTGGGGCGGACACAGCACGATTGCAAGGGCACTTAAATCCATCCAGGACCAATATGAATTCACGGTTCAATGGGAAGCAATCAAAAGTAAGGTATCCCGAAAAGTCATTCTGCTTCCTTCCGGTGACCAGGACGACACCTATGCCAAATACATCCGCCCCAATTGGCCCGATATAGAATACAGGCAGTTCAGAGAAGGACCCAGGTACGGTTATGGAGCACAACTCAATGCAACACTTGAAAACGCCCAATACCTGACCCCTGCCTGGATGAAAGAAAACATCCTGGACCGCGGTCCTTTGGGTGCTTTGTACCGCGTATGGGGCGATGGCAAACAAATGGTAGAAGGCGATAAGGTGGATTACTTCGGGCTATCGGGCTACACAAACGAGGAACTTAGGGAAATGGGATATTTCGTCTGGATGCCTGTACAAGCCAAAGGCTCCTGGCTGGGTGAAGGCGATAACCATACCTTTATGAATATGTTGGGTAATGGGTTGAGGGCCTACGAAAAGGGCCACTATGGCGGCTGGGGAGGACGCGCAGTCGGGGGAAGCAATCAACCCAATCCGTTTGCTTCAGGACTCAGTGCCGACGAAATGGCCGAAACCATGGGCAATCAAAACAATCAAGCCAATCGTACAGAACAGGTCTATCCCAACTTCTTCCCCCAGGCACAACGAGATTTTGCCAACCGCCTCCACTGGTCTGTCACGGAAATTTATGCCGATGCTAACCACCCTCCCGTTATCCGGATCGAAGGGCCCCTCAGCCTGATGGCATCACCCGGGCAGACAATACGCCTCTACGCATCAATATCCGAACCCGATGGCGACGAGGTAACGGTCAAATGGTGGCAGTTCCACGTCGGAACCTATACCAATTCGATCAATATAAGCGCTCCGGATGCCATGCAGACAGACGTCATCATTCCCGAAGACATCGAAGGAGGACAAACCATTCACATTCTTCTGGAAGCCACCGACCGAGCCACCCCTACCCTGACAAGTTACCGGCGCGTGATCATCACAGCCAGAAGTGAATGACATCTATCAGATCATCAGCTGGCAGATCATAGAAAGCACCACCCTCGTGCCGTCAGGTACGAAATATGATTATCCTCGCACATCTCATGATCACCAAACCGTGCCGTCAGGTACGAAATATAGGTTACCCCCGCCAATTAATGGCTATCTTACCAAGAACCGTTAAACATAAAGTGACCCAATCATAACACCCTTTTCGAATGATCCCCTTTTTTCGAAACCTCCGAAAGAAATTCCTCAAAGAAAGCCGCATTTCAAGGTACCTCATCTATGCCACCGGAGAGATCCTGCTCGTCGTCATCGGCATACTCATCGCCCTCCAGGTCAACAACTGGAACCAAAATCGAAAAGACCGGAACCTTGGCACCAACTATCTCTCAAGGATTGCCTCTGATCTCAGGAAGGACACCACCCTGCTTAACCAGAAAATCCAATTGGCAGACCAACTGAGCAAGGGGTACCTCCAATTCATCAAAAAGATGTATGAAACACAAAGAAACAAAGAAGACTACATCCGACTATTCGGTACCGTCGAGTTCAATGTGGATGAATTGATTCTCAACGAAATAGCCTATGCCGAAATGGTGAATACGGGCAGGCTGGACCTGATCACCGATATCAATATCAAGGAAAAACTCACGGAATATTACCGGCAGTATGATTTTATAGCTTCAAGGGTAAAAGAACTCAATGCGAGCAATCTGGAATTGATCAATGCTGCCGGTCTTCTAGCACCCAACCTCAAATATGCCCTTCAGGATTATCTCCAGATTCATGAACAAGAAATTATTCCCAATAGCGATCACATGTTTTTCGACAGCGAGTGGGCCTACATCAATGACCCGCAATCCATGACTTTCAGGCTTTATGAAGAAGCCATTTATTACTACTACCTCAAACAAACCCTTCTAAAACCTATGTTTGAAGAATTGAAGGAACAGGCGGCAGAAATATTGGAAATATTATCAAATGAAATCAATTAAACTATTTCGTAAATAAGATGATTGCTTAAGATCGAATAAGTTCTACATTTTTTCAGGATAACCTCAAATATATACCTTCATGTAAATCCTTAAAAACCTTAGTTACACAGCCAAAAAAGTATCTATCGATGGTTATGCAATCATTTTTCCCTTGCCTTTTTATTTTTACTTTCATCTGGTCATCATGCAACACGAGCACACGGGACAACAATCCACAGCTGCCCACAAATGCATCAGAGGACTACCGTGGTCCCATCATCGATATGCATGTACATGCCTTTGCTCATGGACACCCCTTGTTTGGTCTGACCCATCCTCCTACCCTGAGAGGTGTAACCTATGAGGGTGTATCTGATGCCGAAGAACAAAAACAAAAGACGTTGGAGAAGTTTCGAAAGCACAACATCGTAAAAGCCATTGTGACGAATGGTGAATCCTGGTTGGAAGATGCTCCTGAAACCATTCTCATCGGCCGCGCAGATCTGTCCGTCGAAAGACTCAAAGAGCAATTCGGACAGGGAAGGCTTGCGGCCATTGCAGAAATGGCTCCCTTTTATGCGGGGATAAAAGCCAATGACCCTACTCTTAAGCCGTATTTTTCCCTGGCCCAGGAGCTGGGTATACCGGTGGGCTTTCATATTTTCCCCGGAGGGCCCAACTATGGTATACACCTCATGCCCGAAATGCTCGGCGGCATGCGTGCATACAATGCGAATCCACTGCAACTGGAAGATGTATTGGTCGAGTTTCCAAATCTGAAATTGTACATTATGCATGGAGGCTGGCCATATGTCGACGACATCAAAGCCCTGATGTATGCCCACCCCAACGTCTATATCGATATTGCGGTGGTCAACTGGATATTGCCCCAGGAGGAATTTGAAGACTATTTGAAATCTCTGATCAACGCTGGCTTTGGTGACCGGATCCTATACGGCAGCGACCAGATGGCATGGCCGCAAACCATAGATGTCGGCATAAAGACCATCAACGACACTGGCTTCCTGACCCTGGAACAAAAGGAGGATATTTTCTATAACAATGCTGCCAGGCTACTGGGCCTGAGTCAGGAAGAAATCTCCAGTCACAAATCCACCATCCAAGCAGAATAGGTCTACTTACTTGAAAATCTCATCTGGACCGGATAAATATCCCTTCTCGCCTCCTGATGAATAGCCATAAAATGGTTATCATAACAACGCTATGTCTAAGCGTCATAAAAAACAATCAATGCCACTAAACCATTCATATCTCATCATAACTATTTGCTGGTTGTTTCTTGCCTGTTCAAATGCCAAAAAAGTCGGTCCTGTCTATTCCGAAACCCCTGTGACCACCCCACAATCTTTTGCGCCAGGCATCATTTCCACAGATGAATACGACGAGTTTGACATCTGTTTCACACCGGATGGCAAAACGGCTTATTTTACCCGGAGAATACCGGGAGAAAAACAGAAGATATACAAGACTGCTTTTACGGAATCCGGTTGGACAACCCCTGAGGTGGCCAGCTTTTCGACCGACCGCGATGAGACGCCGTACATTACACCCGACGGACAGACCTTTTATTTCGGTTCGCAAAGAGAAATCCCCGGAAAACCCAACCTGGGAGGTTTTGACATGAATGTCTGGACCATGAAGCGTACGGGTGATACGTGGTCAGATCCCAAGCCACTCCCCGAACCCATCAATTTTGTCCAGGAAGAAGGCGAAAACTGGCCTTCCTCCAACAACAATTTCCTGTTTACCCTGGACGGAGAAACACACTACTTCACGACCATGATGCGAGGGGCTAAAGCGATTGATGTTCATACCACAAAATGGCAAGACGGTCAGTTTACAAAACCTGTCCTCATCGAAGGATTGTTCGAAAATGACAACCTCTGGAAATATTCCGCGTCTTTATCTCGGGATGGCAAGTTTCTCGTTTTCAACTCATACGATGTACCGGGTAGTTTTGGAGGTGAAGATCTCTATGTCAGCAAAAGAACGTCCGAAGGATGGTCTCAGGCTGCTAATATGGGTGCATTGGTCAATTCTCCAGGCCAAGAGAGCAGCGGCCGATTTTCTCCCGACGGGCGTTATTTTTTCTTTACCCATGCGGACAACCTCGGTGATGAAGAATACAGTTCGTGGAGCATCTATTTCATCGAAACCGAATACCTGGGTTTGGAACAGCTGTTTGAATAAGCTCCTTTCGCGAAGATCCCACCCAGGACAATGAATCCGACATGGCTTGAAAAGTGGTCCTGTTTTATGGTGAACAATTTTATTGAACTAAGTAATGATTAAAACACATATCCACCACAATGGTCAATTCAGAGCCATTGAAAATGCATTCAGGTTTTTCACCGCCATTTGTGCCCTGTTCATGGCACTCTTTCTGATCTCTTGTGCCAATGGCAAATCGGATAAATCGATCAATACCTTGATTATTAAGCATGTCAACCTGATATCCATGGAGTCTGACCGGATCATACCTGATCAAAGCATCGTAATCAAGGATCAAACGATATCATATGTTGGTCCTTCTGATAAAATTCCTATGTATCCCAAAGATGCCCGGGTAATCGATGCCACCGGTAAATTTCTGGTACCAGGACTGTGCGATATGCATATGCACATCGATCATCCCGATGTGTTAAAAGTATTTCTGGCTTATGGTATAACCACTGTTATGAACTATCGCGGTCTTCCTGAGCACCTGGTGCTGCGCGAGCGGGCCCGGCAGAATGAGATCGTAAGTCCTGCGATCTATACAACAGGAGATTATATGGAAGGCTATCCGGCAACCATGCCGGGTTTTTTAAGCTTTGATGATGTTTCAGAAGCGCGCAAATCCGTCTGGGAACAAAAGCAATCGGGCTACGACTTCATCAAGGTATATCGAAATCTGGATTCTGTGATGCACGAGGCCATATGCGATGAAGCCACCAACCAGGACCTGACAGTGGTGGGACACCTCTCACCGGATATTTCCTTGGAAAAATCGCTTGATGCCGGTCAGAAAGTCATTGCGCACACCGAAGAACTGATGTATTATTTCGACAATCAGAATGACACGTCCAGGATAGATGACCTGGTCAATCTGCTGGATGGATACGACATTACCTATACGCCGAATTTGGGAATCTTCAGGTCCCTGTTTTTACAGGTAGAAAAATTGGATTCCCTCAATACTCATGATCATCTCCAATACCTGCAACCTGCCTTGTTTCAATCCTGGAGAAAAGAATACAATTACAACTACCCAAGAGGGCCTGAATGGGCCCAATTCATGCGCGACCGGTTTGCCTTTCTTCAAATGGTGACCAGCCGGATCAAAGACAAGGGCATCCAGGTCCTTGCAAGCACGGATGCGCCTACATCCGGAGCGTTCCCCGGTATATCTCTGCACCAGGAACTGGAGGAATTGGTGGAAGTCGGATTTACCCCCTTCGAGGCACTGAGAACGGCAACCGTCGAACCGGGAGTATTCATAGGTAAGCATGTGGCCGGTGCTGATTCATTCGGTATGATCAGGAAAGGTTATCGCGCAGACCTTCTGCTTCTCGATGCCAACCCACTGGAAAACATAGCCAATACCAGATCAATCAACAGTGTTATCAGGAATGGTCAGTATTTTTCAAATACATCTCTCAAAACGGAATTGAACAGCCTGAATCGAATCTACAGGAATGTGGACATAGTCGTGCGATCTATAGAAGAGGCCGTCATGGCAGGGCGAATTGAAGAGGCCTATACATTGTTTCGTCAAGCCAAAGAGACATACCCAAACCAAGATTTTCTTGGCTATTATACCATGTGGTATGCCGGATACAGGTTTCTTTATGAAAACCGGGGATTGACGGAAAACCCGGAAAAGGCTGAAAAGGCACTGACCTTCTACCAAATGTATCAGGAAGAATATCCGGGCATGCACGGTTCGCATTACCTGCTCGGCCTCGCCCATATAGCACGGAAGGATACCCTGAATGCCAAAAAGTCATTTAACGAATCACTGCGGCTGCACCCCTACAATCCATATGCAAGAAGACAACTGCAAAAATTACACTGAGAATGCGCTGGTGGTACTTGCTGTTCTGCAAGTGCTACAGATTCCATGTTCTGTTGTATAGTTGATGATATATTACATGATCAATGTCAACCGTCCGTTAACCTTTATTTCTGATCCATGGCCTCTAAGAATTATCTTTTAACCCCGGAGCTGGCAAGCTATGTTCAGTCCATTTCTTTGCGCGAACCGGAAATTCTGCAAAGGTTGCGACAAGAAACGCAGACGATCCGCGAAGGTAAAATGCAGATTTCGCCGGAATTGGGTCAATTCATGCGTCTTATGGTCAGCCTGACGAAAGCAAAAAATATTCTGGAACTGGGTGTGTTCACGGGTTACAGTACCCTTAGTCTGGCTTTGGCCATTCCGGATGATGGTCAAATTTTGGCTTGTGATGTAAGCGAAACATGGACAAATATTGCGCGTAAGTATTGGCAGGAAGC
>JBFKOL010000140.1:0-10231 GCA_041628815.1 Saprospiraceae bacterium | reverse complement strand
CAAAGCCCTGGAAATCATGATCAAAAAACTTTGTTCTCCGTAGAGGAAATGGCACCAGACCAGCATGTTCTCATAGAATCAACACTAGTTGATGACCGTCAAGTCACCCCAGACCAGTGATTTGGTACCGTCATTGGCAGTGAGTTGGTAAATATACACGTAGACGCCTGACACCAAATTCTTTCCATTCAGTTTCCCATCCCAGATAAATATATCACCAGGATCAGATGTGGTCCCCATTTCGGCTACCATTTCTCCCCAGCGATCAAAAACCCGAAAAAAATCCAATTGGGCAGCGCCATCAGGTATCCGCACAGTCAATCGCTGATTCCCCTGCGCACTTGACAAGTAAATGACGTCAGGCACGTACAATGTCACCTCTGCCTGGCGTAAAAAAACCTCAATTTGTAGAGTGTCGCTGGCAACACAACCGTCGGGTGTCTCAAGGATGGCTAAGACGGTAGAATTCACCGAAGGATTGAGATTTAAAACATCACGTCCGTTGTTTTCGACTTCCTCCCCATTGACAAACCAGCGGAGTGCAGCCTCTGTAATCCCGCCGGTGGTCGAAGCATCAATCGATACAGGATCGTTCTCAAAAACGGCAAGGTCCTCTCCCAGCTCCACATCCAGGGTGATACCCGCGGATATTTCAAATGATGTATCGAACTGGCACCCTAGCTCGTCGACCACGGACAATACGTAATTACCGGCACCCAGCGAATCCCGTTGATTGCCTAAAGGCAGATCGTCCAACAGGAGTTCGAGTTCGCCGACTCCGCCACGCACAGAATCCACCTGTATCGAACCGTCCGCCAGCCCGGTGCACCTTTCATCCGTTGCGGTAAATGCTAGTTCCCGAATAGGGCGCTGTGAATAAGTGACAAGGCTCGAATCGCGGCTTGTACAACCGTTGCGGGGATTGCGCACCTGAAGGCTGTACAAACCATTGGCCATAACTGCAAGGATGGGATCATTGCCCAGCAAAACACCTTGAGAAGACCAACGGTATTCGTAGGAAGCATTGAAATCCGATGGCTCCAGGTCGATCCCTGACGGTTGGCACAATAGAGTATCGGAAATGGTTAGCAGGGCACCTGGGGCCACGGTATCAAAGGCAACCGATACCGGAAACTCCGCATCACAACCATTCGCACCCGTAAATGTCACCACGACCGGACCAGCACTGGTAATGACCGTCGTAGCTGATGTGTCACTGCTTCCATCAGACCTTTTCCAAACAATACTGTACAATTCGCCAAGACTATCAAGCTCTACAGATATCTGATCCTGGTCACATGTGAGCATGTAAGAGAAGGACTGATCGACAACCGGGGCCTGTAAATCAGAACGCACAAGCACGGTATCTGTCACGGTACAACCTTTGTCATTCGACACTTGGAAGACATAGGGTCCCGGTAACTCAGTTGTCAACATCGAGTCGAAAACAGTCGTTCCATCCGGTGCCGTCCAGTTCACCAAAAGTTCCTCTGCCGTAGAAATGGCCAACTCTGCCAAAGGCATGGCACAAGAGACCACGGTATCTGCAGATACGGCAAATACAGGAAGGTTGTCATCCTGGACTACGAAATAAGAGGCGCTGTCCGCACACATATTGGATGTGTCAGTCACTGTTACGACGTACAAGCCTCCCTGGCTGGTCGTTATATTCGATGTGTTGGCACCGGTCATGTTTCCACCGCGCCAATGGAATAGGTATGGATCGTCGTCGGTCATTGCGCTCAGGGTAACCGAATTTCGCGTGCAGGTGATCGTATCCCCCGTTACGGAAACAAGTGGTGCAGCGGTATCTACCGCAACGGTAAGGAAAGCCTGGTTCACACACCCGTTGGTCCCGGTGACTATCACGCGCTGAATGTCATCGCCATCCAGGACAATATCAGGACCGTTGACAATACTGTTGTCGTCAAATACCCAGGCTACCGACGAAACCGTGTCATCGGATGGTATGGACAATGCAACAGAAGGCATAGCGCAGTTGATCCTAAAGGTCGTATCGATTGAAATGGAAGGAGCATCCACATTCTCGGTAACGATAACACTGTCTTGTCGTACACAACCTGCATCGTTCTCGGTCCTGACGCGATACACTCCCGTCATGGAGACCACAATGCTGTCTGCGGACACCTCGGTTCCATCCGTCAAGGTCCACACAATGGCATTTCCCAGGTCACCTGAAGCGGTCAATGACTGTATGGGAAAATTACAGGTAAGGTCGGTATCGGGTGGCACAACGAGTCGTGGCAAATCGACATTTTCTGTAACGGTAATGCTGTCCGTGTTCGTACAACCATTTCCGGGATTGGTAGCGGTAACGCGATACACGGCTCCCTGGTCGACGCTAATGCTATCTCCGGGTACAGCCGCCAGGTTGCCACCACTCCACGTAAACCTAGCAGCACTTAAGGATGACATGGCCGTCAAACTGGCAAAAGGGTTGTCACAGTCGATGGTATTATTACCCGTCACAAAGATATCCGGCTCACTTTGGTCGATATCGATGGTAATGAAAGATTCGCTTGTACAACCGTTCAAACCGCCCGCTACAACTCGAAGGAGTTGATCATCTTCAACCAGGAAATCGACACTCCTTGTGATGCTTCCATCGCGCAGATACCATTCGACAAATTCAAGGGAGTCACCCGTGACTGGCTGAAGCAAAACACCCGGAAGATCACAAGTGAGTGTAATGAACGTATCCAGGGTAAATTCCGGGGCAGTAAAATCTGCCGCAACCAGAAAACTGTCGAGAACTGAACAGTTGTTGGCACCTGTGATCTCAACGAAATATTGACCACCGGTGGTAATCATTAAGGAATCGCCATCAAATGTGTTGCCGCCATCATCGATCCATTGAACAGAACTCCCTGCTTGCGGGGCTATCCACAAGAAGGATTGCGTTGTCCTGCAGTCGAGAGCGGGTATCTCGCCCACCGTATATACCGGTTCTTGCATATTTCCAGTCACTTCGACTGTATAATTTTCCGAACATCCATTGCGCATGTCCAGTACTTCGACAGCATAGTTTCCAGCAGTGCTCACCTGTGGAAAATTAGCGGTAAAACCAGATATTTCCCCTCCATCCCAGGAATAAGTATAGTCGTCTTCATCCGGCAGGACCGAAATGGTAGTGGTCGGGTTGTCGCATCCGATGGGCGGCGCAGTTACAGAAACGAGTGGCGCTTCAAAATCCGCCCTGATATCAAACACAAGCGTATCCCGACATCCATTGAGTCCAACGGTTTCAAGACGGTCGAGGAAGACGTCTTCGATGGTCACGGAATTTTGCATAAGCCTGTCGCCACTGGTGAATATCCACTCCCGGGCCAGCAGGGATATGGTGTCGGGAATCGACAGCGTATAGTTTGTATTGTTGCAGTCGAGGACATAAAAGGTATCGATCGGGATGTACGGAGGATCAAAGTCGCCGTTGATGATTACCGAGTCAAGCGTGGTACACCCGTTACGACCCTGGGTATAGAAATAGTGCGTTCCGGGCGTCGTAAGATTGGCGAAGCGCGTCTGAAGCGTATCACCTGACATCCGGATCCAAAATCCGGTATTGCTGGGACCTGTGATGATGTTGACGCTTGCATTGGGATCGCCACAACTGATTTCACCTTCGTTGGGAATGAGGGCAATGTCAGGTTTGGAAAAGTCCTCCAGGACAAAGGTCGAGTCCAGTGAGGTACAGCCATTGGTGATGTCGATGGTCTGGACATAGTATTTACCCGTTTCCGAGACCGTGATACGGCTGCTCACCTCGTCGCCCACGCCGGGGCCGGTCCATAGGTACTGGTAGGCCGCGTCATCGGGTATCGCTTCGATGGTGGCGTTCGGAGAAGCACAGGTAATGTCTTCTGCAAGCACATCGATGGATGGGCGGATTGTATCGATGTCCAGCATCAAATTGCGTTCACTCCGGCAACCATTCCTGCCTTCTACGACAAAGGTGTACTGACCCGGGGTCGATAAGCCAATTTCACTGGTCGACGCAATGGTGTCCCCACCCTGATTCAGCCATAAGAAGGTATGGGTTAAATCTTCATCGAAAAAGGGTTCAAACAGGATCATATCTTCAAGACAGGAAAGCGTATCCCTAGCCGGGATACCAAAAACCTCGATCTGCGAAGTGTCGGCAAAGATCTCTACCTGTACAAAAGAAGAACAAGTGTTGGGATACATCGCAATCAGGTCATACCGCCCTCCTTCGGTGACCAGGGGGTTCCGGACGGAATCCATAAAGGCACCCGTTTCATCGTACCACTCATAACGTACAGCTGAAACTGGGTTTTCCAGGAAGCCGATCAGGACCTGTTCTTTTGTACAGGAAAGGGTGTCGTGAAAAGGAGAAAGCTCGGGTACCAGGGTATCGACAGTAATGAATACTGAGTCAACTGCAATGCAGGAAGATTGTGTTGATGACAGTGTTGCTGTAATCCAACCTCCTTCATTGAAGAGCAATGTGTCTCCAATACGTCCGGTTACGCCCCCGTCATAAGCAATGATTTCATTACCGGCATAGAGGCTGAATTCAGGGTATATTTTTACCTCGGGCTTTGCACAATATAGTACCGTGGTATCAGCAAAGAGCCTGATATAAACCAATTCTTGTTCATCTCTGAGGACATGGACCGCAGTATCTGTACAATTGCCGTCCCCAACTACCAGGTAATAAGTACCTGGTGATGATGCCCCATATATATCGCCTATACCAATTATATCGCGGTCGTGATCCAACCATTCAAAATTCGTAGCATCTGAGTTATTGGTATTGTCAGCTCTGAGAAAAACAGTATCGCGGTCGCAGTTTATAATGCTATCACCTAAGACGTTTGCATGAATGCTCAGTGGATATGTCTCCACAAAATAGATAATATCACATGAGGATGAAGGAATTAGCAATGTGTCTACCACCCCATATATTATCTCTCCTTCAAAAACAATACTGTCATTTGGACATATGAAAAAGGTTCTCATTTCAGAGTCAAGGGGTTGATTGGAGACTAAGTTCATTGGATTACTTAGGAGAGCACAATATTGTCCTCCAGCCTCGCCCAGATCAGCCAACATTGAAGTCTTGTTAAAAATCAGGTCATCCGATAAAAATGAATCAATCTGCTCCGTTAATAAATTGGCGATGTAAACTTCATATGCTCCTACAGGAAGGTTGACCAGATAAGTTTGTTGAACATTGACCAGCGTATCTTCGGAATAAATTAGAACGATGTCTTCGTATTCGTCACTTGAGATAACGGATGGATCATAATAATCAAGCAATGAAATAGATTCAGAATTACAAATCGTATCGATCGTGGTAAAAAACTGTCCAGGCAAAGGTTCACATTCGGAACAAATGACTCCTGGGCCACAAAAGATCAACTCCCACTCATCAATACGGCCGACGTGATTAAGAAAAAGATCTTCCACAAATAACTCCCAAACACCATCCACAGGCTCGGTCAAATCATCCAAAAAACCGTTGTTTGGAAAATAATCTCCTGTATATTGACCAATATCACCCCATGTTGAGTTTAAATTATCCCAGACAGAATTGAATCCAGGATCAGGTGAGGTGGCAGAATCTAACCTCACAAATGAAATATCATGAAGAATTGGAAAAACAAAATTGAAATCACCAGTTCCTGTTGCTGGACCAATCAATGTAATCTCTTTTCCAGATGGTGAAATTAGCGTCATCAACAAATCGGTAATATTGGTATGTCTAAAGTTGATGCGGACAGCGCACAAAGAACCAGGGTCGAGATCTCCCTCTCCCGTAGTATTTGTCACCAAGAGTCTTAATCTTGTCGAATCTGGTAAAGGATTATCGTTTTCACTAATATTGATACGTTCACCATACAAACTATCCACCAGACACTGTGCCTCTATGTTCAAGGGCATAAAGCCTATCAGAATCAACAGCCAACGCATGCACGTCCTGGTCCCTGTACTCACCGATCGGTTTTCATGATTGATACGCCTCGACATTGCTTTCGTCTAAACAGAACGAAAATAGCCATCAATTAGTGAGTGACAGCTTGAATGAGCCGGCGAACATTAAATATTTGTGAAATTTCAGTACATTTTGGTTTTTGATCGTTTACATTACCAGAACAGATTGTGGAATCATGAAAAGCAAATTTTGGTTAGGAATATTCGCCTTGTGCGGACTGATGTTTATGGAAATTCAGGAAGCGGATGCACAGCGCCGCAGAGCACCCAGTTCGCGTTTCCAGGAAGTCGAAGATGAAAGTAAATTGTGGTATGGATTCGGCCTCGGTAACTTCAGTTTTGGATCCGGTTTTTTCATCTCGGGAAAAGCCCAGGGAGGCTTCAAAGTGCATGACTTCCTGTCGGTAGGAGCGCATGCGAAGTTTTTCTACAATTTTGTGAATCGTCCCTCAACCATTGGCCGGGATGTTGGGTTTTTTGACACCGGCGTTGGTCCTACCGTTCGCATGAAGGTGACCAATGGCTTTTTCATCCAGGGTGAGTATTCCTTTATGAGTTTCGAATTTCTCGATAATCCGACCAATACCAAGTTTCGTGAGTCTTTTTTCTTCCCTCTTGTCGGCGCCGGTTACATGTCGGGCCGCGGACCCTGGACCTACGGCCTGCACCTGTTGTTCATCGCCGACGACGAGGTGCGCGATGTGCGCGGTGATTCTATAGAATACTGGATAGATTTTAATTACAATTTTTAAACCGATTAGCTGAAAGGCACCTCTACAGGATCATAGCCCTTCGCCACCAGGAAATCCCTGAGCGCATAACCTGTCCCTGCGGGCCAATACCTGGCTTTTTCAAACGGCACCACTTTGTAATCATCGAGTTCGTCGTTTAAGGTGATCTTTCCTTCAGCCCTGATATGATAAGCCATGATAAGCTGGTTCATCCGCTTGAAAGCATAATGCCCAATAAAAGCGACCAACTCGCCATCCAACCCCAGTTCTTCCTTGACCTCGCGGATAACGGTCTCATGAGGCACCTCGTTCTTTTCTACAAATCCGGTGATCAGTCCATACCAAGTTGGTGGCCAAAGCTTGTTGTGCGCCAGGATCACGTTTTCCCCGCCGTATTCCACAATGGCCGCCACTACAGGTGTGGGGTTGTCGTAGTGAACAAAACCGCATGCGGAATTGGAACAAACTGGATACCCCAGATTGCCAGGAATAAGGTCCCCTTTACACAATGGACAAAATTGAAATGAATACATAAAGGCTACATGCTGATGGTAATAAAAATGCAAAGAAAGCGAAGAAGATCCACAAGTGAGATAGGTCACCGATTTTGAACCGGGAAAAGTGATAAATTGTACCACAAATCAAAGCCATGAAAATCAGGTGCGTTGACAACAGCATTCGTCTCAGGTTGACTAAATCAGACCTGGAACATCTCCGGGATACGGGGAAAGTCGAAATCACGCTCGCCTTCCCGTGTAGCCAATCATTTGTCTTCAGTCTGAAAACTGTTGTCGATCAAAAAACCGCATCCGCACAGCTTGAGTCCAGTCGAATGACCGTGGTGTTGCCATTGTCAGATGCCCGGACCTGGGCAGGCACCGACCAAGTGGGCCTGTCCTACCAGATCTCTACATCCGAAAGTGAAAACCTGGAACTCCTCATCGAAAAAGATTTCCCGTGCAAGACGCGTGAAGACGAGGACAAGGCCAATACATTCTGGGAACTGGCCGACCAGGGCTGTTGATCAGATCACGCGCTTAATGATCTTGAGCCGATGCGTATATTCTTCGATATCCCTGTTGAATATGCCATAGTGGTCGATGCTGTCGATGCGTACCTTGCCCGAAGCATGGATGATCTTTTTTTCCCCCAGGATGATGCCTACATGGGTGATTTTTCCGCTTTCCTTTGAAAAAAAGGCAAGATCGCCTGTCTGGCTTTGCTCAAAGAAATCGACCACCTCCCCTATTCCGGCCTGGTCTTTGGAGTCCCGTGGAAGTGCGATACCACAGCACTTGTAAACCACCTGTGTCAGTCCCGAGCAATCCAGCCCGAGAGGAGACCGCCCACCCCACAAATAGGGCACATTGAGGAGCTTGCGTGCCAACCTTTCGGCCAGGTCTGCCGCATCCATGCCGTTAAGGCCGAACAGGGCTTGCCCCGAAAACCGGTAGGTCCAGCCGTTGACCGTAGCGGTCATACCGTCGTATCCCGGCAGTTCGGCACCCATGGTGGCAAAGGTGGATTCATCATCGCAAAAAACGGGTTCCAACGTATCTATACATAGTGCCCTGGGTTTATCTTCCTCTTTATAAGGCTCAAGTTGTTTTTGATCCATCCATCCTTCGTAGCCATCGTGGAGGCAGCGAATGCGGATCCAGGAAGGCTTTTTTCTTTCCAGCACTTCGGCCCTTTCGCCAAAAAGCAACTGGCTGACCATTTCTGAAGCATCGTCAGGATGCGACCTGATGGGGCAAACTGAGAGTCTTGTAATGACGGATTCCATAATGTCTTCTGAAAAATACCACATTAATATTATTTGCCGTCGAAAGGACAGGAATGCATACCCGATAAGGGAAAATCTACGTTACTTTTCCATATCAAACGCTCAGTGTGGTCAGAATTAGCTATAGGCGACTGATGAAACAGGGAATATTCACATGTATAATGGTGATTGGCGCTTCACCCCTTTTTTGCCAGGACAGCCAGTTCAGCCAGTTTTACAGCAACCCGCTTTACCTCAACCCCGCACTGACCGGTGCACATTCAGGGACGTACCGCCTCACGGCGCATTACCGCGACCAATGGCGGGGGGCCATCGAATCACCCTTTACTACACTTTCGGCAGGCGGGGACGTCAAATTCAACATCGGACAGGGAAGCTTCAGCCAGGGGCTGGATCACCTTGCCTTCGGGATCTTGTTTTTTTCGGACAGGGTGAGCATATACGATTACAACACCACCCAGATATCCATTTTTTCAGCCTACCACAAGTTGTTGTCCAAGGATAACCAACAATATCTCAGTGCGGGTATGCAGTTGGGCCTGGGCCAGCGGGGGATTAACTACGAAAACCTGACTTTCCAGGACCAGTTTGACGGCGTAAATCTGTACAACCTGCCCACTGCTGAGAGGTTACCCACCAATAATATTGCCTACCCTGATTTTTCGCTAGGGCTGCATTACTCGGTCACGCCGCGTTCCAATCAAGGTGTCTACCTAGGCATTTCCTATCACCACTGGAACCGGCCCAACGTTGCTTTTTTTGACAGAGACCTGCGGACCACCATCAACTACGAAGCCTACCAACTTGACAGCAAGATCACCGCCCATCTGGCCACTTCCTTTCCTATGGCGCGAAACCTCGCTATCCAGCCTCGGCTGATCTTCATCAAACAGGGTGAAGCAAGCACGACATGGGTAGGTGCCAACTGGAAGTACGACCTCCTGGAAAGCAATGGCGTATCGACGCACTTCGGTGCCTGGCTGCGATCGTCCGACAGCCTGACAACCTTCCAGCCCACCGATATCGTCTTATCAGCAGGATTCCAGAAAAACGGGCTGCTGCTGGGTTTCAGCTACGATGTCCACCTCAGGCAATTATCCGGCAATGCCCTGGGACAGGGTATTTTCGAGTTCAGCATTTCCTATATCGGCGAGCACGACAACGTGAACGAAATTTGCCCAGACTTCTGAGGATGAACACATACGTAGTAATGGTTTGGGACATGAATTTAGAGTTCTCCAGCCAATTTGCCTATGACGTAATTCGTATCCCCTATGAACCTTTAAAAAGTCATTGATGGATACATGAGACTCATGGATCGCGGTGCCATCCACAGGGGGCCTGGCCTACAGCGGGTTGATGGAATTCAAGATGCCTTTGCGCACTCAACTGGCTACCAATTATCCAGGATACTATACCTCTGCCAGTCTATTCCAGGCATGCATGATTATGACCAATTTTGCGTTTGCTCCGGAATCTTTTCGTTTGAAAAAACAAAAATTGCTCAGGTATTCATTCATGAAAAAATGACCGTCCAGGTATGGCTTTGTGGAGTAATTATAAGATTCCACCGTATTTGGTGAGAAAAAATAAGGATAAAAGATAGCCGGGTCATACCATACCGGCCAAAATAAAGGCTATCGATTCCATCGTGGAAAAGTCTTGATTGATTTACCGGATTTCAATCATCCCGGAATGCCGAAACAGCATTTAGAAAGAGGCATGATGGCATTAACCT
>JBFKOL010000139.1:0-10239 GCA_041628815.1 Saprospiraceae bacterium | reverse complement strand
GGTGGTTTTTCTTGGAAAACAGATTCACTTGGTAATCCATTTGTGGCAACCTCCAACCAGGGCATAGGCGCAAGCATATGGTGGCCCTGTAAAGAACATCCAGCTGATGAAGTGGATAGTATGACCATGCGTATTGAAGTACCTAAACCGTGGAAAGAGGTCTCAAATGGTAGATTAATCAAGACCATAGAAAAAGAAAAGACTACCGTATTTGAGTGGTTTGTAAGTAACCCAATTAACAATTACGGTGTAAATATTAACATCGGAAATTATGTTAATTTCAGCGAAACCTATGACGGAGAGAAAGGTAAATTGTTTTGCGATTATTGGGTGTTAGAACATCATCTCCCCCAAGCAAAGCAACAATTTCGAGATGTCCCTAAAATGTTGGAGGCCTTTGAATATTGGTTTGGCCCTTACCCTTTCTATGAAGACAGCTATAAGCTTGTTGAAGCACCTTATTTAGGCATGGAGCATCAGAGTTCTGTTACTTATGGGAATGGATACAAAAATGGCTACAGAGGCAGAGATCTCAGTCTCTCAGGTTGGGGATTAAAATTTGACTTCATCATTATTCATGAGTCAGGACACGAATGGTTTGCCAACAATATTACTTACAAAGACCGGGCAGACATGTGGATCCACGAGGGCTTTACGGCCTATTCCGAGTGCCTGTATGTCGAATATCACCATGGAAAGGAGGCAGGTGCCGAATATGTAATAGGCACACGCAGCAACATCCAAAATGATAAGCCCATCATCGCACCCTATGGTGTCAATGCGGCTGGTTCTGGTGACATGTATTACAAAGGCAGCAATATGTTGCATACCCTCAGGCAATGGGTCGGCAACGATACCTTATGGCGCCAGCTGCTGATTGACATGAACAGGGATTTCTATCACCGGACAGTAACAAGTGAGGAAATAGAGAATTACATCTCAGGCAAACTTGGATTGAAACTGGAGGCTTTCTTTGATCAGTACTTAAGAGATTCACGGCTTCCCATCCTGGAATACCGAATCTACGACAAAAGACTCGCCTACCGTTGGACGCATACAGTTCCTGGATTCACAATGCCCATAACTGCCTATATCGACGGAAAACGGACTGTACTCAATCCAGGTGCCATCTGGAGATCGGTAAATCTGGACCACAATCCGGAAGATGTGCGTGTTGATAAAAATTATTACGTCGCTACATTGAATGTGACAGGTAAATAACCACCCTCTATTTGCCATCTGCTGATCTGCTCTCATTGAACATTGGTCGATCTTGCATTTGTATATGTCCGATTTGCCAACAATGAAGTTTAAATAGTTGTATTTTGATATCAAAATAATATCAAAGCAACATGAAAGAAAAGATTACTGCCGCCATTTCCGGATGGATCGTTCTTCCCGTCGTCGTGGGATTGATTGCTTTAATGATATGGAACATAGCCACCGTGCCCAACCCCTGGATCATTATACCATCTTTTGCGATGACGATATTTATCAGTATTGGTTTTATGGTCATATTTCCGAACCAATCCCGCGTACTCACTTTTTTTGGCAAATATGTGGGTACTGTCAAGACCAACGGTTTTCAATGGGTAAATCCGCTGTATTTGAAAAAGAGGATCAGCCTGAGGGCGAGAAATTTTGACAGCGAACGTGTAAAGGTCAACGACAAAAGAGGTAACCCCATATTGATCAGTGTCATTCTCGTCTGGAGAGTACATGAGACCTACAAAGCAGCCTTTGAAGTAGACGCATACGAGAGTTTTGTCAGGGTACAGACCGATGCAGCAGTCAGAAAACTGGCAGGTATGTACTCCTACGACAATTTCGACGACGAACAGGAAGAAGTCACCTTGCGATCCGCTGTAGAAGATGTGAACGATGCATTGGAAAAAGAACTCGAAGAACGCCTGGCCATTGCTGGCATTGAAGTCATTGAAGCCCGCATTGGTTACCTGGCCTATGCACCAGAAATTGCAAACGCCATGCTCAAACGACAGCAGGCCGAAGCCATCGTGGCTGCGCGATTAAAAATAGTGGAAGGTGCCGTTGGAATGGTTGAGAATGCCCTGGATCAACTGTCGGCAAAAGAAGTTGTACGCCTTGACGAGGAAAAAAGAGCCACTATGGTGAGCAACCTGATGATTATCCTCTGCAGCGACAAAGAAGCTGTTCCCGTCATCAATACAGGGACTTTATTGCCTTGACACACTTGCATTCCAATGAGTAAAAGAAAATTTGTTCTTCGCATTGATGAGCATACCATGAGTCTGGTCGAAAAATGGGCCTCCGATGAATTCAGAAGCATTAATGGCCAATTGGAATGGATCATCAACCGCGGTCTCAAGCAGGCTGGAAGATGGCCCAAGAAAAGAGAAGACGATGGAATGGATACATTATAGCGGTGTCAATACAGGAAGTTTTAATTGAGTTGTACCTCGACATTTTGAATCGATCGATCGGCTTTCCTCAATTTCAAGGTCACCTTATCGCCTTTTACCTTGCGCCGCATTACCATTGACAATTCGCTGTAAGAGGTGACAACTTCATCATTTACGCTTTTGATGATATCACCGGTCTTGATTCCTGCAAGGTCGGCTGGTGATTCGGGTATGACTTCAGTAACCAATACGCCGTCGGCCGTATCTTCTATGAAAACCCCCAACTGACCTTTCTCTTCATACGCTTTGTCATCCTCATCAGGCATTGCCCCGGATCTCAACTGTGGTATAAACTGCTCAATGTCAAAACCTCTCAATAAAGAATCGGCAAAGAGTTTAAATGACCCCTTGTCGTCGAGCTCAAAAAAGAATCCGTCCCTACCAAAACCGTCAGGAAATGTGAATCCCATTTCACCGAATCGGTTGTAACGCAACTCAACTTTCTTATCGAGCGACTGCCCATCTCGAAGAATGTTCACATCTACTTCATCGCCAACGTTTCGTCCCTTGAGAGCTTCCTGCACGTCGTCAAAGCTGGAAATGGGAAGCAGGTTAATGGACAAGAGATGATCCCCTTTTCTGATGTCTTCTTCGAACGCATCCGAACCTGGCATTACCTCTGCTACTATGGCTTTGTCTCCTTTAAAGGAAAGGCTTATACCCAGTGTGGGACTCATGTTTTGATCGAAATTCTCACCAAAAGACCAATCGTAAAAACGCGGATTTACGGTCGTTGGGCCATCGGTGCCATCTATGATCTTTTGAAGTTCTTCATCGGTGAGCTCATCACCATTTTGTCTCGTAACCGAACGACTTATGATATTCCCGTTTGGATCGACGGTACGCTCAATAATGATGATCTCCTTCTGGCTGTCCTTTGTGCCGGACTGTCCCACAACGCCTGAGTTGCCAAATAAAATGGCTATACCTAAAAGAGAATGGATTAAAATTCTATTCTTCATCTATTTGTACTTTTGAAGAAACGCAAGCTTACACAAAATTACCTGCCCCGGACTTTACAATACATATAAGGGAGCGTTAAAAGTGCGTTAAACGGACGCTATTTTCACTAAGGTTAACCGTACTTGCGGTTTATACAGAGTCCATGAAAAAAGAAACCATACAGATTATCATTGTCCTTATGAGCGTTGCATTGATCGGCATCACGATCATTCAATATGTATGGTTGAGAGAAACGATCAACCTTAACGAGCAAAATTTTGATGCCAATGTACTTTCTGCGCTCACCAGAGTCCGGGATAAAATAGAAGAAGATGCCAACAGCCTGGAGACCGTGGCCAACTACTTTCAACCGAAATCAGATTCCCCCTTCAAAGTGGATAATGATCCCATTACTGAATTGCTCAACCCGGCATACCAGTACACTGACGAATATCAGCGTATACAACTTGGCAACATTGCCTGGAGGCTCAATCCTGAGGTAGGATTGAAAAGTATCTCTGTCACCGATCTGGACCGGAATTTGAAAATGGAGCTTTCCGAACTTGGCATCAAACTCGATTTTGATTACGGCATCTATTCTAATTCCAGCAATGTATACACCATCATGAACGGGAGTCATATGGTCAATACCATCAACACCGACCAGGTGAGTGAGGGTGGTGAAATCAAAAGCCTTGACAGAACTACACACCAAGTATCTCTTTTCAGCGTCGACGAGAATGAACCGGCCGGTTCACTTAGGGTATTCTTCCCCAAGAAAACCACCTATCTTCTCTCATCCGTGTTACCCTCCTTGGTAAGTTCCTTCGTTTTTACGAGTTTGATCCTGTTTTGTTTCATCTATACTATAACGGTCATTTTGCGACAAAAGAAAATTAGTCTGATGAAGACTGATTTTATCAACAATATGACGCACGAATTCAAAACTCCTATAGCCACGATTTCTCTTGCCGCAGATTCAATCAACAATCCTAAAATTCAGAAACAACCCGACCAGATCAAACGGTATGCTGATATCATTAAACAGGAAAATAAGCGCATGTTAAATCAGGTCGAAAAGGTGCTTAATATAGCCAAACTGGACAAAAAGGATTTTGAATTAAAAATAACAGATGTAGACCTGAACGACTTAATTAACCTGGCTATAGAGCATAGTATGCTCAAGATCAATCAACGTGGCGGTGTCCTGAAAGCGGTTTTGGGTGCCAAAAAGCCAGTGGTGAAAGGAGATGAGACACATTTGAGCAATGTGATACACAATCTGTTGGACAATGCCAATAAGTATTCAGCCAACACTCCGGTCATATCCATCCAAACCAGGGATGCCCGGAACGGAGTTGAAATTCTTATCTCTGATCAGGGAATTGGCATGTCAAAAGACGATTTAAAGCGTATTTTTGAAAAGTTTTACCGCGTCAGCACAGGCAACTTACATGACGTTAAAGGATTCGGTCTTGGGCTCAGTTATGTAAAAGCAATTGTCGAAGCACATAAAGGGAAAGTATCTGTGACCAGCGAATTGGGGAAAGGAAGCACCTTTACCTTGTTTTTCCCGCATGAAAGAGTGACTTTCGCATAAGAAGAACATCTAAATTAAAGCAAGAACAAATAATTCAGTGATGCCTCAAAACATTCTTTTGGTTGAAGACGATCGGAATTTTGGTGATGTTTTAAAATCCTATCTCGAAATGCACGATTACGATGTCACTCTTGCTACCGATGGAGAAGAAGGATTTCAGGCATTTAAAAAGCGAAAATTTGACTTATGCATCCTCGACGTCATGATGCCAAAAAAGGATGGTTTCACCCTCGGCAAAGAAATCAAGTCAGAAGACAAAGACTTGCCTTTAATCTTCCTGACTGCAAAGGCCTTGAAAGAAGATGTAATTGATGGTTTTAAAATTGGCGCCGACGACTACATAACCAAGCCATTCAACTCTGAAGAACTCTTATACAGGGTGCAGGCCGTACTAAAAAGGAGCACAAAAGCTCCCAATCCCGATGAAGACATCAAGGAGTTTGAAATAGGAAAGTATCATTTCAATTATCCTCTTCGAATTTTGACCTTTAAAGACAAAGACAAAGTCGAAAAAGATAAATTATCACCGAAAGAAGCTCATCTGCTTCGTTTATTCTGTATCTACAAAAACGATGTCTTGCCAAGGTCTGTAGCTCTGACCCAAATTTGGGAAGAAGACAATTATTTTACAGCTCGCAGCATGGACGTATTTGTTACCAAGTTGCGCAAATACCTGAAAAAAGACGAAAATCTCGAAATCGTAAACATTCACGGTAACGGTTTCCGTCTGATCGACAAAACAGAAGTCGAAGACTAAATTAAGTAATCTTCAATCTGTAGAAACCTCTCCTAATTTCTTGATCCTTTCCTTTCTGTTGGCGAGTTCCCAGGTGGTGTGAAAAATGAGTCTAGCACGTTTTGTCATCATTGTGAAGTCAATTTTATCTACAGTGTCAGATGCCCTGTGGTAATCGTCGTGGACACCATTAAAAAAGAAAATTGCCGGTATCCCTTTGCGTGCAAAGTTGTAGTGGTCTGACCGGTAATAAAACCTATTGGGATCGGCTTCATCATTAAACTGGTAATCCAGAACGAGGCCTGAGTACCGCCTATTCATATCTTCATTTATATCATGTAAATCCTTGCTCAGGCGGTCCGATCCAATCACGTAAACATAATCCTGACCTGAGAGCTCATACTTTTTGTCTCTTCTTCCTACCATGTCAATGTTGATGTTAGCAATGGTTTTTTCAATGGGGAAAATGGGATTCTCGGTATAATACTGCGACCCCAATAATCCCTTTTCCTCTCCGGTCACCAACATACAAAGGACGGAACGTTCCGGACCTCTTCCCATTTTTTTGGCGGTTGCCAGGGCTTCAAGTAGCTCGAGAACAGTAGACGTGCCGGAGCCGTTGTCATCGGCACCATTGAAAATGCTATTACCTTTTTTACCCACATGATCATAATGAGCACTCAAAACAATCACTTCTTCCTTCCTGGATGTTCCTTCCACAAATCCCAACATATTCCTGCCTTTCACGACTCTCTTGGTAAGCACCTGATCGACGACCAGATCAGAAGGAATGACTAGACCCTTGAATGGGACGCCAGTAGCATTGACATGGTTGCGCATGGCAATTACCTCTTCTCGATGCTGGTCCAGCAAGTCTTGCGCCATTGAAGGGGAGATGAAGATCGTGTTGGCGCCTTCAGACACCATGTTGCTGCGGTCTCCGAGCTCCGTAATATTATTAATCATCAATCTTCGATTTTCATTGATGATCTTTTTAATGTCCGAGGATACAATCAACAGTAACTTGATACCATTTTCTTTGGCTGCGCGGCTTTTGGTCATCCAATCCTCAGACCATTGCGACAACTCTTGAGTTCCCGTCAGCCAGGAAGTGCCGTCATCTTTCATGGGTTCGCCGTCGAATACCATACAAACTTCGCCCATTCCTTCCTTGAGATCGGCATAGTTAGCATGTTGTATGCCAAATCCGGCGAAAATGATTTCATCAGCACTGAAAGATTCCATTTCCTCGCTGAACTGGGGAAAAGCAATGAAATCCCTCAATTGACGATATATTTTCTCACCCCGACGCACTTCGATCTTTTTCCACGATGTAAAGGTGAAGGCCACTTCCTGGTGATATGATTCTCTTTCTCCAATGCGTGGCAATTGCAAATCTGAAAAATATGATTCTATGTAGGCCGATGCCTTTTCTATACCGGGCATTCCCGTTTCTCTTCCTTCGAAATCATCGGAGGCCAATACATATAGGTGACGGCTTAAATCGGATTCATTGATCGTTGTACTCAACATGTAGGATTCATCGGTCAGATCAGACACCAAAGGGGTCTGTGGGTCCGGAATTGTTACACCGCTGGCATATTGTCCGGCAACATGGCCAGTGAAAAACATGCAAGCACAGAAAACTGGAATTTTACCTGGATTCATGGCTATCGTCTAACAAAGTGGTTCTGAAGATTGGTCTATTTTGTCTATGCGCCGTTTATGGCGTCCCCCTTCGAATTCTGTGGACATAAACAGTTTAACCATCTCAACTGCCTCTTCTATATCCACAAATCGGGCCGGTAAAGCAAGCGCATTAGCATTGTTGTGCTGTCTTGTGAGCCTTACCAGTTCGGGGTTCCAGCAAAGTCCGCATCGAATACCGGCGTATTTATTGATCGTCATTGCCACACCGTTACCGCTTCCGCAAATGACAATGGCTCTATCGACCTTCCCAGAAATCAACTCATTTGCCACCGGGTGAACAAAATCCGGGTAGTCTACTGAATCCGGGGAATGGGTGCCCTTGTCGTAGACTTCATGGCCATTTCTTACGAGATAGTCCACGATGGCTTGCTTGTAGTCGTATCCTGCATGATCACATCCAATAGCTAATTTCATAACCTTAATTTGGTACAGGACTGGATTGATATTTCGACAGAATACTTGCCATTTCATCCTTGAATTGTTGATCTGGAATGGACTCAGACAGTCTCAGCACATTTTGCGCACTTCTCGTATACATGGCGAAATCGCTCCTGAAGCTGTTTTCTAGTGTTTGTGGATCGATACTATCGAAAAAGTCTAGCCAGTCAGCTGATTCTATGGCCAGTATCCTCATGTGTTCTTTGGCCTTGTCCATCTCACCTGCTTGCAGGTATACTCCCAGAAACGGAACGATAGATGCGTCATAAGGAAAGTTGAAATGTGGAAAGGCTTCAAAATACTTATTAGTGATATCGACGGCACGCCTAATGTCTCCCTGGCTAACCATGGTTTCTGCCGTCCGGAGCAAGACCATCTTATGGGCTTGAATGGCGGCAGCATACGAGTCGTCGATAAAGGTCTCTTCCTTGTCAAAATTTCCCCACTCAAATTTATTCATTACGCGATCGTATATCTTGTCCAGTGCCATGCGCCCACTTCCATAAATGAAAAGTGACTTGTCCGATGGTGTACGTACCGGAATTATGCGCAGTGCCAACCCCTCATACTGCATATAGTCGTTCAGACCCATCAATTTTTCGTCCTTGCAGGTGGTGGCAAAGTATACCGGGCGCTCCCAAATGTTGGAGGCAATGATATCCAGTACGGCAATTTCATCTTTTGTCATCCAATTCTTGTTCGAACTGAAATTCACAGGTATCGCTGGTGCCACACGCGCCGAATCAGCAGGTGTGATCATGCCCAACTCCAGCGATGCGCGGACATTGGTAGGTATGAACATTTCATGGGTAGGAATGTACGATTCAAACTCTATGTTCGCTCCTGCGACCGGATTGTCAGAACCAATAAACTGCAAGACACTCCTAAGATCCATGGGTCTTTCCGGCTGACCACCATTGAAAAATGGCACCTGGTTCCTCTTATTACCTCTCATAGCCGCCGCCGGAATAGTAAGTTTCAACGGAGGTGAATCATTTACCCTTCTCCTCAATTTGTTAATATACCAGTCCACTGTAATCAAGCTAAGGTTTACAATCCTTACATCCCTACGGACATTCTCTACCTCCTGAACATACCACAACGGATACGTGTCGTTGTCACCATAGGTAAAAATGATGGCATTGGGGTCTAGCGAGTTCAAGAAGTTTTTTGCATAGTCGCGCGAAGCAAAGTGTCCATTCCTGCTGTGGTCGTCATAATTTTCAATCGCCATGATGAGAGGAGCGGTAAGAACGACCAAGGCCGAAGTCAGGATAGCTGCCCTCGCTCCCAAACTCGTTTTCTTCATCAACAGATCACAGATTGCGGGGATACCCATTCCTATCCACATACAAAAGGTAAAAAAGCTACCTACGAGTACATAGTCTCTTTCTCGGGGTTCATTCGGCGGCTGATTAGTATATAGAATAATACCCAAACCGGTGATAAGGAAGAGCATAAATAGCCCGGTGAACTCTTTGGGGCGGTTTCTCGCGTGGAAAA
This sequence comes from Saprospiraceae bacterium, assembly GCA_041628815.1. GTDB lineage: Bacteria > Bacteroidota > Bacteroidia > Chitinophagales > Saprospiraceae > JBFKOL01. Next base: position 869 of record JBFKOL010000139.1, on the reverse strand, counting down.
TCAGGCCAAGTAAGCCGAAAATCAACGGGAGAAAGTAATAGTTGTTATCGGCCTTGTGACTCTTCATAGTCTCCGGGCGCTCATCCATGTTGTACAACTTGGCCTCATCAATGATCTTGATGCCCGATTTCCAGTGACCTTTGGATTTGTCCCATGGAAAAAATCCTTGCTGCCCATTCTGCCTGCCAACAAAATTCCACATAAAATACCTCGTATACATCCAGTTCACTTGGTACTTTAAGAAGAAGCCAATATTGAATAAAAAAGAGGGTTTTGGGTCACCGCTAAACATCGTCTGGTACCACTGGCGGTAGAGGTTAGGCCTACCCATTTCAGCGTGTCCGACACGGGGAAATAGTATCTTGTCACTACCACGGAAGACCTGTGTTATTTTTTCATTGGTATATGTATATTCTGAATCAGTGACTTCGTCATTGTGGTAAGGAGGAAAGTCTACCCTGCCATATCTGCGCGTCCGTTTGAAATCAACAGGACTTGCCTCATAATGGGGCCCAAACAACAAAGCCCTCTCGCCGTATTGTTCACGGTTCAGGTAGGGAAGAAGTCTTGTGGCATCGCTGGGGACATTCATATTGACTGGAGGATCTGCATTGGCTCTGATCACGACTACGCCAATGGTGGAATAACCGATGGTAATCATAAGCGCTCCCATAGTCACCAGTTCGGCAATATGATTTCCTTTTCTCCTCGCATATCTGAACAACAGATAAAAGATCGCAGCAACCGAGAGTACCGTAGGAACTATGCCCGATTGAAATGGCAGTCCGAAACTGTTAACCAATAAAACATCGAAAAACTTCCACAAGGTGGGAATTCCAGTTATAACGAGTTTTTGTACTATGGGTATG
>JBFKOL010000138.1:0-10301 GCA_041628815.1 Saprospiraceae bacterium | reverse complement strand
TCCGAAGGTGTTAATAAAGGACGGATATCACCCAATAAATTTGTTGAAGTAACCTCTACCAACCCAGCCAAAATCTTTGGCATGTACCCCAGGAAAGGGTGTATAGCTCCCGGTTCGGATGCAGACCTGGTGATCTTCGATCCCAAACGAGAGCATACCATATCCAGTAAGACCCACCATATGAATGTCGACTATTCTGCCTATGAAGGATGGAAAGTGAAAGGAAAATGTCTGACCGTTATTCTCCGGGGCCAGGTAGCGATCGATCATGGCGAGGCGATGGTTGATAAAGGTTATGGGGAGTTTGTACGAAGAGGAAAATTGCAATCATTTGTCTGAAATATCGAAGCCAAGTCCACGAATTTAGTTTAAAGTTAATAGTGTAAAGTGTCCCGCACTACTTACTATCGCCTTTTAATTTTTAGGTCACAATTTTAACTACAAAGAGGATATATCAACAGAAGTTGAGGACAAATTCGGTAGATTTGTCGCATTGGGTTACAAAGTAAACTATGGACCGAAGAAGTACGGTAGCCCACAAATCATATGAACTTGCAGTCTTGATTGCTAGGGCCTATCTCCGAGTTAAGCATGAACACAATGAATTTTATCTTTCCTCGCAAATAGTGAGGTCAGGAACGTCTATTGGGGCCAACATACAAGAAGCCCAGTCAGCCTACTCTTAAAAGGATTTCGTCTATAAGATGACATTAGCATTAAAAGAAGCTAGATAAACTCGGTATTGGTTGGAGCTACTTAATGATGTCAAGTTAATCGACTACAATCATTTCATCAGATTAAAATCAATATGTAATGAGATAATCAAGATGTTGAATAAAATTATTCTCACTTCCAAATCGCGATATTTATCGGATATTTAGAGTACTTGACCTCTACAATTTTAATTATACACTTTACATTTTTAGTTCATAACTCAAAATTCACAATTCATAACTCCCTATGCCTCGAACCATTAAATCCGGTCTCATCCAACTCAGCCTCCCCCTGTCCGAAGGAGATGCCTCGATTCCTGAAATTGTCGAGGCCATGACCGAAAAGCACCTTCCATATATCGAAGAAGCAGGAAAAGAAGGCGTCCAGATATTATGCCTCCAGGAAATATTCACGACCCCTTACTTTTGCCCGAGCCAGGACGCAAAATGGTATGTGACGGCAGAGGCCATTCCGGGGCCGACGACCGCGATGATGGCTGAATATGCCAGGAAATATGGCATGGTGATTATTGTGCCCATATTTGAGAAAGAAGCACCGGGTGTGCTTTACAATACTGCGGCCGTGATTGATGCTGATGGATCTTATTTGGGCAAATACAGGAAGAATCATATACCACATACTTCGGGGTTCTGGGAAAAGTTTTTCTTCAAACCCGGGAATCTCGGGTACCCTGTTTTCCAGACGCGCTATGCCAAGATAGGCGTCTACATATGCTATGACCGCCACTTCCCGGAAGGAGCGCGACTTCTCGGTTTGAACGGTGCAGAAATCGTATATAACCCATCCGCTACAGTGGCGGGCTTGTCGCAATACCTTTGGGAATTGGAACAACCTGCACATGCCGCTGCCAATGGTTATTTCATGGGATGTATCAACCGGGTCGGGCTTGAGAAGCCATGGAATGTAGGCAGATTTTATGGCTCTTCGTATTTTGTGGATCCGAGGGGACAGATCTTTGCGCAAGCATCGGAAACAGAAGACGAATTACTCATTGCCGAGTTTGACCTTGATATGATCGAAGAAGTTAGATCCACGTGGCAGTTCTACAGAGACAGAAGACCGGAAACCTACGGTAAAATGACCGAATTATGAGTGACTTCCGCAGGCCGGAAACGATCGAAGAATACTACGAGAATTTTGCCCAGATCAAGCCGTTGATGAACGCTACCGCAGCGTACTACGAAAGCTCGAGGTGCCTTTTCTGTTACGATGCTCCCTGTGTTACTGCCTGTCCCACAGGGATAGATATACCCTTATTCATCCGCCAGATCGGTACGGGAAATGTCACAGGTGCGGCAAGAACAATTTACTCATCAAATTATTTTGGACATACCTGTGGTAAGGTGTGTCCCACAGAGGTGCTTTGCGAAGGCGCCTGCGTTTACAATCACCAGGATGTCAAACCCATCGAGATAGGCAGGCTGCAGAGTTTCGCAAGTACCGAAGCTCTTTCCAAGGGAGAACGCCTTTTTATAAGGATGCCGGCTACCGAAATGAAAGTGGCGGTAATAGGAGCTGGGCCAGCCGGGATCGCCTGTGCTTGTGAGTTGTCTGCTCTCGGTCACCATGTCGAGATATTTGAAGCAAAGTCCAGACCTTCCGGGTTGGCACTCCACGGTACGGCACCTTATAAGATCACCAATCAGGAGGTTTTAGATGAAGTGACCTTTTTACAAGAGCAACTGGGTTTTCAAATACACTACAATCAGCCAATCGACACCATTCGGGAATGGAAAGACCTTGATTCTGCATTCGACGCGGTCTTCCTTGGAATTGGTTTAGGAGAAACAAGAAAAGCCGGGATTCCCGGTGAAGACATGAAAGGCTGTATCGGGGCCACCGAATTCATTGAGGGGCTAAAAACTTCACCTCTCGAAACTTGGGTCGGCAAACAGGTGATCGTCGTCGGTGGCGGTAATACGGCGATGGATGCGTGCTCCGAGTCCGCCAGGATGGGGGCCGACGTAATTCTTTTGTACCGCAGAGATAAAGATTCTATGAGTGCTTACCATTTTGAATATGATATGATTCGCGATGCTGGTGCTAGGGCCATGTTTAATACGGTGGTAATCGAAATCAGAGGTAACGAAAAAGTTCGCGAAGTGGTTTGTTCCAAAACAATCGTAGATAATGGCAATTTGAGTATAGCGCCGGATAGTTCATTCATCTTGCCCTGTGATATGGTCATCAAGGCAACGGGACAAGAAAAACAGACCTCTTTATTAGATCTGTTTGACATTCAATACGATGGAAAAGGGTGCATTGTAACGGACGAATACCACCGGTGCGGTGAGACTAAATATTTTGCAGGCGGCGATGCCGTCAATGGCGGAGCGGAAGTGGTCAATGCCTGCGCCGAAGGAAAAGCCGCAGCACAATCGATAAATCGATATCTTTTGAAAGAAAAGTGAAAAGTGAAAAGTTAAAAGTGAAAAGTTAAAAGTTAATTAGCAACCTGCAACCATTAACCAGATCGCATGGCTAACCTACAGTCCTATCTCGCCGGCATAACCTCTCCGAACCCGTTTTGGCTCGCCTCGGCACCTCCGACCAACTCCGGATACCAGGTGATGAAAGCTTTTGAAGCCGGGTGGGGTGGAGCTGTATGGAAAACACTGGGTATACCAGTCGTTAATGTCTCGAGCAGGTATGGTGCAATCCATTACCGGGACAGTAAAATGATCGGTTTCAACAACATCGAACTGATAACGGATCGCCCCCTTTCTGACAACCTGCGCGAGATCGAGGAAGTCAAAAAGTTTTTCCCGGACCGCGCTGTTGTAGCTTCGCTTATGGTACAGTCCCGAGAAGAATGGCACCAGATTGTCAAAGATGTAGAAAATGCAGGCGTGGATGGTGTGGAACTCAATTTTGGATGTCCACACGGCATGTGTGAACGGGGCATGGGGTCTGCGGTGGGTCAGGAACCCCATGTTCTGAAAACCATAACGGAATGGGTAAAAGAAGTGGCGACAGTCCCCGTCATTGTCAAGCTCACACCCAACATAACTGATATCACCGAGCCGGCAAGGGCAGCGGCAGCCGGTGGTGCCGATGCCATATCTCTCATCAATACAGTCCAGAGCATCGTTGGTGTGGATCTCGAAACATTTGTCCCCCAACCGGAAGTAGACGGGTATAGTACCCATGGCGGGTATTGCGGACCGGCTGTCAAGCCCATCGCATTAAACATGATCAAATCCTGCGCACAGGATCGGCATGTAGGGATACCCATATCGGGTATTGGAGGCATAGAAAACTGGCGCGATGCCGCGGAACATTTGGTCCTCGGAGCATCGAATGTACAGGTCTGTACAGCGGTAATGCACTATGGATTTGGCATTGTAAGGGAGTTGATTGCCGGCCTGGAAGAATATATGAATAACAAGGGTTTTCAATCGCTCGATGAATTGGTTGGCAGATCGGTGCAAAAGGTACGCAACTGGGAGCATCTCAACCTGGATTACAAAATCACTGCGTCGATTGATGAAGACAAATGCATTGGCTGCCAGCTTTGCTACATCGCATGTGAAGACGGTGCTCATCAAGCCATAGGACTACAAAAGAACGGAAGCAGGAAACCATATATCATTGATGAAAATTGCGTAGGATGTAACCTTTGCTCGCTTGTTTGTCCTGTCGAAAACTGTATCACTATGGTAAGAAGGGACGATGGAGACAGTCAATCTACCTGGATAGACTATGTAAACCAAGGAAAAGCCCCGGATACTTTTAACGACGACCGGGCCGGGGGAAAGCATCATTTCGTTCCGCCGCCATCGCGAGGGCTAAAGAAATCGCTTAAACATTAGCTTAAGATAAATGAACCGGGCTTACCAACTTTTGGCCTTAAAAGCCGGCATTCACTTAGATATTAGGCCGGTATTCCCCATAATGGATCCGGTTGTACCCGGTGATTAGATGTGTGGTCCTTATGAAGATCCGGACATTCGTCATATTGATTAACTGTATTATTCTTGCTAAAATGAACCCCGTCTCATCACAGATCCCGGTGAATTATGATGAAGAAAAGGTCCCTGAATACGTGCTTCCATCTCTTCTAAAGTGCCAAGACGGTACTATCGTAGACCATATAGTAGAATGGGAGCATAAGAGACGAGCCGAAATATTGACCTTGTTCCGGGATGAAGTCTATGGCGCAGTACCGGCGACTGAATCACCCGACATGTCCTATGTGATCATCGAAGAGGATGAAGAAGCCCTTGAAGGACTCGCTCGGCGCACACAAGTCATGCTGGCTTTTGGACGGGGTGAGCAGGCAGTAAAAGCATTGCTGGCCATATACCTGCCTGCTGGTCATAGGGATCCCCCTGTATTTGTCGGATACAACTTCTACGGCAATCACACCATCCTCAATGACGACAAGCTAATGCTTACAGATTCGTGGTTGCCAAATAGTGAAGAATTGGAGATTTCTGGAAATAGGGCAACGGTATCATCAATGGGAAAGAGATCCCACCGTTGGCCGTTGAGGGAGATCCTGGCGAAAGGTTTTGGTCTGGCTACGATGTACTATGGGGACATTGACCCGGACCGCCCTGATTTTTCCGATGGTATCCATCCGCTTTTCTACCCTCATGGGGATATAAGACCGGGAGAACATGAATGGGGAAGTATTGCTGCCTGGTCCTGGGGAATGTCGAGGATATTGGATGTTTTAACCGGCATTAAAAATCTTGAAAAATCGAGGTTCATTGCTTTTGGTCATTCGAGATTGGGCAAGACGGCCCTTTGGGCTGCTGTGAACGACCTTCGATTTGATGCGGTCATATCCAATAATTCTGGCTGTGGGGGTGCTGCCTTGTCACGACGACGTTTTGGCGAAACCTTGGCTCATATCAATACGCGATTTCCTCATTGGTTTGCTGAAAGTTTCAAAGAATATAATCACATGGAGGATAAACTACCAGTGGATCAACATCAATTGATTGCACTTATGGCCCCGAGACCGGTATATATCGCCAGTGCATCCGAAGATCTGTGGGCTGACCCCAGGGGAGAATACTTGTCGGGATACCATGCCTCAGAAGTTTTTCGCCTATATGGTATGACTGCGATCGAAGTGACGGACATGCCATCGGTAGAAAAACCCATTCACCATACCGTGGGATATCATTTGCGAGCCGGAGGACATGATGTGACCCTCTACGACTGGCTACAATTTATGCGATGGTGCCGCGTCAATATTAAGTTTTAATCAATTGATGTTTTACCAGAAAACCGAGGATTACCTCTTCAAGACCCGGCCTACCTATGGTTTGTAGATCATAGAATACCCGTGTACTGGGTTTGTCAATTTCAATGATCCTTTTCAAGTCTATGGGTGTACCAATGACCACCGCCTCGCAATCACATGCCCGGATGGTCTCTTCGAGATCCGTGAGCTGCTTCTCACCATAACCCATTGCTGGGAGAAGGGTCCCTATCCCAGGGTATTCTTCGAATGTATGTTTCAACTGCCCTTTCAAAAAAGGTCGAGGATCAACAAGAGCCCGGGCGCCGAATTTTTGAGCCGCCAGGGTTGCAGCGCCAAGTGTCATTCCACCGTGAGTAAGGGTGGGTCCGTCTTCAATGGCCAATATGCGTTTACCGCGGATAACATCGGGATCTTCCACACTTACTGGTGAGGCAGCATCAATGATGATAGCCTGGGGCACCATACGACGAATGTTGGACCGGAGATTTTCTATGTCATCAGGGTGGGCGCTGTCAATTTTGTTAATGATGACCGCATCGGACATGCCTAACGTGACTTCGCTGGGGTAATAGGTGGACTCGTGTCCGACCCGGTGCGGGTCAGCCACGGTGATGTGAAAATCCGGTTTAATAAAAGGAAAGTCGTTGTTACCTCCGTCCCATAAGATGAGGTCACATCCTCCCGGATCTCGTTCGGCTGAACGCAAAATCGCTTCATAATCAACTCCGGCATAAATCACATTACCGCGAATGATATGAGGTTCATACTCCTCCATTTCTTCAATGGTGCAGTTTTGTGCGTGCAGATCTTCCACCGTGGCAAATCGTTGGACCACCTGTTTTTCCAAATCGCCATAGGGCATAGGGTGCCTGATGGCGACCACCCGGAGCCCTTTTTTCATCAAATATTCAGCGATATACCTGGACGTTTGACTTTTACCACAGCCCGTCCTTGTAGCCCCAATACTAATGACGGGCTTTTCACTTTTCAAACTAGTTTCGTTAAGACCTAGCAAAGAAAAACGAGCCCCGGCTCGATTTACAATGGCTGATTTATGCATGAGGTCCACATACGATATATCTGAATAGGAAAAGACGACTTCATCCACCTTAAGATCAGAAATGAGTACGGCAAGATCTTTTTCATCATAAACCGGGATGCCGTCGGGATACAAACTTCCGGCAAGGGAGGCAGGGTACTTTCTGTTGAGGATGTTTGGTATTTGAGCCGCTGTGAACCCGACTACTTCACACAAAGGATCATTCCGAAATGCAGAATTGAAATTGTGAAAGTCTCGACCAGCGGCACCCATGATGATGATTCTCTTACCGGGCATAAGTCAATGATCAATTGTTCTTTACTAAATGTAATCAGATGACAGACGATTTAGTATAAATACGCAGTGATTCTGTCAGTACACGAACACAAGACGTGGCATAGTTAACCTAAATTAAGATTGTTTAACCATTGATTCGGGTTTTGTCCGGGGATTAATTGAGAAATTTGAATAAGTCGCATACCTCCCTAATCTTATAAAAATGAAAGATACAATCATCATCTTTTCCACCATGTTGGTTCTATATCAACTGAGCGGGCAACCTTCGCCGGACACGTTTGTGCACCATGCCGCTATGGCCGTAGAGAAAATGATACTCGCCAAAACTGAAAAAAGTATACCGGGCTTTGTCGATGAATTCATGCTGGAAACAGATGAGCGCAACAGGGATCTATTGATCCAAGAAGCTAAAGGGGTGAGAAAGGCAATGTATGGAATGGACGCAAATGTGCACATTTCATTGGACGACAACGGTCTGGTGTTAATTATGTCGACTATGGATCGAAAACAAGGTGTCAGGATTTTACTCGATCGTGAATCTCAAAAAATTCGTGCATTGGAATTACAAGACCCTCCAAAACGAATCGTGATCAATCAGGGCAACATCCACAGTGTGATGGAAGAAATGGAAAAAGAGGGTTTGGCCGGTGTGGTGTATGTAAAGATAGGTGATGATGAAGTGATCAAAAAAGGATTTGGTCCTGCCAATGAAGATCTTGGGACAATGAATAAGATTACCACCGTGTTTGGCACAGGATCCAGACCGATTGATTATACGATCGCGGCTATTCTCTTATTGGACCAAAATAAACAGCTAAACCTGGATCATAAGATTTCCAGCTATTTTAACAATGTTCCTTCCGATAAGGATAATATAACCATACGACACTTAATGAGTGGACAATCTGGCCTGCCGGATTTTTTCCACAATGAGGATGACTGGAATCCCGATCTACAATGGGTGGATCGGCATACAGCCATACAACGTATGTTTGACCAGCAATTGCTTTTTGAACCGGGGACTGATAAAAGACATTCCCACGGAGCCTTTGGGTTGCTGGCTGCGTTGGTGGAAATCGTGAGTGACGAAAGCTATTACGATTACATCAGGCGAAACTTCCTTGACCCCGCAGGAATGATGAGAACCGGCGAATATGGGGAGACAAGGGGGTTGAAATTGGAGGATTTCGCAGCAGGTGGTGGACCCAATATTGTGGGACTCCCGAATATTCCGCCCAATTGGGGTCGAACATCCTGGCTGATCAAGGGAAGTGGAGGCATGTACTCGACCCTTGATGATTTACTGTTGTTTTACGAATATATGAGATCCGGAAAAGTACTGGAAAGACAACATGCCATCCGATTTCACCAAGGCACGGCCAATCTGGATGGTTCTGACAGAGGCTTCGAGTTGTTCAATATTTATGAACCGGGTAGGGGTGAAGCCTACTTGTTGCTGAATCGCATAACTGACCGGAGCCTTGTCCGACAGTTGATGAACGGGCTGGAGCGATTCGTGGTCACAAATTGATCATTGTTGGTCTTTGATTTTAGTGTTCAGATTAATCATTTCCTGGGTCCCAATTATATAGCAAGCTCTACTAAAAACTGAAAGATCATTTGATCATTTTGTACCGGTTGCAACTAGATAACTCATGGAGTGCGAATCACAGGGAACGTTTGTTTAACTCAACTGGTGTCGTGACCAATAATGATCTTTTAAAGCTATACCTTAGGATTCTTGACAATTTACAATGGAAACCCTTCTAATCTGCGGCGTTGCATTTCTTGCTGCAATACTTACCTTTTTTTCTGGTTTTGGTTTGGGGACGATGCTCACACCGGTGATGATGGTATTCTTCCCGGTGGAATTGGCCATCGCATTAACCGGGGTGGTGCACTTTTTTAATAATATTTTCAAAGTTATCCTGGTTGGCCGCCGAGCCGATATGGATGTACTCTTCAGATTTGGCATCCCTGCCGTAATTGCCGCATTCATTGGGGCATGGGTTCTTTTCATCATTCCAGATGTACGTCCGTTGTTTACATACGACCTTTTTGAAACCACTTTCGAAGTGTACCCGGTTAAATTCATCATTTCCGTCTTATTGCTGATTTTTGCGACCATCGATCTCATTCCCAGGTTTGAAGAAATGCATTTTGGACGTGAGAAACTGCCGTTGGGCGGATTGTTAAGCGGGTTTTTTGGCGGACTCTCAGGCAACCAGGGGGCCTTGAGGAGTGCCTTTCTCATCAAAGCTGGTCTCTCTAAAGAGGCTTTTATTGGAACGGCAGTTGTGGTTTCCACTTTTGTCGACTTTACCAGGTTAGGTGTCTATGCCAGCAGACTGACGGGCTCAGGTTTGTTGGAAAGCTGGCATCTCATCGTTTTGGCCACTGGCGCTGCTATATCAGGTGCCTATATAGGTAACATATTATTGAAAAAGGTAACCATCAGATTTATACAGCGCTTGGTGGCGGTAATGCTCATTGCATTGTCCATAGCCCTGATGCTCGGTTGGTTGTAATTTACAGGGGCTGACTGCGTTAAATAACACTTGCTAAATTTATAATTTGTGTCAGTATAACTAACCTGCATTCCCTTTGTTCTTTTATCTACGCAATTTGAGAAGAAGATATTTTGAGAATAACAAGGCCTATAGATACTTCGCTTATGCCTCAGGAGAAGTATTGTTAGTGGTCATCGGTATCCTGATTGCTCTACAGGTCAACAATTGGAACGAAAATAAGAAGGAGACACAACTGGTCACCAATGCACTTCAGGAAATTTTTGAAAACCTTAAAGTGGATACGACCAACTTGAACATCTTTTATCAACAGTGCGCCGATGATGAAACAGCTCAGAATCGCGTAATTCGTGCCATTACAGAAAGAACTCCATGGAACGATCAGATCGAGGCTGATCTTGGCCGTGTGATGCTTGCCAGAAACTTAGTATCGGTTAGAAATGGGTACGATCTACTTAAAGATATAGGTATTGCAAAGGTGAAG
>JBFKOL010000137.1:0-10362 GCA_041628815.1 Saprospiraceae bacterium | reverse complement strand
TTTTAGAACCCATGGAAGGTATAACCAGCTTGTGTATAAACCTATATCTGAGTTACTGATACCCAGTTTTTTATACATTATCACCGAAAGTAAATCCAAAGTATTTATGTCCTGAGTTTTTGCAAAACAGGCTCTGGCGGCCGACTCGAGTTTTGATAAGTCTTCTTCTGAACTTGAATTCAGCATGAGGGTGACCATAAGATCATTAAAATCAGGCATTGGGCTACAATCTAAATCCTCCAATCGCCGCATTCCACTTTCTACATACCATTGTACTGTATCCCTGCCGTCGATCCCTGAAAAATAATTCACGATGAATGCATCTTTAAACCTTGAGGTATTGACGTTGCGAAATACTGTAGACATCCGTCGTTCGATGTATCTCAAATCCATCTGGCGTTCAAGCGGTAAGTTCATTACCAGGGCGTTCATTAGGCGGTCGGAGACCACCGTCTTGCCATAAATACTGTCAAACTCCGTTAAATGGTCAAGCACATACGCAAAACTCTGGCTTCGGTAATGGTCAGCGGAAGAAAATACAAAATCGTAATCTTCCCGTTTCTCAATACGCGAAGTATTCGAAAAGAAATGGGGTATTAATCTTTGTGCATCACTGCCAAAACCGGAAGCTTTCAAGGATTTATAATATTCTTTGAGGAATTGAGTATCGTCCCGACGGCTATTGTATTCCTTACGCATGTCCGTCAGTCCGGATGCGTTGCGCGCAATAGTTTTGATGAACTTCTCGGTTTCCTTCTGCTCCTTGTAACCATCATACCTATCCAGCAATTGACCTGACGTGCCGACCACAATGAGCGTAGGATACTTGGTTACTTCAAAAGGATGTACTATTTCCCTGTCGACCTGCGGGTCGAGACGTAAAGGAACAAAGTTGATATTGATCAGGTCTGCTATTTCGGGATCGCTCAACACTTCTTCAGAAAGCTTTTGACATTTCCTGTTACCATCATTACAGATCTTGTACAATAGCGGTTTGCCGCGTTCTTTCATCGCTTCAAGCGCCAGCTGGTAGTCCGAAAAAAACACCACCTGTCCCAAGAGAGCAGATGCTTGGAATGAAACGGTTAAAAAAGCAAAAATGAATAGATTAAGCCGAGTCATTGACTTTCACTAGATAGCGTTTACAAAACGATCAATATCCTGATAAGGCTGTTTTCATGCCGTAATTAGTCGGTCCATCCTGACATCATGGGGTGCTGGTTGGATTTCTTTTATCAGTTGCTCCCGAAAACACACACCAATTTTTAACGAATCCGGATGATCTGCTAAAAATCGATCATAATATCCGCCTCCATAACCGATACGATTCCCTTTCGCGTCAAAAACGATACCCGGCACAATGATTACTTCGAATGATCCTGTGTAAGCCTTTTCACCTGCCGGATGTACGGTACCGAATCTGCCCGGCATGCACTGATCAAACGAAAGCAACCGCCAATGGGTGAGCCTGCCGTTTTGCATCGTCCGCGAAGTGTACGTCTTCTTGTCACATTCGATAAGGTGTTTTGTGAAGGAGCGGATGTCCACTTCAGAGCGCATTGGTATGTAAACATGGATCGTCTCCCAGCTCTCACTTTCCTCCAACGCAAGGAGCTTCCGCGAAATCAATACTGATTGTCGCGCCCTGTTCGCAGGAGTGAGGGCATCTCTGACAAGGGTATATTTATTGCGCAACTCCACTTTTGACAGTCCTTCCATCAAGTTTACTGTTTTATCTGACACCCATAAAGATACGGGTGCTCCCCGTGCTCTTTCATGGAAAAAGTTAAATCCGGCTGACCAAAGTTGTTACCCTCTTCGATGCTTGCGTCCTTTACCAGGCAGGAGGCTTGAAGGATCATAACAAACATCTATGACAACTTGTTACTTTTTGATTTATACAACGCGCCTATATGTTGCTTATTTACTCCATACGAATTCTAGAAATTGCCTGTCTTCAATCCTGGAAATCTTCCTTTTTTTGATGCAAGGGAATGTTCCTGGTGAATGCCGTTTCAAATGATATGGTGGAGTTGGTCCCTTCAACACCTTCGATCTGGAGGATGCGCTCGTAGACAATATCGCGCAGGTGGCGATTGTTGAATGCAAATATTTTGGCGAGCAGGGCATATCGTCCTGCAATGTTAACGCATTCGACAATTTCAGGAATCTTGTGCAATTCTTCTTCCACCAATTTGTGTTGTTTGGGATTGCTCAGCATGATTTGTACAAAGGCACAAGTCTGATAGCCCAGCTTCCAGGGATCCAGCGGAAAAGTTGCCTTGTCGATGAGTTTCATCTGTTGCAGTCTTCTCACCCGCTGGTGGATCAGGGTATTGGAAACTTTGAGCTTTTTTGCCAGCTGTATGTACGGAATCCTGGCATCCAGTGTCAATTCTTCAAGAATACGCCGGTCGATCGCGTCAAGTTGTATTTCCACAAATCGATATTGAATTCAAAAATAATCATTTTGACAAAATATTGAATATATAATGTTCATATTATCTCTCTATGAAACTATTTATGTCATATTGTAATTATATACTTTATTATTGTGTCATAGTTTAAATGTAGGAGCCATGAGCATAGGAGCAGTACTGAGTGTTTCTCTGATCTTGTTTTCAGTCATTGATATCATAGGGTCACTACCTGTGATCATCAACATGAAACGTGAAGGATTGATCATAAAACCGGCTATAGCGACGGGATCAGCGGGTTTAATCATGATGGCATTTCTCTTTTTCGGGGCCTCCATACTGGCCATATTCGGAATTGAAGTATCTTCTTTTGCGTTGGCAGGTTCACTGGTGATCTTTTTTATCGGGTTAGAAATGACTCTTGGAATCCGTTTCTTCCGCGATCACCACGATGATCAAGGGACCGGGAGCATCGTTCCCATAGCATTTCCACTACTGGCTGGTGCAGGAACATTGACGACCATCATTTCACTTAAAGCTGAATACAATACTCCCAGTATCATTATAGGGATATTGGTCAACCTTATCCTGGTCTATATCATTCTGAGATCTACAGGATGGTTGTCACGTAAAATAACAGATCAGCTGGCGTCATCGCTGCGAAAAATCTTTGGAATCCTGCTGATCGCTATTTCTATCCAAATGTTACGCGACCACCTGTTCTAAGACCTCGCCCTTATGAAACGTATTTGGAGCGGGCGGACTCAGAATGTATAAAGAGGTGGTATACACCCACTCAGCTCTTACCTGACTCAAAGTTGTTAGGCCATTGTGCTCTATATATTCGAGCAGATGGGGCGGTTTATAATTTTTATTAATTTTTTTTTATATATAATTTTTTTTCATATTTTGAACCCTGTAGAGAGATATTCAGTTATATTTGTGTCGTCTGGCGAGGCATTGAACGTAATGTGGGTCAGGCGAAATGAAAGACTCAAGATATATAAGAAGTAGTTTTCTTATTTTGAGACCTTAGTCGAAAGAGCCTGAGTTTGGTAGCAAACTTGGGCTTTTTAATTGACAGTCGTCAATTGCTGGCTATTATGAAATGGCTTGATCCTTAAGCCTTTGAAGAAATGGGGAAGCGAAAATAAAGTCGTGCAGTACACCGTGATCTCCTTTTAGAACTTCATCCTTGGTACCACTCCAGGCGACGTGTCCGTCAGCCAACAAGCAGATATTTTCGCCTATTTCCATCACGGAATTCATATCGTGCGTGTTGATAATGGTGATGATATCGTGCTCTTTGGTAATCGAACGAATCAAATCGTCGATGGTGATGGCAGTTTTCGGATCGAGACCGGAGTTGGGTTCATCGCAAAACAAAAACTCGGGGTTCAAAACAATAGCCCTGGCAATACCCACGCGTTTTTGCATGCCTCCGCTGATTTCAGAGGGGTACTTATCGTTGATTCCCTCAAGACTCACTCGCTCAAGGCAATAGTCCACCCTTTTCCTTTTTTCGGCCGCAGTCTTATGTGTAAACATGTCCATGGGGAACCGGATGTTTTCTTCAATGGTCATGGAGTCAAAAAGAGCATTCCCCTGGAAGAGCATGCCGATGCGCATCCTCAATTCCCGAAGTTTGTCCTTGGAAAAGGTGGTGACGTCGTCTCCATTGTACCACACATGTCCGCTCGTAGGCTGAAGAAGACCTACCAGTATCTTGAGAAGGACCGTCTTGCCCGATCCGCTTTTTCCAATGATGAGGTTGGTCTTTCCTTGTTCAAAGGAAAAATTGATGTCCTTGAGGACTTCATGTGTGCCAAAAGACTTAAAAATGTTTTCTGCCCTTATCATAGCTTCAGCTCATTAATACCAGTGCGATCACCAGGTCTGCCACAAGGATAAGGATCGCCCCGAAAACAACGGCCCTCGTGCTTGCCTGTCCCAACTCGATACTGCCCCCTTTGACAAAGTAACCCTGGAAACAGGCTACTGACACTATAATGAAGGCAAAAGTGACCGCCTTGATATACATGATCGTAATGTTGAAAGGCACAAAAAATGATCGCAGGCCTCTCACAAACTCTGCATTGGTGTAATCCGCCACGAAGACAGCCGCGAAATATCCTCCGCCAATACCTACAATGGCAGCAACACTCACCAGCACGGGGATGATGATCATTGCCGCTACAATCTTTGGCATGACCAGGTACGCGGATGTGTTGACCCCCATGATCTCCATGGCATCGATGTGCTCTTTCTGCCTCATACCTCCTATTTCTGCGGCCATGGTGGATCCGATTTTGCCGGCAAGCACTATGCAAGTCAGCGTAACGGCCATTTCAATGATCATAATATCGCGAACGATGTATCCGATGTAGTAGTTGGGAATCATGGTGCCTGTCAGCTGGTACGAAAACTGGATGGCCGTGACCGCACCAATGAATCCGGAGATGATGAATACGATACTCAAAGAACCTATCCCGATGTCGTACATCTGGCGAATGGTCTCCTTGTAGTACATCTTGTGATTCTCCGGACGGGAAAAGATATCGGGTACCCAGCTAATGAACCGTCCAAAGTCTTTGATCAGTTTCGTGAACAACATATGTACCTGTACTTAAGAACCAGCTTAATGAACTGCGAAATTACCCTATTTTTGCCATTCAAAATTTTTAGCTGTGAATGTTGTAGTCACTGGTGCGACAAAAGGGATAGGCAGGGCCATCTGCGAATTGATGGGTTCAAACGATCACAATCTCGCTATCTGCTCGCGCAACCGGGAAGAACTCGCTGCCTTCAGCGATGAATTGATGCACCGTTTCAATCGCATTAAGGTCATCGACCAGGTGTGTGATGTATCCAGGAAAGACGATATCTCCAAATTCTCGTCCTTTGTACTTTCGAAATTCAAGACGGTTGATGTCCTTGTAAACAACGCCGGTATATTCATCCCAGGTGCCACCCACCAGGAAGAGGACGGGGTACTGGAACAAATGATCGAGACCAATCTTTACAGCGCTTATTACATGACACGGTCCTTTGTACCGGGCATGATCCAAAGAAAGAAAGGGCACATCATCAATATGTGTTCCATTGCCAGCATCATGGCTTATCCGAACGGTGGATCCTACAGCATTTCCAAGTATGCCCTGTTGGGATTTTCGAAAGTCCTAAGGTCCGAACTCAAGGAAGAGGGAATCAAGGTGACCGCCGTGCTCCCAGGTGCCACATGGTCTGAGTCCTGGAAAGGGGCTGATTTTCCGGAAGAGCGGCTCATGCAGGCCTCGGATATTGCGCAGGCCGTGTGGGATGCGATTCGCATGGGCCCTTCCGCCGTAGTAGAGGAGATCATCGTCAGACCCCAACTTGGAGATTTATAACGTGCAAGTATGTGCTTAGTTTCCTATGTGCCTTTATCTAAAGACCGTTTCGTCCTGACATCCAACAGGGATGAAGCGCCAGAGCGTGCAGCTGCCGATATCATCTTCGACGAATTGGGAGGTCAGCAGGTGGTTTATCCCAGAGATACAAAGGGTGGTTCGTGGTACTTCTGCTCAACCAAGGGCATCGTCGTCTGCCTGTTGAACGGTGCATTCGTATTGCATCAGCGAAAGCTGCCCTACCGGATGAGCCGTGGAAAAATGCTGAAATCGTTTTTTGAATATGCCAATGCCGTGGATTTTATTGCCCGGTTTGACTTTTGGAATATCGAACCCTTTACCGCAGTTTTGGCACACCTCGGATACGTGCTCGAATTCAGATGGGATGGCAGCGTCAAACACGTGAGAAAGCTGGATCCTTCACGAGCGCATATCTGGAGCTCTTCCACCTTGTACAGCGACGAATCCATCCAACGAAGGCATGAATTGTTTCATCAACTACTCGAAGAGCGGGGTGACAAGACCCCGGAAAACGTACTAAATGTACATCGCACCGACGGCCTCCTTCCTGTCGAAGAGTCTTTTGTCATGAATCGATCCAATGTGGTGCAAACCATCAGCATCACGCAGTCAGTTATTGGCGACAAACACATTTACTTTTCCCATGAAGATCTTATCATCCCTGAGCGGTCTTCAAAAACTGTCTTGGACAGAGCCTGACATTTTCATGGATAGAGATTCTTTGTTCAGAGTAATTTATTGTACAATTATTTATATATAGAAGAAATTAATAATATATTTGTCTTCATTAAGTGTCTCATTCCTTAGGCAGTCGCGCCATTTCTAGTGCGCCAACTTTTCTGTTATTACCGGCCTGTGATTTCAAGGATCTAGCTAAGTCTTAGAATTCGATCATTAACTAATATTCATGACGATGAAAACTACAGGTACTCCGTTTGCCCTTTCCAGAAGCACCCAAGGAATTATAACGCTGGTATTTTTACTCGTATCCACCTTTCTATTCTCACAAAACACACCCGATGTCAATCCCTGTACAGATTACAAGGAGCCTACCATTTTTTGCAAGGAGTTGCATACCACCTTTATGCCGGATGTGTGCATGGTAGAAGTGTGGGCCAAAGACTTTATAGCCAAGGCTTCTGACAACAAGACAGCGGAAGAAGATCTGATCATCGCTTTTGACCCCTACGGCATCGAAAAGAGTAAGGCTTTGTTCAGCGAAGATGGCAATGTGCAAAGCCTCGCCGTTTATGTGATCGACGAATGCGGAAATTTTGCAGTTTGTATCGTCGACATTTTCATCAACGACAATACGGGCGAATGTCCCGTCCTATGCCCCATCGATGTAAATCCGTGGTGCGGTTTTGCGGTGATCACTTGTTCGACGGATGAATGCACAAAATCAGTAGCAGCCATCATCGATACAAGGTTCAATTCCCAGTGCCCTCCGGGTGATGACTGGGCCGACCCAACCACTCCTGGCGTCGACCCCGTACCTTTTATAACTCCCGATGCGTGGACCTTGGGCAATATCGGACAGGTCTTCGGCATAGCCGTAAAACCGGAAGCCGGACACATTTTCCTCGCAGCAACGGACATGTATGCCTATAACTTCCAGCAGTTTGTTCATGTTGGATTGCCGCCTCCGACTTGTACGGGTTCGGGCGGATCGGCAGGGATCTATATGACCTCATTCAATACCCCTGAGACGGTCGATCCAATCATTTTTACTTCGGAGACCTACCTGGAGCCAGAAGATGCCATCGGAGGCAACCAAATACCCAATTCTGGTAATTTTGTTGACGATCCAAGAGAGTGTGGTACTGCTTCCAAGTGCGAGATTCCCACCCCTGCAGAAATCCTTGCTGATACTAAAATTGGAAATGGGATCGGTAACATCGCCTATGACCCTAAATCGAACCATCTCTTTGCCTCTAACCTTGAAGATGGGAAGATATACAGCATCAGTTTAGCGACGAATACGATCACCGATGTATTCGATCCTCAAACGGTTAACGGTTTTACGGCGTATGATCATTCCGTCGAAGGAGATGGTCTGGCAAACCAGACAGACCGTATATGGGGTATCCAGATCGAAAACTGTTCTGGTACATGCCAACTTTATTTCGCCCGAGAAGCCGCAGGTACCCCGGCCGATGTAGACATCATCAAGCCCAAAGAAATTTACAGCGTCGAGGTCAACAGCCTGGGACATTTTGTAGGTACGGAAAACCTCCAATTTACCATCAACCGGGGTGACGAAGTCAAGATCACTGACCTCGCCTTTAATTCGGATTGTTCCCGCTTGCTATTAGCAGAAAAAGGAAACACCCACTCTGCTGAGCTTTGGGAATACAAAAGAGAAGGTGAAAACTGGGTCTTTAACAAACAGATATTTATTGGAATCTTCGATCCTGGGCCAAGTTTAAATCCTACTTACCCCAATGGCATTGTAGGTAACTCTTCGTCAGGTGGTGTCTCCTATGGCGCTAAAGAATTTCAAAATGTCATCGACTCGGAATGTGATTCACTCATATTCGCGACGGGAAGTTGTCAAGACCTGCCACTAAAACCTGGACGCTGTGATCTTTATGGCCTCCAGGTCATCTCTGCCGAAGGGAACGTGGCCCAGACCTCTGGCGCAACGGATTGTCACATCGATTTCGATCCTGAATTCAGCCAAGACCCCTTTGCACTTAAAGGAAATCTCGGAGAAGTCGAAGTATTCAACTGCTGTTGTCCGGAAAATGAAGGCAGGAACGTCGTCGAAATGGCAATGATAGCGGGAAATGTTAAGACCTCCAGAAACCACTTCATTCCATCCGTCAAGATGGCCATGAAAGTCGGTGATAAAGAGTCTTTTCTCATGACTTCGGGTACCGGCAATTTTGCCTTTGAAAACAAACTCCTGTACAAGGATTACCTGCTCGTACCATCCAAGGATGATGATGTGATGGATGGTCTTTCCACACTCGATATGTTGATATTGCAGAAACACCTCCTGGGTATCAGGAAACTCGGCAGTCCATACGATATCATAGCCGCCGATGTGGACGGTAACGAATCGGTAGACACGAAAGACCTCATCCACCTGCGCAATCTAATCCTCGGTGCAACCGATGAATTCCCAAGTGGCAAGACATGGGTGTTCGTTGCATCCGATTACCAATTTGAAGATCCAAAAAATCCGTTCCCCTATCGCAGCGATATGTTGCTTAAGGAATTGGGTGAGGATTACATGCACGCCGACTTTGTAGGTATCAAGTTGGGGGACCTCGACGGCAACAATCGCATCGATTTGAGCAGTCAGACCAGAAGCCTGGAAGAGCCATTCAAGGTCACGGTATCTTATGAAAAAATTGGAAGCCGGACACATATTATCTTCCGAAGTACCGAAAATACCGATTTGTCAGGTATGCAGCTTACGCTCGAAGGGTTGCAAGGCATTGACCAACTGGAAGTTCTTCCCGGTGTGCTCGATATAACGGATCAGCACCTGTTTAAAACCCGGGATAAGGCAAGCCTTTCGTGGATTTCACCATCGGATCGCACCATAAAGAAAGGAGACGTATTGTTCAGCATGGCCACTGACCTGATGGGTGCCGCCAATGTGCAGATCTCGTCAGAATGGATCGAAGCAGAGATATATGATGAAAATTTATATGTAAGATCCGTAGAAAGTATTAACTTGCATCCGACTGTTCATGAAGGGGTCCGCGGATTTCCGAATCCGTTCTCCGACCAACACACCCTCACGTTCTACGTAGAGGAACCAAGTGACATCTCCTTCATGGTTTACAACCAGAACGGTCAATTGCTCTTAGAAAAGCAGATGAGGATGACAGGTGGTGAGCAACAAATTTCTCTCAACAAGAAGGATATAGGACACGAGTACAGTGGTATCATCTTCTACCAGCTGACGGTAGGTGATAGACTTTACACTGGCAAAGCATTGGTGATTGAATAAGAGAAATTGAATTTTAAAAACGAAACAATACATACAAAGACCCACCTGCACTTCAGAGTGGGTCTTTGTCTTGCAACTATAAGGTATGGTACTTTCGCATGGTAAAAAATACCTGTATTTTGTCGTTCCCAAATGTGGTTCAACGACGGTGAGACATGTGCTCGAACCGTATACGGATGTAGGATATCCGGTAAGCCATTACCACATGCAACACCTCACTATTGAACAATTCTTAGAAACAGAATACAAATCCTGTTTTAATGAATATTTCAAATTCACTTTTGTAAGAAATCCATATGACCGAATATATTCCGGATTTATGCAAGATCTGTATGCCTCAAAAAATTATCCTCGATGGATTGAATGTAAGGCTCCTATTTTTAAGGAAATAGGTGAAGACTTTAACCGGTATATACAGGAATATGTTAGAGAACAGGATTTATCCAATGATTGGCGATGGGTCTGCTTCCGCCCCATGCACATGTTTTCTCATATGAACAATTCTTCTACTGTCGATTTTGTAGGTCGCACGGAGACGCTCACTTCAGATATCAACAGACTTTGTCAA
>JBFKOL010000136.1:0-10378 GCA_041628815.1 Saprospiraceae bacterium | reverse complement strand
CGGTTCTTCGACGAACATTGCCACTCGATCAGATTTTTTCGGTGGGAGGGTTAAAAGTTTTTATGACACACATAGGTGGTTATCCGGGCAGATATGTCAAACGGGCTTATAACGTCATTGATAAAGAGAGGCCCGATGTTTTTATCTCTGGACACTCCCACATCCTCAAGATTATGCGTGACAAAAAGTTCAACCTTTTACATATGAATCCCGGTGCCTGTGGAATCAAGGGATTGCATAAGTTCAGGACCATGATCAGATTTGATATCCTGGATGGAGGTATACAAAACCTGCAAGCCATCGACTTTGGCCTGCGAGGCAGGTTGTCACTCACATGACTTTTGGTTAATACGTCAGCTGAGCGCTCTGTCGAAATCTTCTTTCAGGTCTTCGATATCTTCGATTCCTACCGAGACGCGTATAAGGTTATCGGTTATTCCATTGGCCAACCGGACTTCTCGGTCCACGTTCAGATGTGACATGGAGGCGGGGTGGAGGATCAACGTGTCCACATCGCCCATAGTAGGTGCAAGGGAGCCGATGCGATTTCGGTTCATGAACCTCAGTCCCGCGTCGTACCCCCCTTTAACTTCGAAACAAATCATGCCACCGAAACCCTCCATCTGTTTTTTGGCAAGTGTATGGTTTTCATGGGATGGAAGACCCAGGTATCGCACTGAGGCAACCATGGGATGATCTTCGAGGAATTGGGCAAGGGCCAGGGCATTGGTACAATGCCTCTCCATTCGAATAGCGAGGGTTTTCATACCTGTATTTGTCAGCCAGGCATCAAAAGGATTGCAATTGGTACCGATCAATTTCATGACAGACCAAACCATGCGGCGGGCTTCTTCACCTCTTCCTACAATCACCCCAGAAATGCCGTTTCCGTGTCCGTTTAGGTATTTTGTTGTTGAGTGAATGACATAATCCACGTCGTACTTAAAGGGTTGTTGAATGACAGGTGTGCAAAACGTATTGTCGACGATGGTGGGAATATTCTTTCTTCTGCCCAATTTCGCAATGGTTTCAATATCTATGCAATCCAATGCCGGATTGGATGGCGTTTCGAAGTAAATGGCACTTATACTTTTTTCTTTTTCCAGTTTTTCTTCTACCGCCCCAGCATTACGCAGATCGACCCATACCGGTTCTATCCCAAGATTAGGAAACACTTTTTTGATCAATTCGGTGGTTCCTCCATATAGGTTACCTTGGGTAAGGATTTTGTCGCCTTTTTTACACAATGACATCAACATTGTGCTTATGGCCGACATCCCGGAAGAGGTCATAATACCAAAACCGTCATCGATCGCCAGACCGTGACACTCCAGATCAGCTATTTTTTTAGCGACAGCATCGACAGTCGGATTGGCAAACCTGGCATAGAGGTGCCCTTTCTCTGGATGACGAAAAATTTCCATTCCCTCTTCGATGCTTTCGAATTCAAAGGAAGATGTAGCATAAATGGGAAGCTGATGGGGGCGTGTGGTGCGGGGATCTTTTGGGTCTTTGACACAAAACGAGTTTATTCTGAGCGCCATATCTTTGTTTTTTGCGAAAATAGCCCGATCATTTTATTTCAGACCCGCACCAAACCAAATATTACGAACTATGCTAAAGACATTCGTCAGCACAATTGTAAGCCTGGTGCTCTTCTCAGGCTTAGCTTCTCAGGAGAAAAAAACCCTCTACACGCATATTGACAGCCATGCGGGCACCTATCGCGATGTGGCTCACAAAATCTGGGGATACGCTGAAGTCGGCTATCAAGAGGTGCGATCCAGCGAATTATTAATGAAACTGTTGGAAGAAGGCGAATTCAAGGTTGAACGCGGTGTAGCCGGGATACCCACCGCCTTCGTAGCATCATGGGGAGATGGAGGGCCCGTGATAGGTCTTCTGGCTGAATACGATGCTTTGCCAGGCGTGGCTCAGGAAGCCGTACCCTATCATGCACCCATTGAAGGTCAAAAGGCCGGTCATGCATGCGGGCATCATTTGTTTGGCACAGCATCTGTGGCGGCTGCATTGGCAGTGGCAGACTGGTGTAAGCGAAACAAGGTACAAGCTACCATTAAACTTTTTGGCACCCCGGCAGAAGAAGGAGGGGCGGGAAAGGTTTATATGGTTCGTGCCGGTTTGTTTGACGATGTCGATGCCGTATTACACTGGCACCCCGGGTCCATGAACAATGCCTCCGCTTCTTCATCCCTGGCCAACAAGAGTGCTAAATTCAGGTTTTACGGTGTGGCATCCCATGCCGCTGTCGCTCCTCAAAACGGTCGATCAGCGCTCGATGGGGTAGAGGCGATGAACTTTATGGTCAACCAAATGCGCGAACACATTTCCAGTGATGCCAGGATACACTATGTTATAACCAGTGGTGGTGAGGCACCCAATGTTGTACCGGCTTTTGCCGAGGTGTTTTATTATGTCCGTCACCCTTACCGCGAAGAGGTACAGGAAATATTCTCGTGGGTGGAGACCATTGCCGATGCAGCTGCCAAAGGAACGGGTACTCGTATGGAATATGAAATCATCCACGGCATCTACAATTTGATGCCCAACGAAACGCTGGGAAAGGTGGTGCATGCCAATCTTGCCGTCCTCGGAGGAATTTCATACGATGACGATGAAATTAATTTTGCGCAACAGATCGTTAATACCTTACCGGAGCGGTCACAGCGTTCATTAGCCAGTGCGGGTGAAATAGCTCCCTTTGAAGTCATTGAAAAAGGACGCGGAGGTTCTACAGATGTCGGTGATGTGAGCTGGGTAGTTCCTACAGCCGGCCTCTCCACAGCCACTTGGGTGCCAGGTACGTCACCACATACCTGGCAGGCCGTCGCGGCCGGGGGTATGTCCATCGGCCATAAAGGCATGCTTCTGGCTGCCAAAGCGCTTGCAGCCAGCGCCAGCGACCTGATCCTCAATCCCGATATTGTCGCACAGGCTAAATTGGAATTAGGAAAGAGAACAGGAGCCAATTTTGAGTACGAATCCCTACTCGGAGACAGATCACCGCCACTTGATTACAGAAAATAGGACAGTGAAGTGAAGAGAATGCAAGTATGAAAGAGGAAGAGTTCAACGAAGACCAGGAAGAAGAACTTTTTACGCACCTGACAGTAAAAGTCGATCCCGGCCAGGAACCTTTGCGAATTGACAGGTTTCTGCTGCATAGGGTTGAAAAAATATCCCGCAACAGGATCCAAAACGCCATCACGGAAGGTTTTATCAGGGTCAATGGTCAACTTGTAAAGCCTAACTATAAGGTAAGGCCCAGCGATGAGGTTACCATTGCCATGCCTCGGGACCCCTCTATTCCCCAGGAGATCTTGCCCGAAGATATACCTCTCGATATCGTTTATGAAGACGACCACCTGATCGTCTTGAACAAGCAGCCGGGACTCGTGGTCCATCCGGGTATTGGAAACTACCACGGCACATTGGTCAATGGCCTGGTCTACCATCTCAACAAAGACCTGCCGGTTCTTGGCACCAATCCCGCCAACAGACCCGGTTTGGTGCATAGGCTCGACAAAGATACCAGCGGGCTCATGGTGACTGCCAAGACTGAATATACGATGAGCCACCTGGCAGAGCAGTTTTTCAGGAGAACCATATTAAGGTCCTACGAGGCCCTTGTTTGGGGTTCAGTTGAGACAACCGAAGGCACCATCGAAGGTCATATAGGACGCCATCCAACCAACCGTATGCAGATGTTTGTTTATCCAGAAGGAGATCAAGGCAAACATGCAGTAACCCATTTCAAAGTACTCGAAGATTATTACTACGTTTCCTTGGTTAAATGCAAACTTGAGACAGGGCGTACACACCAGATCAGGGTGCATATGAATTACCTGGGCCATCCTGTTTTCAACGATAGCAGGTATGGGGGAAACGCGATACGCAAGGGAACCATTCACAACAAGTACAAGCAATTTGTGTTGAATTGCTTCGCCATTTGTCCCAGACAGGCTCTTCACGCAAAAACCCTTGGTTTCATACATCCGGTCACGGAGAAAGAGATGTATTTTGAATCCCGATTGCCTGATGACATGGCGGACCTCATCGAAAAATGGAGAAATTATTATAAATCTAAAGCACCTGAAAAGTGATAGATAACCTGGAGCGCAGAATTGATTTGATGGAGGCGCTGGGCCGCATTTTGCAGGATCCAGATGATCCCCGGATGATTGAACTGAAGAAGCAGGCTTTCATCAAGAATAATTGGTTCACAGTCGAAAATTCGTCGAAAGCTCTGGAAGCGGTGGGCAAGGCTTTCCTGGGCAGAAGCGAAATGGAAAGGTGGTCAGGAAAATATGAAATGAAGGGTAACACATCCAAAAGGGTGGGGATGATCCTGGCCGGGAATATTCCTGCCGTGGGGTTTCACGATTTGTTGTGCACTTTTCTCAGCGGCCATAAGAGCATCATCAGGTGCTCTTCGAAAGATGATGTCTTGATCCCGGGCATCGTTCACATTTTAACTGAGTTGGAACCGGGGGCCTCGGACCATTTTGAAATCGGGGATCAGCTGAAATATTATGATGCGGTCATCGCAACAGGCGGAGATGCAGCGGCCGTTCATTTCAAATATTACTTTTCTTCAGTACCACACATCATCAGAAAAAACAGGAATGCTGTTGCCGTACTGGATGGGTCTGAAAGCAAAGACGATCTCGCAGCACTTGGGTGCGACATTTTCGATTACTTCGGACTGGGTTGCCGCAGTGTCTCCAAGATATATATTCCGCGTGATTTCGATATGAACCTGATTTTTGGAGCCCTTCTTCCTTATGCCGATGTCATCGATCACAACAAATACAAAAACAATTATGACTACAATTACGCGATATACACCCTTGGGCAGGAGGCTTTTCTGACCAACGGTTTTGTCATATTTAAGGAAGACCGAGTCATAGCCTCAAGGATAGCCTGTGTTCACTACGAGTTCTACGATGACCTTTTTATACTTGGTCAGAACCTGAGAGAAAACGAAGATCAGATTCAATGTATAAGTGCTAATGTCTTGCTGAAGGATCTCGAAAC
The DNA here is from genome assembly GCA_041628815.1 of Saprospiraceae bacterium. GTDB lineage: Bacteria > Bacteroidota > Bacteroidia > Chitinophagales > Saprospiraceae > JBFKOL01. The sequence continues at coordinate 5,320 of JBFKOL010000136.1, read as the reverse complement.
CGTCCGGTTGGGCCAGTGCCAAAACCCCAGATTAGAAGACTATGCGGACGGTGTTGATACCATGCAATTTTTAAGTAAATTATGATAGACTGGATACCGAGGAAAAACAAGAAAGAGATAGGACTTCACATAGCTGCCATTCTCGATGAATTTTATCCTGAAGTACCTGTGCCTCTGCATCACCAGGACCCCTATACGCTGTTGGTAGCAGTTCTCCTGTCTGCGCAATGCACGGATGAAAGGGTAAACCAGGTGACCCCACATCTTTTTGCGCTTGCCGACAATCCGTTTGAGATGTCACAGCTGCAGGTAGAGGCAATCCAGGCCGTCATCCGACCTTGTGGCCTTTCACCGCGCAAGTCAAAGGCCATTTCAGAGCTTTCAGCCATACTGTTGGAAAAGCACGACGGAAAAGTGCCAGCCGACTTCAGGCATTTGGAGGCACTCCCGGGAGTCGGGCACAAGACGGCATCCGTCGTTATGTCGCAAGCTTTTGGCATCCCAGCCTTTCCAGTTGACACCCACATTCATCGCCTGGCCTACAGATGGAAGCTAAGTACGGGTAAAAATGTGGAAAGAACTGAGAAAGACCTGAAGCGGTTGTTCCCTGAGCACAAGTGGAACAAGTTGCACCTTCAAATCATCTATTTTGGACGTGAATATTGCCCGGCAAGAGGTCACAATCCCAGGAAATGTCCCATTTGTTCTATCTACGGAAGGAAATCTTTGTTCAAGTGAATGTCACCTTGATGCCACAGGCCATGCGGCAACGCCGATCTTGCTGTCCGCGGTACCGTAATAAATAAGCCATTCATTGTTAAGGGGTGCCAGGGCTTCAATGAATACAACCTTGTTGACTTGTCCACTGATTTCATAGGGGCGGTCGGGGATAAAAAACGGCTCATCAGTGCGGTCAACAGCGTGCAACGGATTGTTCAAAGAAAAAAGAACCTGACCGGCGGAATAGGTCCCTTCCTCCATATCTATCCTCCTGCCGGGTCCGTAATTCCTTGCATTGTATATCATCACAATACCTTTCTCCAGGATCATTGCTGGAGGGCCTGGCTCCACGAGGTCACTGTCGAAATATTCCGGACGATAGGACATGACAATTTTTAATTCGTCATTTTCTTCTACCGGTGTCCAATGGATAAGGTTTTCCGAAGTAGCAGCATACAAATGTTTATCGCCCCAGTACATCCAGTACTGACCATTGATGGGAGTGGCGACCAGCCTGCTGCCCATATTTGTGGCGATGATCGATCCCGATTTGCTCCAGGTGTCATTGTACTTGCCGTTATACGCCTGGTTGAATGCAAGTCCATGTTTAGTCCATGTGATCAGGTCGTCCGAGCTCGCCGTGCAAAGTCGAGCTGTTTGTCCATCGTAGGCCGTATAGGTCATGATGTACCGCCCTTCCGGACTTTCTACAATTCGCGGATCTTCTATCCCACCTTCCCATTCATACATTTTCATCAGGTCTTCTGACGGGAACAGTACAGGCTGGGGTCGTTTATGGAATAGTCTGCCATCGTCACTCCAGGCCAGACCTAACCTGGAAGTACCGTTGTGCCTTCCCACACTGTCTTCTGCACGGTAGATCATATAAATAGTATCGTCGCGGACAGCTGTCGCTGGATTGAACACATCCTTGATCTCCCATTGCACAGTATCGCGGCGAATCGGGCATAAAAATACCTGACCCGGGTCGGGCAGGAGACACGGGTTGACTTTATCCAGCTTTGTGAAGGGGCCAATTACCCAATTCTTTTGAGCAGATCTCGATGTATCCGGGCGGCAGCATTCCAGGGACAGAAGGACTGTAAACAATAATAGCCAATACAATGGATTTGCGAATTTCAGATGATTCATTACTTCGATTGCTTGATTGTCAATAACCGATCATTTGTCAACGATGTGTATAAGATAAATTTATCTTTATTGATCCGGTAAACAAGATATAAAATGGGAAAGGTATATAAAAAGAGAGGTGTGGATTACAAGGTAAAGGAGCCCATGTACACACTACCATCGCATTACTACCATTCACCGGCGATCTATGAAGAGGAGAAGGATAAAATATTCTATAAGAAATGGCTCCTTGCATGTAGAGCTGAGGAGGTCCCAGCTCCAGGAGACTATGTTATCGTACCGGTTTGTGACGAAAGCATAGTAATTGTCAGGGGACGTGATTTGGATATCCATGCTCACTACAATGTGTGTCGCCACAGGGGAACGCAACTGTGCCAGGAGGTTTCAGGCCATTTCAGGGGAGAGAAAATCACTTGCCCCTACCACGCATGGACCTATGAGTTGGACGGTACCCTTTTCAAGGCCCCATTGATGGAAGGAACAGCAGGTTTTAACCCAGGTGACAACGACCTTTACCCTGCCCATGTCGCAACGTGGGGAGGGTTTGTATTTATCAACCTCGCAGATGATCCCGCCCCTTTTGAGGATGAGATGGGTGCTTTGATAGGTCGTTTTGAAGATTGGGACATGCCTTCGTTGAGGATAGCACATCATTTACCATATATGCTGGAATGCAACTGGAAATTGATCCTGCAAAATTACCAGGAGTGTTACCATTGTCCAGGAGTACATCCCATGCTCAGCCAACGTACCCCATTTCGTTCTGCCGTCCACGACTGCATGGAGGGTTCCGTTATCGGAGGTTATATGGTGCTAAGTGAACCGGGAGGTAGCATGACCATGGATGGTAAAGCTGCCGCGCCACCCGTCTGCAATGTGCAAGGTGATGACCTTCAGAGAATACACTATTATTCCATTTTTCCCAATATGCTGTTATCTCCCCATCCCGATTTTGTCATGTACCACAGGATACGGCCGGTTCAGCATGGAAAAAGTGTCAATGACTGCTTCTTTCTGCTGGCACCCGAAGTAATAGACGATATTGATAAAATGAAACGTTTTGCTTCAGCCATCGAGTTCTGGGATATGACCAACTTGCAGGATTGGACAGTGTGCGAGCAGATGCAGAAAGGAATGCGCTCCAGGCGCTTTGAAAGAGGCAAGTATGCAGAATCTGAAGATATATTGCATGCTCTTGATAAAGAGTTGCTGAAAGTACTGGGGCATCGTAAATCGCATAAAGGCCTGGATTTCACCTGACAGAATTATGCCGTGGAAACCACGAATTTTGATTGGGTAAAGCGACATTACGCGTCGATAACGCCGAATAAAATCTGGTTTTGACGTCATTCCAGAGATCGATTTGAATACATACTAATAAGTTTTAGAGGACAAATATTGATAAATTCATGAAGCAGACCATTACCATTTGTACAATGATCTTTTTGACGTGTTCCGGTATCTACGGGCAGATAGATCTAAAAACATCAGATATGGAATTACCCTACTACCAGATTCCCGAACCACCGGAGGATTACAGTCCAGGCAATATCATGGCGCGTATGCTCGATGGACTGGGCTACCGCTATTACTGGGCTACTTTTGAACTTACCAACGATGACCTAAACTACCGCCCAAGTGTTGATAGCAGGACTGTGCAACAGACCACTGAGCATATTTATGGGTTGTCAATCACTATTTTGAATACGGTGAACGGAAAACCCAATGTGCGTCCGCCGCAATCTTCAGAGATGAAAGACTTTGCAACACTGCGCAAATCCACGCTGGACAACATTTACAGGGCCAGTCAGATCGTGAAGGGAAAGGGATCGTCCGATCTCGAAGGTCTCGATATCATTTTCCAGAGAGGGGAACGCACCTCTTCTTTTCCATTTTGGAACCTCATCAATGGTCCCATAGCGGATGCGTTGTACCACACAGGCCAGGTAGTGGCATTCAGAAGAGCATCGGGTAATCCATTGCATCCTGGTGTCAATGTTTTCACCGGGATAACCAGAAAATGACTTGACGGGGTTAGGTTGGATGGAAAATTTTATGATTCTTTAAAGATTTCTATCAAACTTAGGAGACCTGTTTGTCGTTAAGAGTGCATGAAGTTGAAAAAAGTCCTTATCAGATTAGTGGCGATATTGGGGATTACTTATATCGTTGCCTGTGGTGTCCTCTACGTAGGCCAAGATGAGCTCATTTTTGATCCCTCAAAGCTCGATGAAAGCTATACTTTCAGGTATGGACAGGAAGTGGAAGTTGAGGTTGACAAAGGGATTTACCTGAATTGTCTTTACCTCCAAGAAACCAATTCCAGGGGTGTCGTCCTATATCTACATGGCAACCGAGGCAGTAACAGGCGTTGCCTGAGACAGGCAGAAATGTTGATGGGAAATGGTTTTGATATCTTTATGGTTGATTATCGTGGTTTTGGGAAGAGCGACGGAGAAATCACCTCCCAGAAACAGCTCTATTCCGATATGCAAAAGGTATATGATCACCTTCGTCAAAGTTATGATGAATCCGAGATCGTCATTGTAGGATATTCACTCGGGACAGGTATGGCCTCGTATCTGGCTTCACAAAATGATCCTCGTCACTTATTCCTTGTGGCACCATACATCAGTTTTATAGACCTTAAAGACCGTCGTTTTCCGTTGATCCCGGACTTTCTGGTCAAGTATCCTTTAGACAACCGTAAAAACCTGGCTGCGGTGAATTGTCCAGTCACCATCTTTCACGGAGACGATGACGAGGTCATTCCATTTGACTCGTCACAGAAACTCGCCGGCCTAAACCCGGCACTTATAGAATTGGTGCGCCTCGACGATGCCGGACATCGTAGATCCATTTTTCACAACGTATTCCGGTCAGGCGTGGCCACCGTGCTCGGAAGTGTACAGCAGGAGTCACCGCGCATTTGATATAATGGTCAAAGGTTGATTTTTTCATTACTTTTCGCCTATAACCATTTCCTATGTTCTTCAAAAAAATATGCCTTACGGGCTTGTTGGCTATTTCGTTGCCAATACTGGTTTCGTCACAAATAGAATCGAGTGCATTCGTGGAATACGGACTCAGATCCATGACCTCTCTCAAGGAATTTCTCGCTATTCCGAATGATGCACACTATCCGGAAGATATTGAAAACAATGTGATCTGGTGCGAAGACCAGTTTACAAGAAGGGGGTTTGAGCTTACCCGTTTAGAGACAAGTACAGTACCACTTTTGCTGGCGACGCGGCGTACGGGGAATGTTGCCGATCCGACAGTACTCATTTATCTACAGATTGATGGTCAACCTGTAGATCCCAATTATTGGTTTCAGGAGAATCCGTACCATGCTACATTGAAGAAAACTGGAAAAGAAGGAGGATGGGAAATAATTGACTGGAACAAACTGTTCGATAAAGATTTGGACCCTGAATGGAGAATTTTT
>JBFKOL010000135.1:0-10419 GCA_041628815.1 Saprospiraceae bacterium | reverse complement strand
GGAAAAGAAATGTTGAAAGAAAGCTGGAAAGTACCCACCCGGATTACTATTCGAAATATTCCATGGTCACCTTTAAGCCAGAACTTTCCTACTACGATGCCATGATCAACGGAAGAAAGCAAGATGAATGCTTGTTGGCTCTTGCCAGAGAAAAAAATTACGAGACCATAGACCCGGAAGAAGTATACCGCAGACTATCAGAAATGTCATCGCAAGTAAATTGAAAGCAATAATTCGCATAGGTGGCAGAAACTGGGAAACCGATCTTGCCAGCGGTTTCGATCTCAGTGTACCCATTGGTAAGGTAAGGTGCTTTCATGCCCCTCAATTCCGTTCAGATCCGGTGAGAGCGGGGGATTTTGTTGGATCTGTATTAGAAGGCTCTCCCGTTAATTTTTACAATATCTTCTTCAATCCTCACGCCCATGGCACCCATACCGAATGCCTTGGTCATATCACCCGCACCCACGAAAGACTGGCCGATTGCATAAAGGAAACTCATGTACTGGCGAAACTTATCACGATTACCCCGGAGAAATGCTCGGATAAAGATAAGGTAATCACAGCTTCCCAATTGATGCCAATGTTGAAAAAAAACGAAGTTAATTCTTTGATTATCAGGACTAAACCTAATGATTCGTCGAAACTAAAAATGGATTATTCTGGTACCAATCCCACTTATTTTAGCCAAAGGGCAATGGAGTACATTGTTGCCTCGGGTATAGATCATTTGCTGATTGACTTGCCGTCTGTCGACAAGGAACAGGATGGGGGAAAGCTCATATCGCACAAAATATTCTGGAATATGAATGGGGGGACAGGAAGACGATTTCATGCCACTATAACCGAGCTGATTTACGTGCCCGATACCATACCAGACGGCTATTATTTGTTAAATCTACAGTGGTCGTCTTTCGATATGGATGCTGTCCCTTCAAGACCCGTAATTTATCCGGTCATACAATCCAATGAGAACCATGAAAAAGAGTAGCACAGGCATTTTTGCGGATGGCGCACAGCCATTAGGCCAATACCCGCATTTTAAAAGGGCAGGCGACTTTTTGTTTATTTCAGGTACCAGTAGCCGAAGGCCCGATGATACGCATCGTGGAGCAGACAGGATCAATGGGGAATGGATTTTGGATATCAAGGAACAGACGAGAGGAACCATTGAGCAAATCGCAAAAATATTGGGTCAGGCCGGATGTTCACTTAATGATGTGGTGGACGTAACCGTTTTTTTAGTATCGATGAATGATTTCGACGGTTACAATGAAGCGTATGCCGAGTATTTCGACAGGACTGGACCGACCCGGACGACAGTTGCTGTACATGAACTGCCTCACCCTAATCTCCTCATAGAAATTAAAGCTGTAGCTTATTCAGGTAAACGCTCTTGAACGCTATGTGATCGGGTTGGATTCTATCCATTTCCTGGCATTGACAAAAGCTTGCAACCAGGGCGATACCGCGTCACTTCGCCCTTCCTGGTAATAGGCCCAGTTCCAGGGAAAAATAGAACGCTCAATATGAGGCATGGTCACAAGATGTCTGCCATCCTTGCTGGCAAGCATGGCAAGATTAAAATCGCTGCCATTTGGATCTGCAGGGTATTCCACGTATCCATATTCGGCTACCAGGTGGTAGTTTTCCTTTCCTTCCGGAAGGACAAATTTGCCTTCGCCATTGGACACCCAAACGCCAAGAGTAGTTCCGGCAAGTGATGAGAGCATTACGGTGTGATTCTTAAGTATTTTGACAGATGTAAATGCACTTTCGTGTTTTCCCGAGTCATTGTAGTCCATAAAGCCTTTTCGCTCGTGACTCGGGTTGATCAGATTGAGTTCCATAAAAAGTTGGCAGCCATTGCATATGCCAATCGAAAGGACATCTTTGCGCGAAAAGAATCGATCCAGGCATTCCTTGGCCTTTTCGTTGTATAAGAAGGCACCAGCCCAACCTTTCGCCGATCCCAACACATCAGAATTCGAAAATCCTCCTACCGCACCTAAAAACCTGACGTCCTCCAGGTTCTCTCTTCCGCTGATGAGATCGGTCATATGCACGTCCCTAACGTCGAATCCGGCCAGGTATAGAGCATGTGCCAGTTCGCGTTCCGAGTTGCTACCTTTTTCCCTCAGCACTGCTGCAACCGGTTTGACGGTTTCCGGTTGTCTTTTGGGTAAAGCACCGTCAAAGCCTTCGGGAAAAGAATAAATAAGGGGTTGTTTCTTGTAGTTGTTATAGCGTTTTTTGGCAAGGTCGCCGGCCGTTTGATGCCTGTCCAGCAAGTACGAAGTTTCATACCAACAATCACGCATCTCGGGGACAGATATTTCAATGGTATCGTTAATTCCGAACTTCAATGTCAACTTACCCGATGAATTGGCTACGCCTATCTTGTGATAGTTTACACCAAATGCATTAAGCGTATTTTCCACTCGACTTGCCTGTCCCTGGATAATTGCACCCGTATTTTCAGCAAAGAGTAACGAGAGCCGATCGATACTTTTGAAAGTGCGCAGGTCAACATCCAAACCAATGTTATTGGAAGGAAAGCACATTTCAAGTAGGCAAGTGATCAGGCCACCGGCTGAAATGTCGTGACCACTGTCCAGCATGTCCTCCTTTACCAGTTGTTGTATGGCTTCAAAAGTATTTACCAATATGGTGGCATCCGCGATATCAGGGCAGGTATTGCCGATGGTGTTCAGGGTTTGAGCTAAAGCAGAACCCCCAAGTTCAAATGTGCCCCCCGTAATATTGACAAAGTATATGGGATGTCCATTATCTTTTAGTACCGGTTCGACAACCGAAGAAATATCTGAGCAATGTGCAGCAGCAGATACCACCACTGTTCCGGGGGCCAGTACCTCCCGGTCAGGATATTTTTGCTTCATGGACAGGGAATCTTTACCTGTAGGTATATTAATCCCAAGCTGCAGGGCAAAATCTGAAATGGCCTTAACAGCCTCGTACAACCTGACATCTTCTCCTTTGTTTTTACAGGGCCACATCCAGTTAGCTGAAAGAGACACCGAAGAAAGTCCTTGTACAAGTGGTGCCCACACAATATTCATCAATGCTTCTGAAACGGACAACCTGGAGCCCGCTGCTGGATTGATCAATCCAGCCAGTGGTGCATGTCCCATTGAGGTGGCCACACCGTCCTGACCTTCATAGTCTATGGCCATTACCCCCACATTGTTCAGCGGCAGTTGAAGTGGTCCGGTACATTGCTGTTTGGCGACCAGTCCACCGACACACCGGTCCACCTTGTTAGTCAACCAGTCCTTGCAGGCTACGGATTCTAGACGCAGCACATTGCGCAAATAGGAAATAAGTTGGTCGCGATCCGCTTGTACTGCCCCAAAAGAACGCGTCAAGGTTTGATCAGACATCACGGTCTTTGGTGAACTTCCAAACATATCTGAAAGCTTCAGATCCATGGGACGGCGCCCAGTGGAGAAAGATTCAAAAGTGAACTGTCCGTCACCTGTTACCAACCCTACTTCATACATCGGACATCGCTCTCGCTCCGCAACGGCTCTCACGAGGGCCATATCATTCTCGCCGACGATCAGACCCATGCGTTCCTGGGATTCATTACCGATGAGCTCCCGGTCCGAGAGGGTAGGGTCACCTACAGGCAATTTGTCGAGATCTATCTTGCCTCCGCAGGACTCAACGAGCTCCGACAGGCAATTCAGATGGCCTCCTGCGCCGTGATCGTGTATAGAAACAATAGGATTGCCATCGGATTCCACCAAAGCGCGTATGGTGTTGGCAGCTCTTTTTTGCATCTCAGGGTTGGATCTTTGAACTGCGTTCAACTCGATGCCTTTCGAAAACTCGCCAGTGTCGGCAGAAGAGACGGCAGCACCACCCATTCCAATGCGGTAATTGTCACCACCAAGAACCACAATTCGGTCGCCTTTCACAGGTTCGCTTTTGTCCGCCATTTCCTTTTTTCCGTAGCCCACTCCCCCGGCGAGCATGATGACCTTGTCATAGCCCAATGACTCCCCGTGTAAAAGGTGTTCAAAAGTCAGCACCGAGCCACAGATAAGGGGTTGACCAAACTTATTGCCAAAATCGGAAGCTCCGTTGGAGGCCTTGATCAGTATGTCCAGCGGCGACTGATACAGCCAGTCTCGGGGAGGGCTCTTCTCAACCCAGGGTCGATTATCTTCAAGTCTTGGATAGGCCGTCATGTACAATGCGGTACCGGCCAGGGGGATAGCACCCCTGCCGCCAGCAAGGCGATCTCTGATTTCACCGCCACTACCTGTAGCCGCCCCGTTGAATGGTTCTACGGTGGTGGGGAAATTGTGTGTTTCCGCCTTCAGGGAAAGAATCGATTCAAAAACCGATTTTCGATATAAAGACGGTTTATCAGGCTGATCTGGGGCAAATTGTACAGCTGGAGGTCCATCAATGAAGGCAACGTTGTCTTTATAGGCAGATATGACAAAGTTAGGATGGGTTTTCGTCGTTTTCTTTATCAACTTAAAAAGCGAAGATGGCATCGCATTGCCATCAATGATAAATTGACCGTTAAAAATTTTATGCCTGCAATGCTCGCTGTTGACTTGGGAGAAACCAAACACTTCAGAATCCGTAAGATACCTGCCCATTTTGGTAGAAAGCTGGTCGAGGTAATCGATTTCTTCCTCACTCAGAGCTAAGCCCTCCTTTTCATTGTAGTCGGCAATGTCTATGATGTCCTTGATGTTCTCAGGCTCGACTTTTAACTCGAACATTTTTTGATGAAGGGATTTATAAATCTCAGATATCATGGTGTCAAAGAGCCCTTCGAAGGGAATAAAACGTTCTATCCTGTCGATACCAACTATACCCATATTTTGCGTGATTTCTACGGCATTTGTACTCCATGGGGTAATCATAGAGGCTCTCGGGCCCACAAAAGGACCAGGTATGGATTCTTGGTCAAGGATTTTGGCGTTTCCGAAAAGCCATGCAAGTTTTTCTTCTTCGGATAATCCAAGAGGATGGCTGCTTGAAACCGCAAATATTTCGTGATGACGACTGAAAAAGGAAATCATCTGGCAAAATTATGTAATATCACAATGGGCAGGCAATTTCCGATGATTTATTACGGTATTAATAATCAAAGTCTACGGTTTATAATATTCTCATAAAAGGTCTATTTCAGAAATAAAGGTTTTGATAAGAATCACGGACGATGTACCTGTCAAGAGTTTAATATCGTTTTCAAAAGCAAAACATGATTTTGATAAAATCTGCCTTCTGGCTTTTTTCCTCCCTTGTGCTGATGCAGGTCAACGCCCAGAAAGTATTGTACGGTGTAACAGAAGCAGAGGTAGGTTTCATTTCAGAAGCACCACTGGAAACCATCAGAGCCTCGACCAAAGCTTTGCAAGGGCTGCTGGACCTAAGGTCAGGCACGTTTGCATTTAAAATGGGCATACAAAGTTTTGACGGTTTTAACTCTCCCCTTCAAAAGGAGCACTTTTATGAGAACTACATGGAGACACACTTATTTCCTGATGCGAAGTTTACGGGAAAAATGATCGACCCTGTAGTGGGATTGACCTCCAAATATCAGAAGTTTAGAGCCAAAGGAAAGTTTGAGATCCATGGTAGAACTAAAGAGCTGCTCGTCGATGTATCTTTAAGCCAATTGGGTAATGATATCCTTTTTCTATCATCGTTTAATCTCGAATTGAAAGATTTTGGAATAAGCATACCAAGGATTGTAAAACAAAAGATATCGGAAGTGATTCTGGTTTCGGTGGAGGGAAGATTGTCAGCTCAATGAAGTTGATTGCACAAATGATGCTTTGCATGGTGGTGGTTTGCTTAAGGGTAAACGCACAAAATGCCGTGTTTGAGCCTGTCCACGAGGCGTCTTCAGATATCCATCGAATGGCATACGATAAACACGGCTTTATATGGATGGCTTCTGACAGGGGCATATTGAGATACGACGGATATGATGTGAATCTTTTGATGCGGAGTGATGGCCACTATGAAACCGTAACAAGCATCTTGATGCTGGAAGACAAATGCTGGACCGGTTATCGAGATGGATCACTCATTCAATGGGACATCAATCGCTTGACAAGTCGTCTAATCACGCTGCCCGAATTAGAAAGTGCCGTCACCGGAATCTTCTTCACCGGGAAAAACGTAATAATTTCCACGTATGGACAGGGTTTGTTTGAGGTTGTAGGAGATACCGGTATGGAAGGAAGGCAGGTTGCACCATCGCCTGAAGAAATTTACGCTATGTCAGGATTGGGAAATTCAATGTTTCTGGCCACTGACTTCGGTGTTGTAAGGTTTGATGCGGAGAACGATGGCACATGGGAGTCGGTGGATACGCTCCTGGCAGATAAGATAGTTGTGGACCTATTCCGGACAGGAAACAAGAATTTACTGCTAAGAACTCACAGTGGAGAGACCTGGCTGGTGAGTCCTGGAAATAACTATTTAACGACAAGATTAAGCACCAATGTTCATGGTCTGAATTCTTTAGGTTCTTATTGGTTGACATTTGCCGATGATAAACTCAAACTGTTCAAAGAAATTGGACAAGGACAGCAATTGATCGATAGCCTATCCCTAGGTGGACTAAGCATAGAAAGTTCCATTATTGACGAAGCCAATAATGTCCTTGTTTCGGTTGAAGGTGGTAAAATTCTTCAGGCCAATCTAAACATCAGGAAATACGATCATAGATTACCAACGGGCATCCAATGCATAGTGAAAAGTCCGTCATCGCTGTATCTCGGAACCGAAAATGGATTGAAAGTGACTGGTTTGAAATCTGCAGAGTTCAAAACATGGTTGCCTGGATCCAACGTGTCAACATTAGATTGGTGTGGAAATTGGTTGTTAGTCGGGACCCTTGAAAAAGGTGTGGCGGTTCTCTCGACTCGTGGGAACATAATTTCGTTTTTAGATTCGACCAATGGACTTGGAGATGATGCAGTTTTAGATGTGGCAGTATTGAATGATACGATGTTCTATTTGTCATGCTTGACGGGACTTTATGAGATCGTGATGAATCCCGGGACAGGAAAAATACAGTCTTGTCAAATGGTCGATCCCAGATTATCTGCTTCGTATATATATAGTATCCTGCCATTGGCCCCAAAACATCTTTATCTCGGGACTGACAGGGAGGGGTTTATGGAATATTCAAAAGGAAATATACAGCGTTTCCAATACGCTTTAGAACCGTCGGACTCCATGGAAATTGGTTCTGTCTATTCCATGATATGGGAAGAAAGTGGCACATTATGGCTTTCTACCACAAAATTAGGTGTCTTATCACTAAGAGAAGAACGAATTCACAGAATGGAGGAGGCATTTAAGGAAGAAGGTGCATACCATTCGATTGCAGTCACTGGTGGCGGAAAAATATTGATGCTTCGATCAAATTCTGTAGAACTGATGGATCCAATTTCCGGGCATGTCAGGAATTTCAAAAGAGTTGAAGGTTTTAAGGAAACTCAACCCTTCATCAACAATCTTTACAACGATGGTACAGAAATTTGGTTTGTAGATAATGATGAAGTCTACATATTCAAAGACTCCCCTTTTGAATCCATGTTGTATCCCAAAACCGTCATTGAATCGATCGAGGTGAATAATGAGCCCATCCATTTCGCCAACAATGTGCTGCCTCAACACAAGAACAACGTTCGTTTTCGGTTCACTGGAAGTTGGATTGCCAATGCCCCAAGGCTCAAATACAACTATCTTCTCGAAGGATATGACCAAAAGTGGACCACCACACGAGAACGATGGGCTCCCTATACAAATCTGCCGCCCGGCAAGTATATTTTCAAGGTGCGGGCTTCTGAAAATGATTCTTTCGATGATCAGCCGATGGCAGAAATAGCAATCACTATAAAACGGGCCATACACAATTCGTGGTGGTTTTGGGTCATAATTGCAGCGGCTCTATTATACCTGTATAATCTATGGGTAAAGAGGGACCGTCAAAGGGTGCGAATGAAGAATGAGATCGAAAAAATGCGCATCGAGTCACAATTGATTACCTTAAAAAATCAGCTTGATCCGCATTTCCTGTTTAATTCATTTAATACCCTGATTGCCCTGATCGAGGAGGAACCCGAAAAAGGAGTTCGCTATACCCAATGTATGACAGATTACTACAGAAGTATCATGGATATAACTGAAAAAGAGGTAGTCCCGTTGAATGAGGAGTTGAAAATGTTAGACCTCTACGGTAAATTGATAAAGGAAAGATTTGAAGATGGAGTGTTGATTACTATAGACAAGAACATATCTGAGGAATTTTTTATTCCTCCCATGACTCTTCAACTGCTCGTTGAAAATGCCATCAAGCACAATGTAGTGGATGCTTCAGACCCTCTACACATCAACATCGAGATATCCGCCAATGGCATTGTAGTGTCAAATCCGATAAGGCCCAAAGCTTCGAGTTCCACAAGTGGAAAAGGCCTCGAAAATATCAGTAGACGTTATGAGTTGCTGGCAAAACATGATATTTCCATTCAAAGAACCAACGAACTGTTTGTTGTCAGTCTTCCGGCGATACCTATAAATGCCAAATCAGGATAATGGAAGCATGGATTCTTGAAGATGAAAAACCTGCTGCCAGTCGTTTGGCCCGTATGGTTGTAGAAGAAGACTCCTCTTTTGAGGTGACCGAAATCCATCAGAGTGTCAAAAGCCTGGTGGCCAGATTGACAGTACGCGATTTTCCCGATGTACTTTTCTTAGATATACATGTCGCAGATGGCAACAGTTTTGAATTGTTTGATTTAATAGAAGTGCCTTCGTCGGTAATTTTTACGACTGCTTATGATCAATATGCCATACGGGCATTGCGGGCGGATGCGGCTGATTATCTGCTGAAGCCAATAAAACGCGAAGAGCTGAAAAAAGCACTTGAGAAGGTAAGAAGCAAGACGGCCGGGCCTTCAAGACAGAAAAAGTCATTTCGATCCAGATTCTTGATAAGGGCAGGGAATAAGATTCGAATCGTAAGAACGTCTGACCTCGCCTTTGCGTATTCGGAAAACAAACTGACCTACCTGGTAACCTGGAAGGGTGATCGACTACCTTCAGACCTACGATTGCAAGATCTCGAAAACGATTTGCCTCCTGACCTGTACTTTCGTGTAAACCGCCAGTACATCGTTCATCACGACGCAATTGCCGAAATGCATACCTATTCTAAATCTAGGGTCGTGCTTCTATTGAATCCACCGGTTCATGAAAAAATAGTTGTCAGTAGCGAAACGACGCCCAAACTTAAGAAGTGGTTGGATCGATGAATTTCCCGCTTCAGGCGGTTCAGTACCCGTTTCAGTGAAAAGAAGTGGTGTGCAAGACCGAAACCCGATTAATTTGGGTCTTTGAAAGTCTACATGGAAAAATATCACTTAGCGGTTCTGTTGATCATTATATTAGGGGCAGCTTGTACCCACGATCCCATTTTATTGGACGGAATTGATGACCCTGGCCAGGATTCGACAGGATCTGTACCTCTCGATACCATGGCTGCGGGGACACCGTGTGATCCGCAAACTGTCTATTTTAACCGTCAAATTCTTCCAATCTTGGTCTCCAACTGTACGGAGTCTGGGTGTCACAATGCGAATGATGCACCCGAAGGAATTGTGCTGGTAGATTACCAAAGTATCCTCGCATCGAATGTCATAAAATCGGGTAATCTCGATGAAAGCGATCTTTACGAGGTGCTGATTGAGAGCGACCCGGAAAAGGTGATGCCCCAACCGCCTAACGAACGTCTTACAGGCGAACAAATAGGTTTGATTGCCTCCTGGATTTTACAGGGTGCCAAAAACCTGACTTGCGATGATCGCTCAGCTCAATGCGAGTCTTCGGATGTATCCTTTCGTGAATTCGTTGAACCATTGATACAAACATATTGTAAAGGATGCCATAGCGGCGGTGAGCCCTCTGGTAATGTTTCGCTAGATGGATACGAACAAATTCTCGCGGTGGCCAACGGTGGAAGACTCATGGGGGCCATTTCATGGCTTCCAGGATTTGCCAGGATGCCCCGAAATCAGCCTCAACTCGATGAATGTGACATTGAAAAAATAAAATCGTGGATCGATGCCGGTGCGCAGAACAATTAAACTCATCACTGCTGTTTTGCTCTTATCAATCACGTCGTGCTATTATGACGTTGAAGAAGATATATATCCGCAAACAGGTTGCGATACATCAGCAGTAACCTATTCAGGAGATATTAACCCTCTCATTGAGTCCAATTGTTTTCCTTGTCATACGTCTGCATCAAGATTTGGAAACATTGTACTCGAGGGGTATAACCAATTGAAAATCCATGTTGACAATGGGAAAGTCCAGGGTGCTATTAACCATGCACCCGGATTTTCCCCAATG
>JBFKOL010000134.1:0-10463 GCA_041628815.1 Saprospiraceae bacterium | reverse complement strand
CCCATCTCTGGTCTCTTGCCTTTGTCTCTGTCACCACCACACCCAACGACAGTCACAATCTTTCTTGATCGGACCAATTTTCGCAAGGCATCCAAGACATTTGACAGTGCATCAGGGGTATGTGCATAATCCACGATTACCATCGGTTTCTCACTTATGATCTCAAACCGCCCCCTTACTGAACCCAAACCGCTCAATACTTCCAGCAGTCTCTCCTCCGATGCAACATCCAAAAGGTCCGCTACCGCATAGATGGCAACAAGGTTGTAAGCGTTGAATAGACCAATCAGTCTGCTCATCATCTTATGACCGTTGATGTCCAGGTATAGCCCAGAGTCATCCATGCCGATTATGCGAGCTTTATAATCCGCCCATTTCCTGATACTATAGGTTTTGTGCTTCGCATTACAGTTTTGCAACATGACGCGACCGTTCCTGTCATCAAGATTGACCAAGGCTGTGGCACCCTCACCGAGATCATCGAAAAAGCCTTTTTTCGCTGCTATATAGCTTTTGAAATCGCCGTGATAATCCAGGTGATCTCGAGTGATGTTGGTAAATACCCCCACATCAAAATCGATCCCAGCTACGCGCTTTTGGTCAACGGCATGCGAACTGACTTCCATGAAAGCATATCTGCAACCAGCTTCTTTCATACTTTTCAATGTAGCATGCAACATGAGTGGATCCGGCGTAGTCAGCATACTAGGCCTCCGCTCTTCTCCAATTCGTATTTCAATGGTGGAAATCAATCCCACCTTATGACCCAATTCTTTAAAAAGGTCGAACAACATGGTGGCAACGGTCGTTTTACCGTTGGTGCCGGTAACGCCAATGACCACTATTTTTTTTGATGGCTCGTCGTAGAAGGATGAAGCCATATATGCCAGTGCTATCCTCGAATCATTGCATCGCACATAGGTAATGCCGGGCAAAACACTTTCTGGCCAAAATTCGGCCACAATAACGCTGGCTCCCGCTTCAATGGCATTGTCAATAAAGAGGTGCCCGTCTGTCTGGCTCCCCCTGATCGCAACAAATGCACATCCTTCTGTCACCTTCCGGGAATCTGTCGCCAGTCCTTCGACTGTGACGTTTTTATTTCCCTTTATTTCAAATCGACCCGCTTTTTTCAACAGGTCCGTTATCTTTTTCTTCATCTCCCTTACACCCTGTAGCGTCAGTTTAAATGAAGCACAATCTCTTGTTTATCGATGGGTATACCAGGACGAATACTTTGCCTGCCCACCTTGCCCACACCTTCCACACGTACTTTCATTCCCAAGTTCTCGAGAACATACACGGCATCCCTCAATCCCATTCCCGAAACATCAGGAATCACAGATGTAGATATTTTGGCTGGATCACTTCTTACAACATTGTACCCTTCGGCATCGCCTCTTACCCATCTGCCTTCTCCACGATAGCTTACCGATACGCCCTTAAATATCTTTTCGAAATCGTCATCAAAACCATGCACTGCACCTCGGTACTTACCCACACCTTCCGGATTGTCCACATTTACCACTGTAGTACCATTTTCGAGCGTATGCGTCCAGTCCATAATTCTTTTGAAAACAGGACCGGCGACCTGGTTGCCATAATACACACTGCCTTTAAGGCCATAGATCACTACGATCATCGAATACCTTGGGTTATCAACCGGCCAAAAACCGGCAAAGGATGCATTGTAGTTTCGCTCGCCTTTGTCATAATTCACCTTTGTAGTACCCGTCTTGCCGGCAAAACGATACCGATCTGACTTCAACTGATGACCTGTCCCTCTTTCGACTACACCTTCCATCATAGATTGTACAATATCGATGTTCTCCTTACTCGCAATCCTACCTTTAGATTCAGGTTTAAACTTGCGTAATACCTTCCCATCTTTCCTTATTTCCTTCACGAGATACGGCTTCATCAAGAGACCGTCATTGGCGATGGCATTGTAAAATGTCAGCAATTGCAATGGTGTCATAGATAATTCGTAACCATGTGACATCCAAGGAATAGTCGTATTGTACCAGTCCTTGCGATTCTTGACCGGATCTTTTACATAGGGATCCGGCTCTCCTTCAATCTCGATACCTGTCTTCTGAGCCAGGCCAAACTGACGGAGCCTTTTCGAGAATTCGGACCATTTCTTAGTCTTGTTGTAGGCCTCATCCATCGCACTTGCAATTCCAACATTTGAAGAAATTTCAAATGCCTCTTTTAGGGTAGATTTGGCATAACCGTGATTATTAGAATCGTACATCCAGAGTCCGTAAAACTTCTTCTTACCAAAGCTAAAATCCACAATGCTTTGACTGGTGGCGTAACCATCTTCAAGTAATGCAAGCACACTTGCTGTCTTAAAAGTGCTACCGGGTTCGCTTTTTTCTGCAATCGCATAGTTCTTATACTCACCGACTGAGCCATTTTTTGCCAACGTAAGGTTGGAAATGGCAACGACTTTTCCCGTATTAACATCCATCAGCACGGCAGTACCGCCTGTGGCCTGATGAGCAAGAATACCTTCCCTCAACTCATTATGTACCACATCTTGCAGCGGGATGTTAATATTGGTAACGAGGTCAGCACCTTTTATAATCTGGTAATCCGTCGGATCATAGACTGAAACCCATAAATCGGGAGGAATAAAGCGCATTTTCATCTTCTTCTCTTCCCCCTTCAACAAGTGATCAAAACTATTTTCCAGGCCCACCTGATTCTGATCTCGGTGAATCCCAATCGTTCTTGAGGCCAATTCGCGGTAAGGTTTTTCACGAACATAAATTTTACGCTTGATCATCCCTCCCCTGTATTGGCCAAGATTAAAGAGAGGCATTTTTTTAAGTCTCTCCAAGCCGACGTGATCTACCTCCTTGGCTATCAACAAGTTGCGTGTACCTCCTTTCTTTTTCTGAATGTATGCATTGCGCGCTGAAACGATTACATTTTTCCATTCAGAAGCCGTTTTTCCTCCCGGAAATTCGGCAAGAGAGGCCGACAGCCCGTCGATGTTTTCGTAGAAATCCTTTTTGCTGGGTGCAAAAGGATCCATCCTGATTTCAAAGAACTCTACTGAAGTTGCGAGCAGTGACTCTCCGTCGTCCGCATAAATGCTTCCTCTCTGAGTCTTTACCGGACGCCACTCCATATATCTTTTCTCCTTCTTAGCGATCCATTGGTCTCGCTCTATTACTGAAATCTTCACAATCCGCCATCCTATAAAAAAGGCAAACAGAAAGAAGGCCAGCAAAACGAGATAAACCCGAAGGAGCAATTCGTTTTTCATAGTAAGGCCAGGCATCTAAGGCGCAATCTTTTTCGGGATCTTGACAGATTCAGCCAATTCAAGCCCTTCGACTTTTTTGCCTACCTGGTAGAGCGTACCATCGTACATGCTCTGTTGTTTTATGGCGATGTATTCCCTTCTCAGTTCCTCGATCTCTTTGTGCAGATCGTTGATCTGCCTGATCTTCTTCTCTGCCTTGTGTACATTGCCAATGTAAATCAAGGTTAACACACAGACGAGACCGAAATATGGCAGCCATGTGTATAGCGCTCCTATTTTCTTAGTCTTTTTCATTTATACCGGCTTTTGAGCTATTCTTAATTTTGCACTCAAGGACCGAACATTTCTTCTACGCTCTTCGAGTGATGGTACAATCGGCTTTTTATTGACCTCCTCGAAAGGCCTCTTTACCCGCCCAAATGCATCACTACTCAATGTTCCCCAGATATCTCCCCTCTTAAAAAAATTTTTAACCATCCTATCCTCCAGGGAATGATAGGTAATCACCGCCATTCGCCCACCGGGTGCTATGAGTTCAGATGCCTGCGTAAGCATTTCTCCCAGCACACCCAATTCGTCATTTACCTCAATCCTGATCGCCTGAAATACCTGTGCAAGATACCGGTGACGATCACCCCTTATAAGAGGAGCAATGGTGGCTACTAGCTGCCCAGTGGTACTTATCTCTCCTCCGGACCGCTCTGAAACAAGCCGTTGAGCCAAGGTTCGCGCATTGCGCACCTCGCCATACCTTGAGAATATTTGCTGGAGCCGGTCAGCCTCATAGGTATTAATAACATCTTTGGCTGAAAACGCGGCCTTCACATTCATCCTCATATCAAGAGGAGCATCCACGCGGTACGAAAATCCGCGTTCCGGTTCGTCAAGGTGATGGGAAGACACCCCGAGATCAGCAAGGATCCCATTGACGGAATGCACGCCATAGTACCTCATAAAGTGTTTAAGATACCTGAAGTTTGCATGCACAAAGACGAATCGATCGTCCTTCGGAACATTCATGGCAGCCCGAACATCCTGGTCAAATCCGAAAAGTCGCCCTTTGGCAGTCATTCGTTTTAAGATCGGCCTCGAGTGGCCTCCGCCCCCGTAAGTAAGATCAACGTACGTACCAACTCCGTCTATACGAAGCGCGTCGATGGCCTCCTCGGCGAGGACAGGTATGTGGTAACTGGATTCAGTTGGTCTTTCACTCATCAGCATCATTACCGCCAAAGACGCGGTTGGCTATGTCAGAGAAATCCTCCGGCTCCTGGCTGATCATTTCTTCGTAGCGCTCCTTGGACCATATCTCTATCTGGTCCTGGTAGGCAAAAAGTACGATCTCCGATTCTATACCCCCGTAATCAATGAGACTCCGTGGGATAAGTATTCTGTCAGCGCCATCCAGACTGATCTCAGTGGCCCCACGGTAAAAGTACCGGATGGCCTGCCTGTGCTGCTTGTTGTAAATATTCAATTGGTTAATCTCTTTCGCCTTTCTCTCCCACACTTCTCTGGGATAGAGGATAAGGTGCTTTTCGAAACCCCGGTTAAGGGTAAACTGTATGTTGCTGCCACCAATCTGGCGAATGAGGGCCGAAGGCAGCCTTACGCGGCCCTTGCTGTCAACCTTACATTCATATTCGCCTGTAAATTGGTACATATCAACACTCTCAAGCTCCTTATAACGCTAATGTAAAACGAGTTTCCCACTTTTTACCACTATCTACCACAAAAAATAATCTTTTACATATAATTTTTTCTAAAGTGTACATTGGTGTAAACAAATCGTTTACATATTATCATCACATTCATTATAATACTGAACAGTAAGGCGGGTTCTAACAGAAAGGGTCAATACGATATTCGTATAAAAATCAAAAATAATATATTGTATGCTGTACTACAAGGGTTTAACACAAAACTCGGCAACCTAATGATTACTTCCGGTCGACAGGTCAATGGGTTTCTGCGCTGTCCACTCGTTCGATAAACTTCATTATTTGATCTGCAATGTCATCCTTCCGGGTCCAGGGGATAAAATGTGAGGCATCCTCCCAGGTCACAACAGTGAGAATATCAGGATCGAAATGTGCGCGACAAAATGCCACATTTTCAACGGGGGCAAGCCTGTCGCGGGTACCATGAATGACCAAAGTAGGTGTGGCCACCCGAATCCACTGATCAACAAGGGAATAGGTGGCCTTCCTGTGCACCATTTTCTCCATGGCGGCTGTCTTCCAGGAGGATGAAGAAAACCACTTGAAAGGAATCGTCACCGGAATTCCGGCATACCAGAAAATGCGCTCACTGTGTGGAGACAAAACCGGAGATATCATTATGTGTCCCGCTACAAGTGAATCAAGCGCTATACAAGCAAGGCTGGCAATTGGACCTCCAAACGAATGGCTTACAAGCCAGGCCTTCCGGCCTGCGCCGAGGTTGGTCCGCACCAACCTTTCGAGCATGGCAGATTGAAAACGAATATCAGGCATGGGATATTCGCGGTCATAAGGACCGTAACCAGGACGGTCGTATGCGATCCTATCGAATTTATTGGATAGGGACGTATCTTTTAAAAGTCCGCCAAATGCAGTACATCCCCCGGGAGCTCCATGGACAAAAATGATGAGATCCTGCTTGCTTTCCATTCGTTCAAGCCTAATATACCTCCGGGGAGCACCACTAAAATGTAACGTGTCTATGTTCAAATGATCATCGGATTGGCCAAACTGAGCTTCGATATCCGCATCATCGGGGACCATGTCCCATGCCAATATGAATAAAGCAGCCATTATGGCCACGACTACGAAACCGAGCAGGATCCGAACGATCCACCTAAACGGCCACTTTCGCCGCATACCAGGCGCTTATATTACGAAATCGAAGTTTGAGGACGCCCCAAATCGCCTCTCTGATGATCCCAATATGCATTTTGGACGTTCCTTTTTCCCTATCTTTAAATACGATGGGTACTTCCACCAGTCGGAAACCAAGCCTCCACGCGACGTATTTCATTTCAATCTGAAATCCATATCCCGTAAATTCGATCTTGTCCAGATTCATGGCCTGGAGCACCTCTGATCGGTAGCAAATAAAACCAGCGGTAGGATCTTTTACTGGAATGGACATAATACATCTGACAAATGCAGACCCTCCTTTAGAAATCAAAATCCTGTCTTTCGGCCAATTCTTAAAACCTCCACCTGGGGTATACCTGGATCCTATGGCTACATCGGCCCCTTTGTCGACTGCCTGGCGTAAACGCACCAGATCGTTCGGGTCGTGTGAAAAATCCGCATCCATTTCGTAAAGGAAATCATACCCTTTCTGGATACCATACTTGAATCCTGCTATGTATGCAGTACCAAGCCCCATTTT
The DNA here is from genome assembly GCA_041628815.1 of Saprospiraceae bacterium. Lineage (GTDB taxonomy): Bacteria > Bacteroidota > Bacteroidia > Chitinophagales > Saprospiraceae > JBFKOL01. Next base: position 3,802 of record JBFKOL010000134.1, on the reverse strand, counting down.
TCCCGATCGTTCGATTAAGTCTACCCTGCCAGGATAGTCGGCCATGGCCTGTTTTACCATTGATGCTGTGCCATCAGGTGAGTTGTCATCGACCACGAGAATATCGAAATCCTGCAATCCCAGTACACTTTCTATAAGAGCGATGATATTCTCGCGTTCATTAAACGTTGGTACGATGACAAGATTTCTCAAACCAAACAGTCTTTACATCGCAATATTAAATAAATATTAATACGTCCTAGCTTCAAGCAATACTTAAGTAAGCTTCTTTTCGAACACCAGTTCATATATGGCAGTAGCCACATCAGCAGCTTGAGGTTTGGCATAGTAATCGCCATCCGAACCATAGGGTGTCCGGTGGTCTTTAGCGGTCACGCAAACAGGCGGCAAATCGAGGTAGCGGTATCCTCCATGTTTTTCTAAAACCATGTATTTCATGTAAGCCGTTGCTCCGCCGGGATGATCTTCGTCGAGGAAAATGATCTTGTTAGTTCTTTTCAGCGAGGAAAGGATGACTTTTTCGAGATCAAAGGGAATCAGGGTCTGTGCGTCAATGAGTTCCACCGATATCCCTAATTCTTCAACCATAGCAAGCGCCTGCATGGCTATCCTGACGCAGCTACCATAGGTCACGAGTGTCGCATCTTTCCCATCCTGGAGAATCTCTGGAAGACCGATAGGTACTGTATAAGTACCTATGTTTGCGGGGCATGGCTCTTTGAGGCGGTATCCATTTAGGCATTCAATAACGATCGCAGGGTCATTGGACTGCAACATGGTGTTGTACATCCCCGCTGCCTGGACCATATTTCTGGGTGTCAGTATGTAAATACCCTTGGCGGCATTGACGAGCATTCCCATCGGTGAACCCGTATGCCAAATCCCTTCGAGACGGTGTCCTCGAGTTCTTATGATCAAAGGTGCCTGTTGCTGATTGATGCTGCGGTATCGCAATGTGGCCAAATCATCCGTTATGACCGGCAAGGCATAGACCAGGTAGTCAATATATTGAATTTCGGCAATGGGTCGAAGCCCGCGCATGGCGCATCCGAGTCCCTGACCAATGATGGTCCATTCCCTGATACCGGTATCGAACACTCGCTCTTCGCCATATTTCTTCTGCATGCCGGCCATACCCTGGTTGACATCGCCGATAAATCCAACATCTTCACCAAAAGCTATGAGATTGGGGTACTTTGCCAGCGCGTGATCAAAGAACCGGTTGATTACCTGATACCCATTGATCAAGGGTGGATCTTCGTCATAAGCCGGTTGAACAACGGGAATGTTCAGAGCTGAGCCGGGTCCTTTGTCATACAGGAAAGTACTGTAGTCTTTCTCAAGACGCTTGGTCTGCTCTTCAATAAATGCCGTAAGATTGTCAGGCACTTTCCATCTTTTGGCTATCAGGTGAAATTTGAGAGCCTTGGCATTGGCAATGATCTCACCCCTGGAGGGGTTTACAAAATCTGCAAGTTCTTGGGCCAGTTCTATCGAACGCTGACTGTTTATTGCAGGACCGGTCAACTCCTTATACATTTTGATCAATCGCGTGCGCATGTCATTTTTAGGACCTTGAAACCGGTGCCATGCTTTCTTTTTTCTTTCCCGTACAAAACTCCTGGCTTCGCGACGCATTTCCTGACATTCTGCATCTTCCAATAGTCCATTTTGCACGATCCATTCTTCAAATTTATTGATGCAATCGTACTCTGTCTCCCAGCTTAATCGTGCTTTGGATTTGTATCTTTCATGAGATCCTGAAGTGGAGTGACCTTGAGGCTGAGTCAGATTTTTCACATGCACTACTGCCGGCATGAAGGTGCTCCTGACCTTTTTGACGGCCTTGTCGAACGTGACACAAAGCTCCTGGTAGTCCCATCCTTCCGCAGTGTACAAATCGATTCCCTGGTTTTCCTCGTCGCGCAAAAAGCCTTCGAGTGCCCTTGATATACTCCCTTTGACCGTCTGTTTTTCAACAGGTACCGATATGCCATATCCATCATCCCAAACTGCCACTACCAGCGGGACCTTCATGACGGCGGCGGCATTCACGGTTTCCCAAAACACACCTTCGGATGTGCTTGCATCACCTATGGTACAAAAACATATTTCATTGCCTTGCCGGGAGAACCGGTCGAATTCCGGGCCCAGTTTGAGCTCTCGATATTTCTTTGAGGCAAGAGCGAGTCCCAGCGCCCTCCCCATTTGTCCACCAGTACACGATACCCCCGCACTTACATTGAAGCGATTGATGTGATCCGTCCATTCACCGTTTTTGTCGATAAATCTCGTGGCAAAATGTGAATTCATTTGCCTTCCTCCACTGAATGGGTCATGACGTGTATCGCTGTACATCTGGGCTAGAAAATCCTCGATGGTTGAGATCCCCAATGCCATCATCAGGGTTTGGTCCCTGTAATATCCCGAACGGAAATCCCCTTTGCAGACGGTTTTGGCCATCGCTACCTGGGGTAATTCTTTTCCATCTCCAAAAATGCCAAACTTGGCTTTTCCTGTTAAGACTTCTCTCCGGCCCTGTAAGCTCAGTTCCCTGCTGATCAGACATAACCAGAAATCATTGATAACTTCATGTTTGTAGGGGCTTTCAGGAGAAGAGTCAGGAGGCAGGATTTTTTCAAGTATGGGATGGGTCAGATCAGCAGTCAACGTCATTCAAAAGGTTTTTTCTGGTCAATTGCAAAATTAGCGGATTTATTTCAGATGACATTCAAAGCGTGGGAAAAGACGCGCTTAACACATGATTAACAACAATCATATGGCAATGGCTTTCAAAAGCGGCACCAATACGTTAACTTTGCGGCATCAAAATAAAATCATGAAACATTTATCTTTTGTCTTGACATTTGTTTTGGCTGTTGCGTGTTCTGCAATTGCCTATGCGCAGAACGAAGGCGCCGATGGTCCTGTTTTGTCATTTGAGAACATGATCGTTGATTATGGAAAGATCGTTCAGAACTCTGATCCGTTGCGCGTAGTTAAATTCACCAATACAGGCACTGAACCTTTGGTTATCCAGAATGCCAGAGGAAGTTGCGGATGTACAGTTCCTTCTTTTCCCAAGCAGCCCATTATGCCAGGTGAATCAAGCCAAATTGAAATAAGGTATGACACAAAACGCCTTGGTAAGATTAATAAAACCGTCACCATAACCACCAATGAAGGCGGAGAACCTCACGTATTGAAAGTGACTGGTCAAATTGAAAAATTGCAGCAAGAAGACGGTGTTCCTCCGGCCAAGAACGGTTTGATCAAACCAGGAAAGAGCGGTTAACCAAATATCCCTCAATTAAAAAATTACCAAACCGGGAAACAATGATTGTTCTTCCCGGTTTTTTGTTTAAAGCAGTACTAATATGTTGATCATACTCTCTCCGGCCAAGACCCTCGACATGAAGCCATCGAATATGGAGGTAAGTAGCATCCCGGAATTTGTTTCGAAAGCAGTCAGCCTGAATGCTCAACTGAAAAAGTATTCTGTTGACGAATTGCAGGACTTCATGGAAATAAGTGAAAAATTGGCCCGTGAAAACCGCTTGCGGTATCGCCAATTTCGAAGAGATCACAACATTGGAAATTCCAAGCAGGCCGCACTGACGTTCAGCGGTGATGTTTACAGAGGTCTGCAGGCCGACGAACTCAGCGAAGAGGATCTTTCATTCGCCCAGGATCGCCTGAGAATTTTATCGGGCATGTACGGATTGTTGAGACCCCTCGATTTGATTCAACCCTATCGCCTTGAAATGGGACGCCCATTGGCAAACAAAAAAGGTGATGACCT
>JBFKOL010000133.1:0-10472 GCA_041628815.1 Saprospiraceae bacterium | reverse complement strand
TTGCTGCACATCGCTGCGGCTTACGACAAACCTGTCGTAGTTTTATGGGGGAGTACCGATGAATTGTTTGGCATGGCTCCCTTATTGCGTGCTTCATCGCACTATCGTCCTGTGCGCAATACAGAACTTGCATGTCAGCCTTGTTCCAAATACGGAAGGAGCAAATGTCCCAAAGGCCATATGGCCTGCCTCAATGGATTGTCTCCTTCCCTGGTGTTGGGTCAAATCCATGACCTCTTAGCGAAGTCGTCCTGAACCACTTTGTTAATGCATCAGAAAAAAGGCCAAAGGATACTTTTTCGTCGAATGACGTACTTTTGACGATGAACAATAAACAAGCATTAAACCTTATGCCTTCTAATAGCTGTTGTTCTATAAAGATCATTATCAGAAACATAAAATAATTTGCCATGGCGACAATCAATGTTAACCAACCAAAAAACCCATTTCAAGGTGTAAACCTGATGAAATACCTCATTTATGCCTTCCTAGGCATATTCATCTTTATCATCCTTACCAATACGACATTTATCACCATCGCACCAGGAGAAAAAGGTGTCAAATTCAAGCGGTTTGCGGGTGGTATCAAAAAAGACAAAATCTACAACCAGGGATTCCACATTGTAATGCCCTGGGACGATATGATTATATACGACGTCCGTATCCAGGAAGCTTTTGAAACCATGGATGTATTGTCAAAAAACGGTCTCTCTATCGCCGTGGAATTGTCCTACCGGTTTCAACCCAAGGATGAAAAGATCGGGTATCTGCACGATGAAATTGGACCACAATATGCCAATAGGATCATCAAACCGGAAATACGGTCGGCTACAAGGGAGGTGATTGGAAAATATTTACCGGAAGAATTGTACAGCACCAAAAGAGAAGCCATTCAAGATGAAATTTACAGTATGACGAGCGAAGCTGTCGCCTCAAAACACATAGATATCGATGCTATTTTGATCAGGTCGGTTCAATTACCGGAAAAATTGAAAGCCGCAATCGAGCTCAAACTGCAGGAAGAACAAGCGGCATTTCAATACGAGTTCAGGTTGGAAAAGGAAAGAAAGGAAGCCGAGCGCAAGATCATTGAAGCACAGGCAAAAGCCGATGCAAACCGAATATTGAGTGCATCACTCACTGACAAAATCCTACAGGATAAAGGCATCGAGGCAACGCTGCAACTGGCCCTATCACCCAACAGCAAAATTGTCATCGTAGGATCAGGTGAGGGTGGGTTGCCATTGATACTGAACAACTAGTGAGGGGTCGACAAAACCGTGAAGGGTAGTGTTTCATGTCCCCATTATTTTCACTTGTAGGATTCGTCCATATCGCGAGATGCATTCTGTGACCATGTCAAAATCACATCGCCATCTGAGCGACTCAAAGTTTCTGGAGTAATGTATGAACGGCACTTTGGACCCGGTGATGTTTAATCACGAAGCACACCTGAGATTGGTATACCTGTGTATTCTTCTTTGCGGAGTAAACGACGAATCTTGGCGAGTTGCCAAGTTGATGAAGGTTTTTGACAAGAAGTAAGGCGATGGAAGAAAGTATCACTGTACGCTTACTGTGGCATCCGTACATGTTCTGAATAATTAATTGCAAATAAGCGGTGCCCGTACATTTCATGACTTGTTACATCGTGTGCCCGGCATTGTACAAGATTTTAAGGCGTTGGTTCAATCCCACTATTCATTTGACATTTTTGAAAGTACTGAAGCTCATGACTACTATTTGCCCCCGGACCGACAACCCTTCACAAACCACGCTTGAAGGCCTCGTTAAGCATCCTGAAATCAAGAACCCCGTTATTATCATGAAGATGTCTTAGTATAATCAGGGATTTTTCGATTCTTATCTCTTCGCTTTTAATTTTTCCGATGAGATAGACCAGGCTTCTTTGTTTGCCCTGGGTAAGATTGTCAAACAAGCTTTTCCCTTCGGGATCATCTTCCAATACCGCCTTGAATTCTTCTGGAAAATCATGGCCATACCTCGTACGATCAGCTACCAGACTTACTTTGACTGTATCTCCTTCTTTCAACTTTAATTTTTCTCTTCGTTGCTTATTGATATTGATAAAGCGAATACCATTGGCGGCAGACATAATTCCGGCAGGAAAAGTGAGTCTACCGTTGAGTGTACAGAATACGCGCTTGATGTTTTTTTTAGTTAAATACTGAATGTGCACTTCAGGTATTTTGATGTGATAGGTCCAAAGTGGTGTGTTGAAGTTTTCGAGGATGGCAACAAATTGAATAACTCTTTCTTCCATTTTATTATTTTCATGGAGCTTCATCGCTCTACAACTGCTTGGCCATGTAAAATCGGAATTTATGGTAAGAACAGCATTTTGGTGGACTGCTTATTTGGTCTTTCTCATTTCCTGCACTGAGGATCCAACCCCGGATAGCGACTGGGATACCTACCTCGGTGATGCATCAAGCAGTCAATACTCGAATCTCCATCAGATCAATAATGAAAATATTAGCCTCCTGGGACAGGCATGGAGCTATAGTAGTGGCGATGTCGACACCTCCAATCGATCCCAGATCCAGTGTAATCCCTTGGTGATTGACGGAATTCTTTATGGCACTTCAGCGCGGCTGAAGCTTTTCTCTCTCGACGCGGCGACCGGGGAAGAACTTTGGGTCTTTGACCCCTTTGAAGGTGCATTTGGGCTATTCGGCGCAGGTGTAAACAGGGGGCTGGTTTATTATGCCAAAGATGATGACAAAAGAATATTTTACTCGGCAGGCTCATTTCTATATGCCGTTAACGCGACCGACGGGAAACTCATCGAGACATTTGGCGATGGGGGCAAGATAGATCTGCACAAGGGTCTAGGGAGAAATGTGGAAGACATGTTCATCGTAAGCAACACACCTGGGATCATTTACAAGGATCTTCTGATCATGGGATCCAGGGTAAGTGAAAGCACCGGCGCCGCTCCCGGACATATTAGGGCATTCGATGTAAATACAGGTTTACAGCGATGGATTTTTCATACCATTCCCCATCCGGGAGAGTTCGGTTACGACACCTGGCCGGAAGATGCTTATGAGCGTATTGGAGGCGCTAACGTATGGGCTGGGTTCAGCCTCGACCAAGAAAGAGGTATTGTTTATTGTCCTACCGGCTCTGCGGCATATGACTTTTACGGTGGTGACAGGCATGGTGCCAATCTTTTTGCCAACTGTATCCTCGCATTAGACGCAGCAACGGGTGAACGGATCTGGCATTACCAGACCATTCACCACGACATCTGGGATAAAGACTTGCCCGCACCACCCAACCTGGTGACGGTAAAAAAAGACGGTGCACTGATCGATGCGGTGGCGCAAATCACAAAAAACGGTTTCCTGTTTGTGTTGGACCGTGAAACGGGAGAACCACTTTACCCCGTTGAGGAAGTCGAGGTACCCGATTCCGACCTTGTCGGGGAAGCTGCCTGGCCCACACAACCTGTACCCACACACTATCCTTTTTTCTCCAGAATCCATCTTGCGGAAGATGACCTTGCACAACGTTCAGAAGAAGCGGCAACCTTTGCCAGACACATCTGGGACTCCAGCAGGAAAGGTAGCCCATTTATACCACCTAGCGAACAGGGAACACTCATCTTTCCCGGTTTCGACGGTGGTGGTGAGTGGGGAGGTGCAGCTTACGATCCTGAGACGGGCCACCTGATCATCAACTCTAATGAAATGGTGTGGAGATCTACTATGGATCCTTTTGAACCGGCATCCCCTGGCAAAATGATGTACAGGAGTCTCTGCCAGAGCTGTCACGGCGAAAACTTGGAAGGAAATCTGGCTTATGGCAATGTACCTTCACTCATAGACCTGGACAAAAGACTCAGCCTTGCGGAGACCGAGAAAATGATTTTGAAGGGTAAAGGCATCATGCCCGCATTTACCTTTTTAAACAGCGTGCGAATAAAATCCATTTACGATTTCATAAATGGCATTGAGGAAGCTGCGCCGGCGACTATGACGGCGGACTGGCCGTACCCTTATACCATGAGGGGCTATGAAAAGCTCTATGCCCCAGATGGATACCCTATGATCACACCACCCTGGGGACAGCTCACCGCCATTGACCTGCATAAAGCACAAATTGTATGGCAGGTGCCGCTTGGCGAGCACGAAGCATTGAGTGACTCGGGAATGGACATCACCGGGACGGAAAATTATGGAGGTCCTGTCGTTACTGCAGGCAATGTCCTTTTTATCGCCGCCACACTGGACGAAAAAATCCGTGCCTTTGACAAAAGAAATGGGCAGTTACTCTGGCAATCTGAATTGCCGGCATCAGGATATGCCACGCCGGCAACTTATATCGCCAATGGAGAACAGTATGTGGTCATAGCCTGTGGCGGGGGTAAGTTAGGCACGAAAAGTGGTGACCAGTATGTCGCTTTTAAGTTACTTAATTCAAAGATGTAATTATATTCATAAAAATTTCCGTCACATGAAAGGTGGAGCACAGTTCAGGTACTTGATCCTTTTAGTTGCAGCTTTTATAGTACTATTCTACATCGCCAAATCTTTTGTCAACAACCATCCCGCATTTGATTTCAGTACAAAAGAAGGGCAAAGCTACACCTGGGAAGAGTACCTGAGGGACCGAGAAGTACGCAACATCAAAAAGATGAATCGTTCGTATTCCGAACTGATGTCTTTGGCTCGTGTCTACCTCAGGGAAGAAAGGTATAAAGAAGCGGCATCTACTTTTTTTGAAGCCAAAACCTTGTTTCCCGATCGCCTGGATCCAAGAAAAAACTTGTGCTATACCTACATTATGCAGTGCAGGGACAGGGGTGGTCTTTCTTGTCAATTGGCCAAAAGAGAAATTTACTATGCAATGAAATACGTCCCTGATACGGACGAATTGAATTTGAAATATCTGTCGGGACTGGCTGCACTGGTAGATATCGAAGACCTCATTGACAAACCTGAAAAAGAAGCCCTTAAGGTGATTTTCTGATATCTTTTACGAATCACCCAAATTACTGCACGTATGCAATTCCAGTAACCATTGATGGTACATCCGCTTTCATTCTGAACTTTGCAATCGAAACATTGTTTATCCCAGCAAAGGCTACCATGATGCGAAGCATAAAAAAGGTCGTAACATCAGAAAAGGTGAATATGGGCGGTATCTTACTGGATCAGCCTTTACCCGTAGGATCTGTTGATCAGGTCGATCCTTTCCTGTTGATCCACCATTGGGACGATATCCTGCCGGGTAATCAGTCTGTTAACAAAACGGGCGTCGATCCGCATCCGCACAGGGGATTCTCCCCAGTGACCTTAATTTTCGAGGGCAGCTTGCACCACAGGGACTCAATCGGCAACGATAGCATCGTAAATGCTGGCGGTACACAATGGATGAACAGTGGAAGCGGAATCGTACACAGTGAACGTCCGTCAAGAGAACTGGCAGAGGAGGGCGGTAGATTTGAAATCATCCAGATTTGGATCAATACACCTTCCAGGCATAAATTAGATCCACCCGAATATTTTGCCCTGTCCGCACAGAACACCCCTCAGGTTCTTTCTAGCGATGGACTGATCAAAACCGGAATCATCGCAGGCCGGTGGGGATCCATTGTTTCACCCATAGCAACCAAAACACCATTGTTGATACTCAGGCTTGAATTTACAGCAGGAGGCAAGACAAAAATTCCTATTGGTAGTGATTTCAACTTATTGTTCTACGTGCTCTCAGGGAAAGTCCAACTGAGTGGAGTGCAATCATTGTCCGAAAGGCAAATGGCCATTTTTGAAAATGACGGAAATCACATAGAGCTCGTAGCCAAAGAATCCGGAAAAGCCATCCTCTTGGCAGGATTACCGTTGAATGAACCGGTAGCTAGTTATGGACCCTTTGTCATGAATTCTCAACGAGAGATCATGCAGGCGATACGCGACTACCAGGAAGGATTGTTGGGTGTGTTGGAGGAAAAATTTTCGACTTGATATAGACTTAAAAAGATGGCCTTGGCAAGATTACTATCAAATCATCACTTTATAGTTGAGGCATTACGTTTTGAACCCATTCGAGGTATGGACCATATCCATTTGAAACATTGGTAGCAATAATTTCGGGGACTTCATAGGAGTGAATGGAGAGAATGGTCTCTTCGATATCCCTGAAGTGTGATTCTGGACACTTGATCAAACATATCCACTCCTTGTCTTCTGCAAGTTTGTCCTTCCATTGATAAAAACTGCTGATGGGTCCTACAACCTGGACACATGCGGCAAGTTTTTTTACTACAAGCAACCTGGCGAGTTCACGAGCCATTTCCTCGCTCGGTGTAGTTGTATGAATGATCAGGACATTTGTTTTAGCAATCATGATTCAGTATCATTTCATCCTTAGCCATTTTTGGGTCCGTCCCAGGGCGGGCAAACCAACGTACCCTCTCACCTCTAAAATATCCCAATCGCTTAATTCAATCTTACATTTATACGTTTTACCGTTACCAGGATCCATTATCCTTCCACCCTTCCATGATTTTCCTTTGTTCTCTAAACCCCATAATATCTCCATGCCTAATATGGGTTGGTCTTTTTTTTCCCCTTCACACGCTCTGCAGACGATGTCCTCTGGTTCTGAAAGAATTCTTACTACCTTCCCGTGAAGCCGCCCTTCCTTCTCGAATATTTCGATGTGTGAAGTGGCTTTGCCATCGGTATCGTCTATAGCTTTCCAGACTCCGTGAGGGCCATTTTGCGCATTGGCGTAGACGCTAAACAAACACAAAAAAGTGATAGGGACAGAGGAATGCATTGATCGAATTTTTGGGTAAGTAGTAAACGTCTAGGGCTATTAAATTATTACATTAACATTTAATTTAATATATAATATTCAATTAATCAATATTTTATCGATTTCTTCCATATTTTTCGTGACTGGTGACCCATTCGTCCGCCATGATGGCTGCAGAAAGCGAAAGATCGCCGCTTAAAACGGTGGCAGTTATTATTTCTGCCAGCTGGTTTACCTTTCCTCGTCCATAGCAACCCATGATTTCCAAACATTCTTTCTGTGTGGGCAAAGCTGTTCCTCCCCCGTAAGTGGCAGCGATCAATGATGGTATCGTTACGGAGAAATAATAATCTCCCGAGGATGTCAATTCCGCGTGTACGATGGCGGCAGAAGATTCTGCTACATTGGCTACGTCTTGACCGGTGGCAATAAAAAGGGCAGTTATTCCATTGGCAGCGTGGGCTCCGTTGTTGACAGAACCACCCATGATGGCACCGACATTGGACACCATTCTTTGGCGGTGAAGGGTTTCTGCCCCGACGCGGAAATACTTACGCAAAACCCGGTCCGGGATCGTTATCTCAGCAACCACCCGCTTTCCTCGCGTGTGAAGATAGTTGATGTAGGAGTGCTTTTTGTCAGTATCCATATTTCCCGCAAGGCTAAAGTATTCAAGACCATGACTCTGATTTGAAAGGATGTACTGGCAAGCCTTATGTGTTGCTCTTGTTACCATATTTTGTCCAGCCGCATCGCCGCAGGTATAGTTAAATCTCAACCATCGCATCTTACTTGCACTGAATTGCTGGATACCGGTAAGCCGCCCTACCTGAGTCGTACTTTCTGCCTCCGTACGAATCGCTTCGAAATTTTCCACGACCCATTTCCCAAAATCCCTTGCGCGACCTGCATCATTGAAGACAAACACCGGTGCACGGTTCATTTTATCTTCGATGATATGTACATGGACACCACCCGCTTCACGTGTGACTTTCATACCCCTGTTGTAGCTGGCCACCAGTGTTCCCTCCGTCGTGGCGAGAGGAACATAATACAACCCTTTCGCATGTTCACCGTTCACCACCAAAGGACCTGCAATTCCGATGGGTACCTTCGCCGTACCAATAAAGTGTTCGATGTTCCCTTTAAAGACTTCCGGGTCGATATCGAAGCTGGAAAGATGATCCAGACTTACATCCGGCCGCTCACTTTGTAAAAATTCCAGTCTTTCACGAGTCATCCCGAAAGTGTAGTCGTTTTCCTTCGATCTTGGTATTTTTTCCATGAAACTTCGTTTTAAATTCTATCCGTTTTCGCTTTTCACATGTTGTAGAGGTTCTTTTTAATGTAGCGGTCGATCAACCGATCAGGCATGATCCTGGGGATGATCCAATTGCCGAAATAATTCGCTACTAAGGTGTAACGAGTCTTAGGGCGCTCCTTTTCCATGATGTCGCATATACTTTTACCTACCTTGTCGATGGTCAGCCCTCTTTCAGCCCCGCGCATAGCAGCCTTCGCAAACCTTTTTAAAAATCTTCCGTAATCGGTGTCTTTGTAAGATTCCATATTGATTCCTTTATCCCAGATGGGTGTTTGAACGGAGCCCGGTCCAACGACAATCACATCGATTCCATACATGAGCAGTTCGCGACGCAGCGAGACGGAGATACCTTCAACGGCATGCTTCGTGCCAACATAGGCTGCGACAAACGGAGATGCAATTTTCCCGCCTACCGAGCTGATGTTTATGATTCGTCCGGGAGAATACGGAGCATCGCTGCGCGCTCCCAGAAGTGGACTGAACACTTTTATTACCCTGAGTAGTCCAAAAACATTGACTTCAAAATGGTATTGAATCTCGTCCATCGATTGATGTAAAAGAGGCCCCCCGACAGCAACCCCGGCATTGTTGATTAAAACGGCAAGACCCTCTTCATTGATTTCAACACTGATCTTTTCATACGCCTTTTGAACCTCGTCATCAGAAGTGACATCAAAGACAACAGGCGTGAATTGATTTCCCAATTCCGAAGACAGCCTCTGAGCGTCCTTGTCATTGCGCACACTCCCAAATACCCTGTATCCCCGGTGCAAAGCTTCTCGCGCAACACCCAGCCCAATGCCCGATGAGACCCCCGTTATGAGTATATTATTCGAAATAACAGACATCTTTCGTATTGTTTTTTCCAATATAAAAAAGATCCTTGAACGATGGGTCTGAGAACTCATCTACGATGAGGTCGGTTGCCGGTAACATATTAAACCTCTTAACCCTCTTAAACCAAAATACCCTACATTCACCCGATGAGCCAGGAATTCATACCCCAAATCGTTGAGACCATCAACCAGATAAATATCCTTGAGTTCTCGGGATTGGTATTTGGGCTGCTGTGTGTTTTATACCTGATACGTGAAAACGTCCTGACCTTTTTATTCGGAATACTCTATGTCCTTGTATCGTTTGTAGTGTTCTGGAAGGCTCGGTTGTACGGCGACTTTTTGCTGCATATTTTTTACCTCATACTGAACATTTATGGATGGTACCATTGGACACGTGGTAAAGGCTTGGAAGACAAACTCGCCATTACGGAACAATCAACCCGTCAAAAGTTTTGGACTTTGTTGTTATCGGTCCTCATGATCTATATTTTCGCACAATTTCTAATGTCTCTTCCCAGATTGGCCGACGGTATTCCTGCACCATCACTGCCCTATTGGGACAGTACCACTTCCGTCCTGAGTGTGACAGGAATGTGGCTCACTGCTAGAAAAAAGATTGACAACTGGTACTATTGGTTGTTGGTAGATATCCTTGCCACGGGAATTTATGCATACAAATCCTTGTTCTTTTATGCAGTACTCTACCTCATTTACATCGTGCTTGCCATAGTGGGGTATATGGCATGGCGTAAATCCATGAAAATGACAGTAACAGCTCCACGCAAAACGGTGACCGCCACACTATGAAGAAGAAAAAAATCATCATTACCGGTGTGGAAAGTACAGGAAAGACGACATTAGCACGCCGATTGGCACTTCATTTTAATGAACCATGGGTGCCCGAATATGCGCGTACTTTCCTGGCAGAATTGAATCGCCCCTACAATGAAACAGACCTCCTGGACATAGCTCAAGGGCAATTGGACAGTGAAGTCGCCGCTTTACATACCGCTAATGATTTCATCTTATGCGATACCGATACGACAGTGATCAAAATCTGGAGCCTTTATAAGTATGGCCGCTGTCACCCGCACCTCGAAACGTTGCATCAGGCTCATAGGGGTTACCTGTATTTTATACCCTATCACGATGTTCCGTATGAAGCAGATCCTTTGCGAGAAAACCGGAATGACCGACATGTTTTGTTCGATCTGTACATTAAAGAACTCGACAGTATGCGAGTGAATTACTACGTCCTGAAAGGAAGGATAGAGGAGCGATTTCAAAATGCAATATCTATGATCAATAGCCACCTAAGAATCGGGGTCTGATAAGATCTTTGTACCTTTGTCACAAAGACATTAAGGGGTGTCCTGTGATGCAGGGCTGAGAACATACCCACTGAACCTGATCCAGGTAATGCTGGCGTAGGAAGTATCGATGGTGTCCAACCTTCTTGCACCGGGATTCCCCTTAATTCAAATCACGACGATTATGAAGAAGTCAAGCGGATTCCTATT
>JBFKOL010000132.1:0-10472 GCA_041628815.1 Saprospiraceae bacterium | reverse complement strand
TCCTCGGTCTTTCCTTCCTGATCGTGGGCGTAGTAGCTATCCGGTACAGGAGAAGAAATACGGCCATTGCCTAAATACTTGAAAAACCTTAGTTAAAATATACATAAGCCCGGATGACCCATCCGGGCTTTTTTTGTGCTCCATTTTCAAATTGACCGACTTTCCTTTATTTTCACGGAAATTTTCAACGCCACAACGCCATGGATCAAAACCCGGATGACAAACACTTCGAACTTTTCGGACTTACCTTCCCGATCTACCAGTCCTTCCTGATCAAGACCACCATAGGTGTATGGATCGCCATGCTCCTCATTCTCCTGGTGGGTATGACATTCTTTGGCTACGAAATGACCAATGCGGACCTGCCTATGGGTGCCATAGCCGGCTTTCTGTTCGCCTACCTGCTGACTATAATTGCAAGATGAGACTGGATACCGTGTGCTGGGATCGGCTCTCCGCGGTCCGTCGTCAGTAGTCTGAAGTCAGTATTGAAATTCTGTGCTGGACAGTCCATTATCCATGATTGCGTGTTGATAACTTTATTTTTTTCTGAACCGCAGGTGACGGCGATCACGCCCTGATGACCAGATAAGGTCATCACCATCGAAGTAATACCTGTTGCCGCGGTTATCCCGAAAACCGTTTCTCCCATACGGACTGTAATACGTCCAACCATCTCTTCCATGCCTTCTCGCCCTGAACCCGTCGCGATACGATTCGATATGAAGTCTCAATCCATAATCCTCGCAATACCACTCACCGCAATAGTCATCCCGAAATCGACGGTTCCAGTCCCGGTAACCATAGTCACTCCTGGATTCATCATAGTACCGGTCATTACCACGATAACGACGGGAGTCAAATAGCGAGCCCCGGGATCGCCTGAAAATGATTGTATTTCTTCTACCCTGGCGCCACTCGATCCTGTTGGGGCCAAGTACAATCAGGGTTCTGCCGTCACAGTCGTCAAAGACTCCCCGGCCCATGCCGTAATAGGTCCTCCACTTCTTTTTTCTTCCGTGGACGATGCGCCGGGCTTTGAGACCCCTGCGGTGGTCTTTAATTTCTAAATGTGTGTCAGAGTATGCGTCATACCATAAGCCGTAAAGATTATGATCAAGCAAATGATCTGCTAAAACAAGGTTTGTAGGTATCAAAGCTAAGCAGAAAAGAATCCATGCATTTTTCATGATCTGCCAGTTTTGAGGTTAATGAATCAATTGACCTTCAAGCTACAATAGCATTCTGTTAAAGACTCTTATGTAAGTATTTTGGATGTGTTAAGATATAGAGATGCCCTACATCCGATGCCGCACCATTCACCGCGATTCATGCACGAACTCAATATCACGCCGACAGTTTCAAATTGTCGGCAAGTTAAATCGAATCTATGGGAGTTGATGTCGGATGACCGGATGTGTCAGATCTTGATCAAAATTGGCAAATTGTGTCCAATCCTGGCTTATTTCGATTTCAAACTGTCGAGGATACTCATCGTTGTCTCCATGGTTTCACAACGCTGACCGTCGAGATCAGACAGAGATTCTGCGATAGTATCGCCGTAATGCATGGTTATGGATGCTGCCAGGTATTGTTGTCACGATTGACATCGGCCATTCCATAATACGGATCGATTTCGACCTTATCGATTTGGTCACGGGGAATATTCAACTGTATCTCATAGGTCGGGTGGGTCCATGGCCAGTCTTCGCCGAGGATGTACTGCATCTTTGGATATTCATTCGCTTTATGACCGCGCATGATGCGAAGGGGAATATTGACAAAGCTCTGGGTGCCGTCTTTGTAACTTACGACCACATCCAGCGGCATGGGCATCTTGCCAATTTTTGAAAAATGCAGCACGGCTCCCCCATTGGATTGACCTACGCTGTCGATGGCATAGTCGATTGTGTGGGTAGTATGGACAAAATATTCCTTATACCAATCCAGTTCGAGTCCACTTTCTTTCTCCATAACGCGGATGAAATCGTTGGGATTCGGGTGTTTGAACTTCCATGTGTCAAAATAGCGCCGCAGTGCGCTGGCAAAAACATCCTTACCTATGATGTATTGTAGCTGATGCATCAAAACGGCACCTTTGGTATAGGCGGCAGATCCATAGGCGCGGTTGGTGTTGAAATGATCGGCATGAACCGTGAGCGGTTCTTCCAGCCCGGTTTTTGTAAAGTTTACATACCCCATGACAGAACCTGCATTAGCCGGATCGCGCGGCAGGCCGGGAATCAACTTTTGTATGCGCAGGTGATTCATTACCTCGCCCGTTGCAAAACTGGTGAATCCCTCGTCCATCCATGAATGCAGGCTTTCATTGGTGCCCAGCACCATTTGGTACCAGCTGTGCATCCATTCATGGACCGATACGCCTACGAGACTGCCCAGTCCCCTGTTGCCGGTAATCAAAGTAGCCATGGGATACTCCATGCCACCGTCGCCACCCTGGATGAAGTAATATACGGGATAAGGGTACTTTCCATATCGGCGATTCATAAACTTGAGTGCTTCGTCCATGATATCCGGCAGCCTTTCCCAGTTTTCGGTGGTGCGCTCTCCGGGCTGGTAGACAAAATAGCACACTGTTCCGTCGTACATTTCTTTTTTCCGGACAATGTAGTCGCGATCGGCTGCCCATACAAAATCGTGTACATCCCTGGCCTTAAACTTCCATGTAATCGGTTTTTCGCTTTTACTTTTTTCCTGGTGGCTATACCCGTGACCTATCTTATCGGCATTTTCTATAATACCGGACCCCGCAAGTGTATATCTCCCGTCGATGCGAATTTCCACTTCGAAATCTCCCCAATTGCCGTAAAATTCCCGGCCGATATAGGGATTCGCATGCCACCCCTGGTAGTCGTAAGCACACAATTTGGGATACCACTGTGCCATGGAATAATCGATGCCTTCCGCGTTGTCACGGCCACTTCGTCTGATTTGAACAGGTACCTGAGCGTTGAACTTCATTTTGAAGGTGGTGGACTTGCCCGGCAAAATGGGTTTGTCGAGATACACCTCCAATATGGTGCCCACGACTTCGTACCTGACAGGCTTTCCATCGTGCAACAGTTCATCGACCTTTTGGTAGCCAACTTCATGTTCTGCAAGTTGATAGATTCTGTCGCTGACGCGCCTGTCGGGATCGCTGATGGTTCGCGACCTGACATCCATCATGCTTCCTGGCTGAAAGGCATTGAAGTAGAGGTGGTAGAAGACTCTGTAAAGCGTGTCGGGGCTGTTGTTCCAATATTTCAGATCCTGTGTTCCTGTAAATTGATGCGATGACACGTCGAAGTCGATGTTCATTTTGTAACGCACCTTTTGCTGCCATCTGTCGGGCTGCGCTTCGGCAATGGCAACAAGCATTGACAGTGATGCCCAAACAGCTATAAATCTTGTCATAATAGTCTCATTGGTGTGGTAGGGTCAAAAATCCTATAAACTTGTCAAAATAAAAAACTAATCTTACTTTTACATATTACAATTTTTTATTATGTGTAAAAGATTTATATCCAGCATGTTTTTTGCTATAGCCGCTTTTCTGATTCCGGTACAGCCCGAGGCCCAGGAGGTTGTCTATGCAAAGGACCTGACATTCGAAACGCTGGTCAGCGAATCACTCTTTCATACAGCCTTGAACACGTCACCGGAAAAACACTTAGTCCTTAGAGATTGGATGGCCTATGACCGTGAAATGAAAGCCTTGCTTACAGGTTATATCAGTACAAGGTATCCGGAATGGTCGTATGAGGTCAAGTCAGCCAATCGCTGGATGCGTGAGGATAAAAAGATAAATGGGATGATAGCCCAGGCTATAGAAGACGAACACGCCATGGGTCTTTTTGAAGATGAAAAGGAATTGATGGCATACGCGGAACAACTGGGACTCGGAGCGAAAGAAAAGGCCACGTTGTCTTTTTTCACCGGGTATGATTATTTCAAGAAAAAAGAATTTGACAAGGCCGAAAGGGTATTTGTCAAAGTGATAAAGCAGGACTCTGACAAACTGGATTATGCCCTGTATTATTCAGGACTATGCGCCATGTTGCAAGGCCGTTTCGAAACAGCAAGATTGCGCCTTGAAAAAGTTCGGGGGCCATCAACTCTGCGCGAAAACCTTCCCTACTACATTGCTGGGATCATGTATGGCCAAAAAGACTATGAAGGAATCATCAAGCGATACGGAAAAGGCAAATACGCTCACGGGGGCGGGCGCAACGGGATGTCAACCATTCTCGGCCTTGCCTATTACCAGACTGGATCGTGGAATGAGGCCATCAGGGAATTGGAGCAGATACAAAGAAAACAGCCCGAGATCGAATTGCTCCTGGCAACGAGTTATTCTCGTTTGAAAAGATATGACAAGGCTTCTGACATCTACCGTAAATTCATGGATAAGCGGGGAGCCTTAGGAGAACGCGTGACTTATCTGTATGCGCAGGATGCAGCTGCATGGGGTAATACGGGCCTGGCGATCGAACTGTTTGATGGACTGGTGAAAACAGGAGGCGTCCATGAGACTGACGCAGCTTGGAATCTCTCTGTATTGCATGGACGTATGGGGAATTATCGCCTTGCGGCTGACTTGTCGACTGACTTACTGAACACCTCTTACCGTGACCAGGCGTCCAGGCAGCTTGAATACCTGCTCCCCAAAGTCAAGGAAGACGAACAAGCCTTTCTCGACATTGTCGCCGGAATCAAGAAAAACTCCGGAAGCCTCGATGTAGCCATTGGTACACTTTTCGAGAAATCTCGGGAAGCACTGGGCAGTTCGAACTATCCTAAAGCTGAAAAATACTTTTCAGTAATAGAGGGCCTGGACCCCGGTGAGGAAGTCTTACGTACGATTGCGGGATGGAGAGGCCTTGCTGCCTACAAGAATTCGAATTTCAGCAGGGCGCAGAAATGGTTGAGCCAGTACCTGGAATACGTTTCCGATTTAGATGAAGAAGGATCACTGGCTTTCGACGCACATTACGTAATGGCCTATACCTGCTTCAAACTGAAACAACACGAACGGGCACTGGGCTATTTTTCCCGCACGGCTGATTTCCTGGAGGCCGGTGGTCCGAACAAATTCGGAGCTGATCCTGAGTCCGTCACTGAAGATGTTTTTGTCCGCATGGGAGACCTTTACCTCATTCTAGGGGATTATGAAGAAGCTACGCGCTGTTATTCCCGCGCCGAGGATTTGCATCGCTATCAAAAAGATCACATTTATTATCACCAGGCGCTTATCGCAGGCCTGGAACAACGGCCCTACGATAAGATTGTCCTTTTGGACAAGGTTTGTGCAGGATTTCCTAACAGCCCATATGCGGAAAAGGCCAGGTTCAAAAAAGGAGAAGAATTGTTTGCCATAGGTAAATACGATAAAGCGCATCGAGAGTTTTCCATTTTACTGGAACAGGGAGCTTCTTTGGATATGAAAGAAACGGCGATGTTGCAAATGGGCCTGATCAGCACCAACAAAGGCGATTACGAGGCGGCAGAGAAATATTACCGGCAAATTTTAGACTCCACAGCAGATGCGGGAAGAAAGACCATGGCTGCCAAGGCACTTCGCGAGATTTATGCCGACTACACCTTTGATACCGATGGTTTCCTCGAAGTAGCAACAATGACCGAGGATGAGTCGATGTCTCCCCTTTCTAAGGATTCTCTCTTATATGCGCTAGCGCAAAAGCACCTACGGGAAGAAAACCTTAGCGTCGCATTCGAACAGCTGCAAAAAATTGTCGACGAGTACCCCGGGGGCAGGTTTGCGGCCCCCGCTTTACTTGATCAAGCCAACATCCTCAATCGAACGGGTCGTCCTGAAATGGCCCTGGGTAGATTTGAGCAAATTCTACAAAGTAATGACACAGACTTTATAGCCGACAATGACATCCGTGAGAAGTATGAAGTGCTCCTTACGGATGAACTGATGGATTATCCACGATTCATGACTTATGCCCGAGACAACCAACAAAGACTCTCTATAAATGGAAAAATGAGGTGGATAAAGGCTTCGATCATTACACGCCAATTCGACGACGATACCAAGATACTCATCGGTGAAATTGCCCAATACGATGTTCCTTTCGAGAAATTAGAATCGCTGCTGTATGAGGCAAGCGTACACCTTATGGGCAATCAGCACTGGGCACAGACAATCGAGGTATTGGACATCGCTTGGCAGCGAAACGAAGGTATGAAGGTCTCGCCCAGATTGATCTATGTCAAAGCATTAGCCCTCACCAATACATCCAGGTATGACACTTCTGTCGAGTTAATCACATCCAGTTATACGGCTCTTCTGGCGGATGCGGCATGGCTTGCTAAGTCTATCATCTTGTTGTCAGACAATTATGTCATCCAGGGTGATATTATGGCTGCACAAGCAGCTCTTGAAGCTATGCTGCAAAAGGAAGGAAAGATACCGGATTCACTGATCGACCTCGCACGCAACCGACTTGAGAATCTCAAATTACACATCAAACATACAGAATCACAAAAGCAACATGGAGATGAATAGTAAATGGACTTTGCTCATTCTTGGACTGATCATGGGACACCATGCATCGTTTAGCCAGGAACTCGATCAAAAACTTCAAGTCATCAAGGCATTCGACAGTGATTTGTACGCATCGGAGCCATTATTTACATTCGATGAACTGGGCGAAGAAAGCAGGTTGCCATTGGATGATACCGGGGACAGCCTCGTAAGGTTGAAAAATACGATCCCCGACCTTGACTTGCGAATCAAACCCATGGCCTATCAGATGAAGAAGCCAGAATCCCTCTTTCATGGTTACCTGTCGGCACATCACGGGAATTACAATCCGCTCGCGGTAAGCGGCAGCTATACCTACCACATGGACAACTATTTCCTAGTACAGGTGGACGGACTTCATGATATCTGGGAAGAGGATGAAGTGCGATCCAAAAAGATTGGTAGAAGCAAAGGACATGTGGGCTTCAAATATTACCTCGATCGACATAATGTGTCCCGTTTGGATCTGTCTGGCAGCAAGAAAATGTATGGCATCTATGGGTTTTCTGATTCGGTTACGGAGGATCTTGCTGACAGGCGATATACTTCTTTTGGTGTCGACTGGGGCCTCCAATCGTTTAGGGTGGAACAAAACAGTGTTAACTATGACCTGCGGTTGTCTTATCACCGAATGCACATCAACGACCTGTCGAGTGCCGAGAATGAATTTAGGATTGACGGCAAGGTAGACTTCGGAATAGGCCCATTTACTTCCGTTTGGCTTTCTGGACGACATTGGCAGACATTACTACCCACAATGGAAATTATGAAACTTGAAGCCCAGAGCGCGGGCGCAGGTATCCGGCTGAATACCAGGGCACTCTCAGGATCCGTTGGTATCAACCACCTGTTTAGCGATGGTAACAGATATTGGTTTCCCGAAGTCGACCTTCGCGCCGAATTTGGAACGATTGCGGTAGCGTTCGAACTGAATCAGGAGGCGACGCTGGAAGGTCTCAGAGAGCTTGAAGCACGGAATCCATACCTGGGACTTGTGGATGGCATGTACGGTAATACCTATCGTAGAGGAGGCAGTTTGTCGCTTTCCTCGATATCAACCTATTTTGACCAATTGGCTTTGACACTTCACATGCAGGAAGAGAGAAACGCAGTAAATTTTACCATCGACCCTTTACAAACGGGATTGTTTGAGGCAAATCGGGTGGACCTGCATATTTATGCGCTGTCCTTCTCTGCGGTCCGATCGTGGTTGGATGTGTTCTCCTCTGATCTTGATGTTGCCTATTTCAGGTATGACCACAATTCCACTGAACTTTTTCACCGTCCGGATCTTTCAGTCAAACCTGGTATAGGTTTGCACCTGTTCAACAAACGATTTGATGTGAACCTCAAAGGTGTCTTTCTGATTGGTATGACCATCCAGGATCAAGCTGGTATGCCGGTTATGCAGGCGTTTCGCAAGGATCTTTCTGGTTCTTTGCGTTTTGCGGTCACCAGGCGCATCAACGTCTATTTTGATGTGGATAACATCTTGAATGACGATTTTCAAATTTGGAGTGGATATGAAGTTTTTGGCAGGAATATTTCCGGAGGGGCACTTATCAAATTCTGATTTACTGACCGGAGGTTCTTCTTTCTTTTGAAAAACCGATGGATTTTTTTCTGTATTGATAAGCGTTGGTCATAGAATCAAGCGCCATCTGTACGTCGACTTTCTTTATAAGCTTTCTGTAATGAGGGGAAGTAATAGCTACCTCCTGGCTGATTCGCAGATTTTGTTTTTTGATAATCTCGTCAACATGTGCTCGCACACGACGTGCATTGCCAAAGGTCTTATCCCTCTGGCTGTATTCTTTTTCGAGTTGCTGTTTCAAAAGATGAACGGCATGGGTGGATATGCGGTATCCCTTCATCTTGATGAAACGGTGTACGATCCTCATGAGCTCTTTCTCTGAAAAGTCGGGGAACTGGAAAAAGTGGTCAAATCTTGACTTAAGGCCTGGGTTCATTTTGAGGAAGGCGTCCATTTCCGCGGGATATCCCGCTGCGAAGACAAAAAACTCGCCCCTGCGGTCCTCCATTTGTTTAAGGAGGACCTGTATGGCTTCGTCCCCAAAATCATTGTGGCTTCCTGACCTGTTCAGTGCATAAGCCTCATCGATAAATAGAACGCCGCCCTTGGCTTTTTTAATGATTTCGGCTGTTTTCAAGGCAGTTTGACCAACATAACCTGCTACAAGACCCTGCCGATCGGTTTCCACGATATGTCCTTTTTCAAGGATGCCCAATGCTTTGAATATGTTGGCGAGAATCCTAGTCACCGTTGTTTTCCCCGTTCCGGGATTACCTACCATGACTGTGTGCATGTTGAAGGTACCTGTAACGCTGTGGTCATCAGCGATTTTAAATCGCACCACGTCGATAAGCTCGTGGATTTTTTGCTTGATGCTATCCAGTCCAATCAGTTCGTCGAGATCGCGCAGTGAGCTGTTCAAAAGTTCGTCATCTATGGAGATAATATCTTTTTTACGCCCTGCTTTTTTGTGAAGTTTCAGAACATCCTGCAGTGTGATCGTTTGCAGTTCTTTATCGGTATAATCGGTTTTACCGGCACGACTCATCAATCGAATGCCCATATTGATTTTGGCTTTTTCAATCATTTGACCTACGAAACGGGCATTGCCGAAGCTGTGCTCCCTGGTGCGGTATGCTTCCTGAATGAGTTCATTGAGTTCTTTCAGAGCGGGAGACGTGAGTGCCACTTGCAAATCTGAACAGAATTTGACGGCGATTTGAAAAAGTTCTGACAAGGTAAAGTCATCAAAGTGGTAATGGTATTTGAACCTTGAGTTCAACCCGGGATTGGACTGTATGAAGTGGTTCATTTGTGCCGGGTATCCTGCTGCTATGACCATAAAGTCGCAGTCGGGCTGGCTCATTTCTTTAACGAGGAGTTCTATCACTTCCCTGCCAAAATCCTTCGAATCTTCCGGTGACCGTGCAAGAGCGTAAGCTTCGTCTATAAAAAGCACACCTCCCCTGGCTTTTTCAATGGCCTCCTTTACTTTAGGAGCCGTTTGTCCGATGAATTCCCCTACCAGGTCGACCCGGTCTACTTCGTGCACATGACCTCTCTTCAGGATGCCCAGATGGTGATAAATGGCACCGAGCAATCGTGCTACGGTGGTTTTTCCAGTACCAGGGTTACCTGTAAACACAGCATGAAGCGACAGGCTGCCTTCTTCGTTAAAGCCGCGGCTGTTTCTTAAGCTCACAAATTTGAGGTATTGCGTATGGTCGTGAATTTGCTTCTTGATATTTGTCAATCCTATCAGCTGGTTCAATTCCTGAAATGCGTTTTGGGCAGAGGTGGGATATTTATAACCCCTCAGACCATCAGATGTGTCACTGAGATTGTAGTCCATGACTGCTTCACCTTCTTCAAAGCTGTCGCCAATGAGGAACCGGCTCTTTACCAGGAGGCTGTCCTGGAATATGACCTCCACGCTGTATTCCCCTTTTCTCCACGAACCTTTGACATTTGATCCCCACCCTGCCGTCACCAACAGTCGTTCTTCACCTTTTTTGATTTTCTTAGTCACTTTTTTAACAGGTGCTTCTTTTGGTAAGCTTGAAAGTTTTGCAGAATCTTTTTCAAGTTTTAAAACTCTGATTTCACAGTTTCTAACTGGAACTATTTTACTGATTTTATCTTTAACAGCTCTTTGTAGTTCATAGTTAACTAAACCGTTGAATAAATCTAGATAATCTTTAGCTGAGATAAGTTCATTTAATGCTAGTTTAATTTGTTTTCTAACATCACTAAGTTGGCTACCGCTAACTCTATTTTTTGTTAGAACAAATGGTTTAATTCTTATTTTTTTACCATCTTTTGTTTGATAAACTAAACTGTCATCAATTCTATCTCTTCTTCTTCTAACATATCTTTTGATTAGCG
>JBFKOL010000131.1:0-10522 GCA_041628815.1 Saprospiraceae bacterium | reverse complement strand
CTGTCAAATTGTCCTCTGCCTCCGTCTTGGTAATCCGTCATGATGGCAGTTCCTTCGATTGGATCTGTTTTTGATAACCATTTAATAGCCTCTTGATTTGTGGAATCCAATTGATCGTAAGTGATCACTTTGCGCCCAATGAGCTGTCTTGGCTTGATATGATTAGACATGGAGTCGCCTTGTTTCTGATAAGTTTAATGTACGACTAATTCCACATCTCGCAGGGGCACCGACTTGTTATAGTTTTGATAAAAGAGCGTTTATAGCCAAAAAATTCGAACTTTGATACAACAAGTTGTTGTTTATTAGGCGAGTAAAAATTGTTATTTGATTAAAAATATTAACGAAGATCTCGAGCCCTCTGTATCACCGGTCATGAATGAAGATTCTCTGATTGCGTTGATTGTAGACTCGATCCATGACATCAAAGGCAAGAACATTATTAAAATGAACTTGGCTAAGCTTGATGACGCACCTGCCGAGGCATTCATTATCTGCGAAGGTGAATCCATAACGCAGATCCGCGCCATTTCGGATAATATCCACAGAAGAGTGAAGAACGAACTGGGGATGACCCCGAATCACATCGAAGGAAACGTGGATGCCAGATGGATACTCGTGGATTATTTTACCACTGTTGTGCACATTTTCTACCCCGATTCAAGATCTTATTACGATTTGGAGGGTTTATGGAATGATGCTCATGTTATCGAGATCCCCGACTTTGAGCCGTGGGATATAACTTCTTCGTAAATTTGTGAAAGTATTAGCATCTAATGGCCGATAAGAAAAAGAAAAAGGACAACAAGCAGGATAAAAAGAATAATCTCAGTTCTTACTGGTTTTAT
This sequence comes from Saprospiraceae bacterium, assembly GCA_041628815.1. Taxonomy (GTDB): domain Bacteria; phylum Bacteroidota; class Bacteroidia; order Chitinophagales; family Saprospiraceae; genus JBFKOL01. Next base: position 9,674 of record JBFKOL010000131.1, on the reverse strand, counting down.
GCATTCATTATAGTCTTTCTGGTTGGGATCAATATGGTGATGAGTTTTGTGAGCCGTCCCAAGGAAATTACACTTTTGAAGTTTGAAGAAATCGCCCGGCAAGGTGATGTGGAGCGAATTGAAGTGATCAACAAAAAGATCGTAAATGTCTACCTCGCCAAAGACAGTCTTTACAAGTATCCCGAAGTCAATGCAAACAATAAATTAACAACAAGCCTTCAGCCCCCTCAGTATACTGTAGAAATAGGCTCGGTAGAAGGATTCGAGTCGCGCGTTCAGGAATTGAATGCGGAAGGACTACAGATTGATCCCATCTTTAAAACTAGGACCAACTGGGTTTCTACCGTCTTAAGTTGGTCGTTGCCTCTTCTCTTGTTCGTAGCCATATGGTTATTCATTATGCGGAGGGTAAGTGGAGGGGCCGGAGGTGCGGGAGCACAAATTTTTAATATAGGAAAATCCAGAGCCACCTTATTTGACAGCAATTCCAAAGTCAACATTACCTTCCAAGATGTTGCCGGTTTAGATGAGGCCAAGGAAGAGGTCATGGAAATCGTAGACTTTCTCAAAAACCCTAAGAAATATACTTCTCTCGGTGGAAAAATTCCGAAAGGTGTCATACTTGTTGGTCCTCCTGGGACAGGTAAAACTCTTCTGGCAAAAGCTGTTGCTGGTGAAGCAGGTGTTCCTTTTTTCTCAATATCAGGATCTGATTTTGTTGAAATGTTCGTGGGTGTCGGAGCTTCGAGGGTTCGCGATCTATTCAGGCAGGCTCGTGAAAAAGCGCCATGTATTGTTTTCATTGATGAAATAGATGCAATAGGAAGAGCCAGGGGGCGCGGTGCCATTCAGGGTGGCAACGACGAAAGAGAAAATACCCTTAATCAGCTTCTGGTGGAAATGGATGGATTTTCTACCGATAAGGGGGTGATACTCATGGCTGCAACCAACAGACCCGATGTGCTGGATTCGGCATTGATGCGCCCCGGACGTTTCGACAGGCAAATTGGCATCGATCGCCCGGATCTGAAAGAACGTGAGGCTATTTTCAAAGTTCATCTGAAAAATATTAAGGTAAGTAAAGAAATCATTCCACATGTCCTTGCAGAAATGACTCCCGGATTTGCAGGAGCCGATATTGCAAATGTCTGTAATGAGGCTGCCTTAGTGGCCGCAAGGAAAGATAAAAAAGCCGTCGAAATGGAAGATTTCAACTATGCACTCGACAGAGTCATTGGCGGATTGGAAAAGAAAAATAAATTGATTTCCCCAACTGAAAAAGAAATCATAGCTTACCACGAAGCGGGCCACGCCATTTGTGGATGGTACCTGGAACACGCTTCTCCCCTCGTCAAGGTGACCATTGTTCCCCGGGGAATAGGCACCCTGGGCTATGCGCAATATCTTCCAAAAGAGGAATACATCACCCGAACCGAACAAATGCTGGATCGTATCTGCATGACATTCGGAGGCAGAGCGGCAGAAAGAATTGTATTCGACAAGATATCTACCGGTGCCCAAAACGATCTCGACCAGGTTACGAAAATGGCATACAGCATGGTTGCCATTTATGGCATGAATCCCAAAGTGGGCAATGTATCGTTTTATGGCTTGTCGCAGGACCAGTTCAATAAGCCGTATTCGGATGAAACCGCCGCTCTCATCGATGAAGAAGTGCGAAAACTTGTAGATGAGCAATACAAACGTGCCCAGGCATTACTCAAGAGCAAAAGAAAAGAACTTGATGTCCTCGCCAAGGAATTACTTGAAAAAGAAGTCATCGTCAAATCAGATCTCGAAAAACTCATTGGTCCGAGGCCCTGGCCTGAAAAAGAGCACTTCGGTGATTTGATCCACGATCACGATTCCACCAAAGCCGATGACAAAGAAGTATTGAATGGAGAGCAGGATTCTGATCAGCCGGTAAATGCTGAAGAAGCACAAGATCTCGTTCCGGAAGAGGACAAGGTCTGATCCTTCGTAGATACTAAGCTTTCCCCCCTCGTTTTCTTTGTGGTTTTCCACATGATTTGCTTACCTTAAGAAAGTCTTTATTTCGCAATATTCAACAATGGTTATGACAACTGATAATAGGCGGACTTTTATTAAGAAGTCATCTATGCTGGCCTCCGGATTGGCTGTTCAACCAGGGTTTAACTATTTACCCAACCTGTTTAACGACAACATCAGATTTGGGGTAATCGGCTGCAATGGTATGGGATGGTCAAATATGAGGGCACATCTTCATATGGAAGACATCATCTGTACCGCCATCTGCGACGTAGATCAAAACGTTGTTTCGAGACGAGTTAAGGATTATGCCCAAATGCGTCCCAATCAGGTCAAGACGTATAATGACTACAGGGCATTGCTCGCAGATAAAGAAGTAGATGCCGTTATTATCGGAACACCGGATCACTGGCATTGCAAGATCCTATGTGATGCCCTGGAGGCAGGGAAGCATGTCTACGTGGAAAAGCCCCTGGCCAACAGCATCCATGAAGCACAGGTGATGCAAAGGGCCGCCACAGCTCACCCTCATCTTATGATCCAGGTTGGACAGTGGCAAAGAAGCGGCCCGCATTATCGCGAAGCCATTGATATCGTTCAGTCAGGGGTCCTGGGTAACATCCGTCTTGTCAAAGTCTGGGCATACCAGGGCTGGATGAAACCTGTAGATGTGGTGCCCGACTCTCCCGTACCAGAGGGGGTTGATTACAACATGTGGCTGGGACCAGCAAGAAGACGACCTTTTAACGCCAACAGGTTCCACTTCAACTTCAGGTGGTTTTGGGATTATGCCGGGGGGCTTATGACCGACTGGGGAGTCCACGAAATTGACATTGCCCTTTATGCCATGAAGGCCGAGGCACCCAAATCAGTGGTGGCTTCCGGGGGCAAGTTGGCCTACCCTGACGATGCATCGGAAACCCCCGATACATTGCAAGCCATATTCGAATACGACAATTTCAATATGCTCTGGGATCATGCCACCGGCATCGACAGTGGTCCATATGGCCGCAGGGAAGGAGTCGCTTTCATTGGCAACAATGGGACCCTCGTAGTAGATCGCCAGGGATACGATGTCATCGAGGAAAGGGAAGACTTTAATTACAGCCAGGAAGGCCAAGCGAAGATGGAGTTGATTGAGGAAGTTAAAAAGCCGGCTGAACTCAATTACCTGGTCCTGCATTGTCGCAATTTTGTGAACGCGATCAAAGAAGGAGATATAAAATTGTTAAATACGAATATCTTCTCAGGCAGCGTTGCAGCTGTCAATGCACACATGGGCAATATAGCCTACAAGACAGGCAAAAGAATATATTGGAATGCTAGCAAGAACGAGTTTAACGTCAAAGAAGCCAGCAAAATGATTCGGCCAGTGTACCATAATGGTTGGAGACTTCCCCAATATTAAAGCCAATATTAAACCGAAAGGGCCATTTGTCGTTGTTTTCATATGCTTACACATCTGCTCATAGCTTTTTTAGCCGCTACGGTAATCAATCTGTTTGTCTTTCTCCTGGCTTACAGATATCAAAGTGATAAACTTACCGACATCACTTACTCTCTCACCTTTGTCGTGCTTTGTTCATATTGCCTGTTTTACAGTCCATCGATACATATGGTACAATGGGCCATCTACATATTGGTCCTGATATGGGCGGTAAGACTGGGAGGATATCTTCTCTATCGTATATACAAAATGGGTAGGGACAAACGCTTTGACCAGATTCGGATAGATTTTTGGAGGTTCTTTCGTTTTTTTATAATTCAGGGTGTAGGGGCTTGGATTATTGCGCTACCCGCAATGGTCGCTCTTCTTAGCGATCAGGAGGCAGGAGCGGTATCCCCGGTATTGCTCATCGGTTTGGCCATAGCCATTATTGGACTGATCATTGAAGTCGTGTCCGACGCTCAAAAAAGTAAATTTAAAAGCAAAGAGGGCAACTCCGAAATACTTTATACAGGAGGTCTTTATAGTATTGTGAGGTATCCCAACTATACCGGAGAGATCCTTTTTTGGATAGGTATTTTTGTGGCTGCCATACCTTTTTTAAAAGGATTCGAATGGTTGGTAGTTTTGGGCCCAATTACGATTATCCTGCTTTTGGTTTTTGTAAGTGGTATACCTTACCTCGAGAAAGGCCGGAAGGAAAAATACGGTTCCTCAGAGGTCTATCAGGAGTACAAGCAATCTACAGCCAAACTCATTCCTGGGATATTTTAATTTGCATCAATCTACGTACTTCTTTTTTGGCGCGACTTCTGAATCCCGCACTCTCTTGATCCTGCCGTGCCGAGATCAGTTCTATCAGTTCTTCTGAAAGTACAGGGAAGTCCTCAGCAATGTTCACACATACCGTCATGGCAAAAATCCTAATGGCAGGAGGCATTCCTGAATCAGCCAGGTATCCATAGCTTTTTTCATAAACCTTTCCGGCCAGCTCTTCCGGAAAGCGGAACCCTTGCCATATCCTGACGGTATTGCGGATTATTGCTTCGTGAACGGACCTGTTGAGGTTCATGATCATCCGCTCTGTGTATGGAATGACCAGGTCAGGCCTTTGGTCCGCCAATTTGGACAATGCCCACGCTGACTTTCTTGAGAGCTGATGGTCAGCAGAGAAAAAGCAGTCCATGAGATCATCCAACGTTAAGGTCCCCTCTAATACAAGATCGGCAATGTGTTCAGCCATTCTCGCTGAATATTCCAAATGGATCAGCTCTTCAATCTTATTCATTTGTTAAACCAAGTGTAAACCACATTCAATTTATCAATATACCATATGTTTAGCCGATGAGATCTATCTTGGCTTTACTTGCCCCGGCTGTTTTATTCCTCTTTCCTTTGAAATGGTCAGCAGGTCAATCACTGAGCTCCAATGAACTGTTGAAAATCTTCATCGATTGTGAATTTGGCTGTGATCACGATTATTTCAAACAGGAGATGAATTATGTCAATTTTATGCAAAATCGACAGGAAGCCGATGTTTTCTTGCAATTGACCATCCGCCGAACAGGAGGTGGGGGCAGAGAATACCAGTTGCGTGTAGAAGGTAAAAATTATGATACCATCCCTGTCGATACACTCCTGTTCTTTACCTCGCCCGATGCAACTGATAACATTCGACGAACAGAAATACTCAAAAACATTAAACGCGGACTGTTGCCTTTTATGGTTCAGACATCCTTGATCGATTATATTGATTATGACGTGAACTTTGGTGAAATGAGCCAGACCCTCTCCAACGAAGAAGTGGAAGACCCCTGGAATTTCTGGACGTTCAGGTTGCGATTAAATGCCTTTTTCAGGGGCCAGGAAAAATCCAGATTCCTCGATATGTTCAGCAGCTTTTCTGCCAACCGGACCACGGAAGAGCACAAGTTTTTTGTCTCTTTTAATTACAATCTCGAAAAGAGCAGCTTTGATCTTTCCGAAGATGAGGAGTTTACTGCAAAAAATGAAAACAGTTCAGTGAACCTCCTCTATGTGAATAGTCTTGGTGACAGGTGGTCCATTGGTTTTAGGTCGCGTGTTTCCACGTCCACCTTTGGCAACATACAACTGGGAGCTGGATTAAGGCCTGCCTTAGAATTTAACGTATTTCCCTACCGCCAATCCTCGCAGAGACTATTTGTATTCAGATACAGCATTGGTCCGTCCTATGTCAACTACGAAGAAATTACGGTTTTTGACAAACTCGAAGAATGGCTGTATGAGCAATCTGTGGATATTGAATTCAACCAAATCAAGGATTGGGGTGATGTAAACATCGAATTGGAGTATGAAAACTATTTACACGATTGGTCTCAACTTTCCATAAGCATCAATCCCGAGATAAGCTGGAACCTCGCAAGGGGGTTGAGCCTTAATGTTTTTGGTCAGATAGGATACATTTCAAACTTGCGCAACATACAGAAATCAGAGATCGATGCCAATGACATACTACTTCAAAATCGACAACTGGATACAAGTTTTGAATACTTCGGTGGATTTGGAGTTACTTATCGATTCGGATCGATTTTTAACAATGTAGTGAACCCCAGATTTTGAATAATACGGTTCCTTAGTTTAAATATTTCCCCACTATAGGCATCCTTCTACCCATTCCAAAAGCTTTGGAGGATATCCGCAAGGTAGGCGCCGTCTGGTGGCGTTTAAATTCATTGATATTGACGAGCCGTAAGATGCGTCTGACAAGGGCAGTATCGAAACCCATAGCCACAATTTCGGAGGGGCCTTTCCGTCGTTCTATGTATTCATAGAGGATCCTGTCGAGGTCTTCGTAGGGAGGGAGGCTATCTATGTCCTTCTGGTCTGGTCTCAATTCGGCAGATGGGGGTTTTGTGAGGATATTGTTTGGAATGATTTCCTCTTCCCTGTTAATGTACTCAGCGAGCGCATAGACTTCTGTTTTGTAAACATCCCCAATAACGCTCAGCCCACCACACATATCTCCGTACAACGTCCCATACCCCACTGCTGCTTCGCTCTTGTTCGATGTGTTAAGGACGATTGGACCGAACTTATTCGACATGGCCATCAAAAGGACACCCCTGATCCGAGCCTGTACATTCTCTTCGGCCAGCCCGAAAGGAAGATCACCGAATGCCGGGGACAATGCTTCCATGAACTGTTTGTATGTCGCCTCTATTGGAATGATTTCACAATCTATACCCAGTCTGTTACCCAGATCAAGGGCGTCTGAAATAGAATGATCTGAAGAAAACTGGGAAGGCATCAATAGTGCTCTGACATTTTTCTCACCTAAGGCTCTCTGTGCAAGTACCGCTGTCACCGCGGAATCAATTCCTCCCGAGAGACCCAGGATGCAACTTTTGAAACCCAGTTTCCTGAAATAATCGCTGATCCCAAGAACGAGGGCATTATGGATGAGCTCGTATTTATCAGTGCTGTTTTCCTTCTTCTGGGTACCATTCTGAATATCAGAAAGATCATAAGTTCTATAAGCTTCTTCAAAATAAGGCAGCTCTTCGAATACTTGACCATCTGCACACATGACCACTGAACCCCCATCAAAAATTAGCTCGGTCTGCGCACCGACGTGATTGACATAGATCATAGGCACACCATATCGCGTTACATTGGCCCTAATGATTTCTTTTCTTATCTGTGATTGGTCATAACTGAAAGGAGAAGCTGATAAATTGAGGATTAAATCGGGAGACTGAGTTACCAGGTGGTCCATAGGACAAGTCGTATAAAGCGGATTTTCATTCCCTATGTTCCAAATATCTTCACATACTGTCAGGGCAAACTTGTACCCTCGGTAATCAACGACCTTAAACTCGGTTGCGGGCTCGAAATACCTGTATTCATCAAAAATATCATACGTAGGAAGCAAAGCTTTGTGATGAATGTGTAGAATTTCCTTGTCAGCAATAAAATACGCAGAGTTAAATAAATCTTTTCCTTCAGGTCTTGGATTGATGGAAGGGGCTCCAACAACGATAGCAATGCCTTCACTGGCTTCCCGTATAGAATCTATACACTCATTGCCGAGTCTAATAAAATCACTGAACTCGAGGAAATCCCTCGGTGGATATCCGCAGACTGCCAACTCACTGAAACAAAGGACATCTACCCGGTCCTTTTTTGCCAGTTCGACATGCTCCAGGATCTTTTTCAAATTCCCTTGGAAATTGCCAATGTGATAATTGATCTGAGCTAACCCAATCTTCATCTTCCTTATTAGCTGGCAAAATTACGATGGTATCAGAAGAATTGTAGCACTATTCAAGGAATCTTGTTGAATGATAGAAAACACCATCTTCCAACGAGAATTGAATAAAGACTATAGTCTACCGTCTGTTCATCTTACTCCAGAAACCATTTATAGTCCTTCAGCCTGAAAGAAACCATGGCCCAGATTGCCACAACACACAACAACAAAAACTCATGTGTGCGAAAAGCATTGCCAAACAAGTTGGTGAGCATACCCCAAAGTGAGAAATTATCAAGGGCAAACATGGTATCGTTTGCCTGAAACAGATAGGAGAACTTTAGAGCGATACAAACAAATATTAAAAATGATCCTGAAAAAAAAGCCACCAGCTTTCTCTTCCAGTGAATAGGAGAAATCAATAACAATGACAAGAACAAGGTCATTGGACCAATGGAAGTCAGCTTAACGGTCTGATTGAGTTGGACATTCGGTGGCGTGGCAGGATAGAGGCGTGCCTTTCTCCATTGATTCTTGGTATAAATCATGATGGAAAAGTCAAATGTTTCACCGGCATTGTTTGGGTTGGGTGGACCTTGATAAAACTGAAAATCCGTTCTTGTGTTCGGATGAAACATATTGAAAACGAATTGTTCGAACGTGATAAAAAATGCGACATGAGCCTTTTTCACCGGTTGGGTAAAATGTATGGCGGATAAAAAAGCATAAACCACAATAAACCCAAGGAGAAATTTTGAAAGGTTATTGAGCTTTTGCATCTGTAGTTGCTTTAGATGATGCCCATTTCAGCCAATAAAGCCATATTACTACCGTAAGGACAATAAAAATCGCCTGCCAAACCTCGACATGCATGATCTCAAAAAAACTTCTCGCATAGATGCCTGTCAGAAATAATGAAATAATCCTGATAATATTTAAACCAAAAATCGCAAGCAAACCGTACAACAACCCTTTCCATTTATACCTCATAGCTATCGGGAAGACCAATATCGAAACGGCATAAAGGATGGCGGGGGCCACCGCATCACAGCCTTCCTCGATATTCACCGAAAAGTCCTTGGAAGAAAGAATGTCGCCGTTCGCTGTGGTACCATATCCAAACAGGTTTAAGAACATACTGGAAAAAGACGTATATAGCTTGAGAAGCGGTTCTCTTATGACATCGAACCAGTCAGAATTGGTTACCAGAAAAAAAACGACGGTTACCACGATGAAACCGCCTGTAAATTTTAATACGGGAAGACGGTCTTTTAGTTCCTTAAATCTTTCCGGTTCACCAGCTTTCCTTCGTAATTTTTTCGTGCTCTTTTTCTTCTTTGCCAATGGATTTGCTTTTTATCCCATCAAACGTTTGCCAAATGCATAAGTAGCAGAAAATTTTTTAGTAAAAACATCTACTGTGATATTTTTGCGATTCATATGACTTAACGCCCTATTTTGGTCGTTGTTTAGAATGTCAAGAACATCCATGGTGAATGTAAAGACCTGACAAGAATCACTTTTCAACATTACCTGCTCAAAATATAACTAATGCGTAATACGCGACACTTTCTCGCAATTTTTACTTTGCTACTATCATTTTCGGCGCTGTCGCTATACTCTCAATCGGGTATAGAACGATTCGCATTGGATTATATCATCAACAAGCAAGGCCCTTTTTCCAATGTTAATCTCAGCGATGAGGCATTAAAAATCAGCAGTTTTCACAAGAGCAAACCAAGTGGCACCACACATATTTACTTTCAGCAGGTGTTGGGAGACCTTACTATATACAACGCCGTCGGAAGTGTACACCTAAATGATGCAGCAGAGATACAATACGCAACCAATCGATTCATCAATCCCGAATCGCATATCAAACAGGAAAGTGAAGATATAAGTCTTCACCAGGCCGTGTATTCCACCGCAGCACATTTCGGTATTCAGTCGGTAGATGAATCAGTCGTAATACAATCTGAAACAAGT
>JBFKOL010000130.1:0-10566 GCA_041628815.1 Saprospiraceae bacterium | reverse complement strand
GAAGTAGAACTGGGTTTTGACCGCGATCTTGGATTCAAGGAAGCCCAGCGCTGTCTCAATTGTGACATACAAACGGTATTCAATACCGATCGATGTATAGAATGCGACGCCTGTATGGATGTTTGTCCTACTTCTTGCATCACCTTTACGGAAAATGGTACCGAGGAAGACCTGCGTCAACGCCTTCTTGCTCCTGCCCTGAACACATCACAGGACTTGTACGTTTCCGATCTCCTGCCAACCAAAAGGGTGATGGTCAAAGACGAAGATGTCTGCCTGCATTGTGGCTTGTGTGCCGAACGCTGCCCGACAGCAGCATGGGATATGCAGAAATTCTTTTATAACGTGACTAAAGCAACGGAGATATGTCATCTGGAAATGGCGTAAATGACCTTGTAGTAAGATTTTCAAATGTAAACGGAACAGGCTCCGCCAGCGCCAACGGACTTTTTGCCAAAGCAATATTCCGGATGGGCATCCCAGTCACACCAAAAAACATTTTCCCGTCCAATATTCAGGGACTTCCCACCTGGTATGAGGTAAGAATCAGCGAAAAGGGCTACCTGGGCCGGAAAGATGGCATCGACGTACTTGTGGGCATCAACCCGCAAAGTATGGTGCAGGATATCGAGAGTGTCAGGCCAGGTGGATACTTCGTCTACGATAACAGCCGGAAGTTGCACAGTGAATTCATTCGTGAAGACATCACAATGCTGGGCATTCCCATGATGCGCATATGCATGGAGCACTACGAATTACCGAGACTGCAACAACTCTTTAAAAATGTGGTTTACCTGGGTGCTCTTGCAGCACTCCTCGACGTTGAAATAGAAGTAATTAAAACGTTGATCGAAGAACAGTTTGCCCAAAAACCCAAACTGGTGCCGCCCAATCACAAAGCTCTCCAGTTGGGCTATGACTATGCAAAAAAACACCATGACTGTCCATTGCCGGTACGAGTAGAACGAAGGGATCTCATCGGCGATAACATCCTGGTCGATGGAAATACTGCCGGGGCACTGGGGATGATCTACGGCGGTGCCACCGTCCTGACCTGGTACCCGATAACACCTTCCACCTCCATGGCTAAGGCCTATGACAGGTATGCCCATAAGTTGCTCGTTGATCAAGATTCCGGGAAAAACAAATTCGCCATCGTGCAGGCAGAAGATGAACTCGCCGCAATAGGCATGGTCCTGGGTGCAACCTGGAACGGTGCAAGGGCATTCACCGCCACAAGTGGAGCGGGAATTTCATTGATGAATGAATTCATCGGCCTCGCCTATTACGCCGAGGTGCCTGCTACCATCGTCAATGTCCAGCGTGGAGGACCCTCGACCGGGATGCCCACCAGGACCCAGCAGGGGGATATGCTGTTCTGCGCATACGCCTCGCATGGTGATACCAAACACATCATGCTCATCCCTTCAACACCCACGGAATGTTTTGAATTCTCCGCCCTGGCACTCGACCTGGCTGACAGGTTTCAGACCCCCATCTTCCTTATGTCTGACCTCGACCTCGGGATGAACGAACACCTGTCCAACCCCTTGAAATGGGATGAACACAGGAAATATGACAGGGGCAAAGTGCTCACAGCAGAAGAATTGGAGAATGAAGGATTGGTGTGGGGACGCTACCTCGATGTCGACGGCGACGGCATATGCTACCGAACCATTCCGGCTACACATCCCACCAAAGGAAGCTATTTCACGCGGGGATCATCTCATAACGAGTATGCGCGCTACTCCGAATCTGGGGAAGACTATGTACGCATCGTTGATAGACTCACCAAAAAATTCGAAACAGCAAAAAATAATGTTCCTGGACCCGAATTCTACAAGGACAGCAACCGCAGTGAATATGGCTTGATTTTTTACGGCACCACTACTTATGCCGCCCTGGAAGCGATGGACCGGTTCGATGCGGAAAAAGTAGCAATCGATGCCATGCGCATCAAAGCATTTCCTTTTAATGACGACGTATTGGAGTTCATCGAAGATCACAAATTTGTCTTCGTGGTGGAGCAAAACAAGGATGGACAGATGCGAACACTGCTTATTAATGAATTGAATCTCATCCCCAGTAAATTGATCTCGGTCCTCAACTATGACGGTACGCCCATCAGCGCCAAAATCATTCATACACAGATTGCCGAACACCTGTCTGTAAAAGATCTCATCAAAGAAGTACTATGAGCTACATAAAGTCCAAATTCACGCACCCCGACCTGAAGCCTAACTCCGTCGGATACCTCAAAAGGGACTATGAAGGCGTGATATCAACGCTTTGCGCTGGCTGTGGACACGACTCCATCAGCGCAGCCATCGTCCAGGCGTGTTATGACATATCTCTTTTACCGCACAACCTTGTCAAGCTGTCCGGCATTGGTTGTTCTTCAAAGACACCTGCATATTTTCTGAGTAATTCGCATGGCTTCAACTCAGTACATGGCAGGATGCCGTCCGTGGCAACAGGCGCCATCTTAGCCAATAAGAACCTCACCTACCTGGGTGTCTCCGGTGATGGTGACACAGCCTCTATCGGGATGGGGCAATTTGTCCATGCCATTAGGCGCAATGTAAACCTCACCTACATTCTTATGAACAACGGTTGCTACGGCCTGACAAAGGGACAGGATTCAGCCACAGCAGATTACGGTTCGGTATCCAAAGCAGGTCACGCCAACCCTTTTCACGGAATTGACCTCGTCGGTCTTGCCCTCGAACTGGATGCCAGCTTCGTGGCCAGGAGCTTCTCTGGCGACAAACAACAGCTGGTGCCCCTGATCAAGGCAGCACTTGCCCATCCCGGCTTTGCCTTCATAGATGTCATTTCACCGTGTGTCACTTTCAACAACAACAGGGGCTCGACGAAATCGTACGACTATGTCCGCGCACACAACGCCGTGACGTCGGAAATTGACTTCATCCCTGAAGAAACAGCCATCACCATGGATTATTCTCCCGGTACGGAAAGTTCTGTAACCCTTTATGACGGTTCAAGGATCAACCTGAGCAAGCTCGACCAGGACTGGGATCCACACGACCGAGACTCAGCCGTCAAAAAACTATTACAAACCAAAAAGAATGGCGACATTCTCACAGGCCTGATCTATATCGATACCCTCGACAAGAATCTGCACGACATATTGAATACAGTAGAAAAACCTCTTAACAAACTCACTGAAAAACATCTGTTCCCAGGAATCGACGCCCTCGAAGCCATTAACAATAGTTTCAGGTGATCAGTACCAACATGTTATCCCGTGGAAAAATCCGCTTTACCTGCGGATTTTTACTCACCTCGGCCCTTTTGCTGTCCGGATGCCGAGAAAAGAAACCCGAACGACCCAATATTCTTTTCATTATGGCGGATGACCTGGGATATGGCGAACTCGGTGCCTATGGACAGACCAAAATAGAAACACCAAATATTGACGATCTCGCCCGAAACGGTATGACCTTCAGGCAATACTACAGCGGTTCACCTGTCTGTGCACCGTCGCGCTGTATCCTCCTTTCCGGGACGCATTCAGGCCATGCTTATATCCGGGGCAATGACGAAATGCGTGAACGGGGAGCGGTATGGGACTACATCGAAATGGCTAAAAATCCCTACTTGGAAGGTCAAAGGCCCATGGCTGACTCCATCGTGACCGTTGCCGAAAAGCTCAAGGATTCGGGTTACGCCACGGCATTTTTCGGAAAATGGGGACTCGGCTATCCGGGCTCCGAAAGCACACCCAACAAACAAGGTTTTGATTATTTCTATGGGTACAACTGCCAACGACAGGCACATACGCTTACACCCCTCCACCTATGGAGAAACGAAGACAAAGATCATCTCGCCAACGATACGCTCCCGCCTCGCACCAAGCTGGACGAAGGCGCCGATCCCTACGATTGGGAAAGCTATACAAAGTATTTCCAGCCCGATTATGCACCGCAGAAAATATTCGACGAACTCATGAGTCATATCGATGGGATGGACGGCGGCCCGTTCTGTATTTTTTGGGAGAGCCCCATACCCCATCTCCCGCTGCAGGCACCCAAAGAGTGGATCGATCGCTATGTCGAAAAATTCGGAGAAGAAGAGCCATACACCGGCGACAAAGGGTACTTTCCGGCCAGGTACCCAAGGGCCACCTATGCAGCCATGGTATCTTACCTGGATTACCACATTGGCCAGGTGCTGGACAAATTATCGCAAAAAGGATTGAGGGAAAATACGGTCGTATTCTTTACTTCCGACAATGGACCCAGCTATACGGGCGGCACCGATTCACCGTGGTTTGACAGTGGTGCCCCGTTTGAAGCCACCTACGGCTGGGGCAAAGGGTTTCTAAGGGAAGGAGGCATACGGGTGCCGATGATCGTCAACTGGCCGAATCGTATCCGCGGCGGTACGCGGACTGACCATATAACAGCAGCGCAGGATGTCTTCCCCACCCTCTGCGAATTAGCCGGGATATCGACTTCTGGTGACTACCTCGACGGCATCAGTTTTGTGCCCACCCTTCTCGAAAAAGAAAACCAAGAATCACATCCTTATCTCTACTGGGAATTCCCTGAATACGGTGGCCAGGTCGCCATAAGAAAAGGTCCGCTAAAGGCGTTTGCAGGGGACCTGCACAACAGCGGTATCACGTGGGAAATTTACAACCTCGAAGATGACCCGCAGGAACAAAACAACATCTCCGATAGTCAACCTGCCTTTTTAACCGAACTCGATAGAATCATACAGCGTGAACACGATCCATCGTTCAATCCGAGGTGGCAGATTGCCTCGTTAGATTCTATTTCGCATGAGTGACATCGCATTGGCATTTATACAGACATCCCTGTTTTGGGAGGACCGCAAGGCAAATCTCCTTATGTTCGAAAATCATCTGCAAAGGTTGAGAGATATCCCGGATGTCATCGTCTTGCCCGAAATGTTTTCAACGGGATTCAGCATGAACCCTGGAGAACTGTTCGAAGATATGCAGGGAGAGACTGTCGCTTGGTTAAAAAAGTGGTCCCAAAACCTGGGTACAGTCCTTACGGGAAGCATTATTATCCGGGAAAACAACCAGTTCTACAATCGCCTCCTCTGGGCTGAGCCCCACGGAACTTTGATGCACTATGACAAGCGTCACCTGTTCTCGATGGCAGGAGAACACAAGGTCTACACTGCCGGTAAACTAAGGCTGGTTACTGACCTCAAAGGATGGCGTATCTGTCCGATGATATGCTATGATCTCCGGTTCCCGGTCTGGTCGAGAAACACCGAGGATATAGACCTTTACATCTACACCGCCAATTGGCCAAAGATGCGCATAGAGGCATGGAATACGCTTTTATGTGCGCGCGCAATCGAAAATCAGGCCTTTGTGGCAGGTATTAACAGAATTGGATCCGACGGCAATGGGTACCCCTATTGCGGAAGCAGCAGGGTCTACGATGGTGCCGGTGGACTTTTACTCGATGCAAAAGATCAAGAAGGCCTGTTTCAAGTGGTTCTTTCCCGCAACGAACTTGAAAAAACGCGAAAGAAGCTGCCCTTCCTCGCAGACCGGGATAAATTCAAGATTATTTAGCCAATCAACTTGTCCCCCTTGAGGGGGGCAGGGGGTGGAACCTTTCGCTTTCTCTTCCCTTTCGGTGCAGTAACAGCATTTTGTTCTATCCATTCCCGAATAATGATCGATACATCTGCCATTCTGTTCAATACCATCCACGAGCTAAATCTTAATGTCGTAAATCCAATTGCCTTCAATTCCTCGTCTCTTTTGTTGTCGTGAATGTATTTGTCTTCATCGTCATGAGTCCAGCCGTCCACTTCAATCACGAGTAATAATTCGAGACAGACAAAGTCAGCTATATAGTTCAATATGGGGCGCTCTCTCCTAAATTGATATCCCAACATTTGCTTATTTCCCAATAGATACTTCCACATACAGGCTGCAGACTTTGTCATATGGCGTTTATTCTTCTTTGCCAACATTTGAAGTCTTTTATTGTAATGTTAGTTATTATGCGGACCTGCGATTTCCATAAGAAATTATTCCACCCCCTAACCCCCTCAAGTGGGAAAATTTAACTTGTGAGGGTTTGATCTTCGGATACGAATCTGAAAATCAAATGACTATAAATGATTAAGTGATATTTTTAGCAATTAAACCTTGTTTCTCATTCATACTGATTTGTAATATACGGATGTTGATGAACAAAGATTATTTCGTAACCTTCACACCATTTTATGGGAACAAATACCTTCCCCTTTCAATGGGGATCAGGTTCGAGACACATGACGGGTTCGAGCGTCGAAGCTCGTAAAGTCTTGAACCTACACCCTTCTTTTAACCCCTCATCTCATTCATCTATTCTCCCTAATTTTATCTAATGATCCATGCTCCCGTGGTTACCACAAAATCCTTTCGTCCCACACAAGTCGAAGTGAACCTATCTGCAATTGGTCAGAATTATTTTGCCATCCGGAAGTATGTAGGAAACAAAATGGTTATGGCCATCCTCAAAGCAAACGCCTACGGACACGGCCTGATCGAGGTGGCCCGGCATCTCAGCGACATAGGTGTACCGTATTTCGGCGTCGCTTATCTTGAGGAAGGCCTCATGCTAAGGGAACAGGGAATCCGTACACCTATACTGGTCATGGGTGGGGTCGTAGGGGAGCAAATACCTGCATTTATTGCTAATGACCTCACGATCACTGCTTCATCCATTGACAAACTTCACCAGATCGAGTTGTGCGCCCAGTCTATGAATCAAAAAGCCAAAGTCCACCTAAAGATAGATACGGGCATGGAGCGCATAGGCATACACCACTACAATGCTCACAAGCTGATCGAGGCATCTATCACGTGCAAATACTGCACGATAGAAGGCATTTTCAGCCATTACGCCAGGGGCGACGACAATGACGCCCATTTCACACGCCTTCAGAATGAGAGATTTGAAGAGGTATTGAAATATTACGATGACCGGGATCTACCCAGACCCCTTGTTCATATGGGCAACTCGGGATCCATGCTCCAAGAAGACCGCGTTATAGGAGACATGGTACGTCCGGGATTGCTGCTCTATGGCATTTACCCCAACGAGCATTGGCGCGACAAAATCGTGGTTTCCCCTGCGCTGACCTGGAAGACCAGGGTCGTATTTTTCAAGGTCATTGAAAAAAACCAGCCAGTAAGCTATGATGGCACCTGGGTCAGCGCCCGTATGACACGCATTGTTACCCTTCCAGTCGGATACGGCGACGGTTATTTCAGGTCTATGAGCAATAAATGCCAGGTCCTGATAAGAGGAAAAAAGTACCCCGTAGTTGGCAATATCTGTATGGATCAGATGATGGTCAACATCGGGTGGGATGAAGCCTATAACGGTGAGGAAGTCGTGCTTATCGGGAGACAGAACAATGCCATCATCACGGTGGCTGATCTTGCAGAATGGGCAGGCACCATACCCTATGAAATTCTCACCAACATCAATACAAGGGTTCCCAGAATATACCAGTATTGATTTGGACAAAAAAAACCGGATACCTTGAGCAGGTATCCGGAAAACACACATTCAAAGGCGTTTACAAGGGTATGAATGAGTGAACTCTCAGTGCCAAAAATACATGAATTGTTTACTTATGCACAAGATTTGAAACACTTTTTTCAATTTGAACATATATTATTAAAATAATTAATATAATGAATGTTGGCCGATTAAATTTTGCCTTTGAGGACCACTTGGGATCGAAGGGTCGAATAAATCGGATTCAATAGGCTATATTACAATTCAAGTCTTTCTGAAGTACTGAAATTATGAGAGCCTTGGTCATATCGGGTGGAGGAAGCAAAGGAGCCTTCGGTGGAGGTGTAGCTCAATACCTCATTGAAGGGATGGGCAGAAAATACGACATTCTCATCGGCACCTCCACTGGCAGCCTTCTCGTCCCACAGTTGGCCATTGGTCATATCGACAAGATACGTCATGCATACACGCATGTTAGCCAGGAAGATATATACAATGTTTGTCCTTTTATCATCAAAAAGGATGAACATGGAAAGATTTATACCAAGATCAATCACCGCAATATCCTCAAAATGTTTATGCGAGGGAAAAGAACATTCGGTGACCATCAAAATCTTTTGAAAACCATACGCAACACGGTCTCTCCAGAAGAGTTTGACATTCTCCTCAAAACCGATAAAAAGGTGATTGTATCCGTTTCTAACCTCTCTTTAAACATCGTCGAATACAAATATGCCAAGGACTGTACCTACAGCGATTTCACTGAATGGATGTGGATTTCAACCAGCTTTGTTCCTTTCATGGGTATAGTAGAAAAAAATGGCTATGAATATGCCGACGGTGGTTTTGGCAGCCTTGTCCCTGTCGAAGAAGCCATCAATGCCGGTGCCACAGAGGTGGATGTGATCGTCCTGACTCCAAGGTATTCAATACCCGAAAGAAGAAAAACCAACAACGCCTTTGACCTTCTCCTCAGAGCCATGGAGTTCATGCATCAGCGCATTGGAAGACACGATGTATACATCGGTCACCTGCAAAGTGTGTACGACAGCGCGGTCCATGTCAACTTCATATTCACCCCAAGGGTGCTGACAGAACAGTCGTTCTTGTTTTATCCCGAGCAGATGAGCGCCTGGTGGGAGGAAGGTTATGAATACGCCGCAACGCTGGCAAAGAATGGGGCAATATAGTTTTGCCCAAAGAATGAAATGCCCTGTCCAATAAAAGCGCTATTGAAGCTCTTTTAGATCCAGGTCAGTACCCATGCAAGCCGTATTCTCAGGATGCTCAATTGGTTACCGGCCAAACCACAACAAGCACCACAATTGATATGAATTTATCAGGATCATTGCTAATACGGTTTTTTTTATAACTTCGACTTCGTGTTTTCATCCATTACATACCACATTCTTCCTTTTGCCTCGAGAAGGCAAATGACTTTCAGGGCCCACCGGGCCTGATAATATATTTTCCCTCCATGGGGTAGTTTCCCCGATTAATGATCTCAATACAACAACCTTTTCAAACGCAAAATCCTTATGGACCCCACTTTAGTAATAAGAGCCGCGGAGTACGCAGACTGCCAGTATTCGTCGGACATCTCAAACTGGTATGCGCTTTCTTCGAAAGAAAGAGGAACCGGCATAGCCGTCAGGACACCGGAATACCTCGATGAGAAAATCAAACGAGGCAACGCCATCATAGCATTTGTAGGGGATGAACTAGCTGGATTCTGTTATATTGAAACCTTCAGCGGTGAAGAATACGTCTCTAATTCAGGGCTGATCGTAAGACCCAGATTCCGTGGACGCGGACTGGCGACAGCGATTAAGAAGAGTGCTTTTCAGATGGCTCGCGACAAATACCCGGATGCACGGGTGTTTGGCATAACCACCAGTGATGTCGTAATGAAAATCAACAGCGACCTCGGCTATATACCGGTATCCTTTTCCAAATTGACAACCGATGATGAGTTTTGGAAAGGTTGCAGCAGTTGCAGAAATTACGACATACTGCTGCGCAACAATAAAAAGTTGTGCCTCTGCACAGCTATGCTAGCACCTTCTAAAAACGAAAAAATGAAACTCGATCTTGGCCCAATGATCGTGGACTCACCTGGAAAAAAACCGTGACATGAATGCAAAAAAAGATATCGTCCTTGCATACAGCGGTGGTCTGGATACCTCGTACTGTATCGTCTATCTCAAAGAAAATGGATTTCATGTTCATGCCCTGCATGTAAATACCGGTGGTTTCACCAAAGAGGAGGTACAATCCCTTGAAAAGAAGGCTATGTCGCTGGGCGCCACCTCTTTCAAGAGTGTAAACAACGAAAACGACTATTTCGAAAAGTGCCTTCGATTTCTCATCTATGGAAATGTCCTGAGAAACCAAACCTACCCGCTTAGCGTAAGTTCTGAAAGAGTCTTCCAGGCCATAGAAGTGCTGAAACACGTCCAGGAACTGAATGCGAATTACGTCGCCCATGGCAGCACCGGTGCAGGTAATGACCAGGTGCGGTTTGACCTGGTCTTCGAAATGCTGGGCAACGATGTGCACATTATTACCCCTATTAGAGATCAATCGCTTTCTCGCGACGAGGAGATCAGTTTTCTCCGATCAAAAGGGTTCGAATGGACAGAACACAAAGGAGCCTATAGCATCAACCAGGGACTTTGGGGTACAAGTGTCGGCGGGGCGGAGACACTCAGCTCACACCTGCCTCTTCCCGAAGAAGCATGGCCCAACAACTGCACGAAAACTAAGCCGTCTGAGCTTTCCATAACCTTCGAGGAGGGTCTTCCTGTTGCTTTGAATAACAAGCCCTATGCGCACCCGGTCGACCTGATTCGCACCCTGAACGAAATTGGACATGCTTATGCCATTGGACGGGATACACACGTAGGAGACACCATCATAGGTATCAAAGGGCGCGTAGGATTCGAGGCTCCCGCAGCCTTGATGATCATCAAAGCCCATCATCTGTTAGAAAAGCATACGCTCTCCAAATGGCAGCAGTACTGGAAAAACCAACTGG
>JBFKOL010000129.1:0-10669 GCA_041628815.1 Saprospiraceae bacterium | reverse complement strand
TTTCATTGCTGAGGTAGCGAATATGGCTTTTGGAATGGTATTATTTGTAATATGCGTCCGTCATTTCCTTGGAAATGCTGCTCTTCAGGACATCGATAAAACCTTTTTGACTGATTTGAAGGGTAACTACCTTCTCGTCCATTTTGGTGATTTTACCGATGACACCTGATCCTGTGACGACTTCATCACCTTTCTTCATCTCATCCAAGAACTTCATCTGGGCTTTCTGTTTTTTGGCTTGTGGGCGGATAAAAAAGAGATACATTACACCGATAAGCAAACCCATGAAAATAAGGTTCCAGGAAAATGCCTGACCCCCGGCTTGCAGCATATAGATAACCATGGCTATATTTAATTTTGACTTGCAAACATAACAATTTCGTGAAAAGGATTTACCTAATTGGATTGATGGGTTCGGGCAAAACCACGGTAGGCAGACAACTTGCCTCGGCCCTCAACTGGCATTTTTTAGACCTTGATGAAAAGATTGAAGAAAGAGCTGGTGAATCCATTGCGCAAATATTTGAAAATAGCGGTGAAAATCACTTTCGTCGTTTAGAGGCGGACACACTCCATTCGGTTTCACAAAAAGACTTCATCGTAATAGCCACCGGGGGGGGAGCACCTTGCCATCACGACAACAGTTCGGTGATGCAGGAGAAAGGCTTTGTAGTTTTCTTGCAAGTACCACCAAAGGATTTAGCGAGCAGGCTACAAAATGAAATGTCCGAACGTCCCTTGATCAGGGGATTGCGCCCTGAATCACTTGAATCATACATTGCCAGCCTGCTTGATAGGAGAATGCCCTTTTACCTCAGATCTCACCTTACAGTAGATGGAACATTGACGCCAGAACAAGTGGTAAAAGAAATTATTTGCAGCGTAGGCAAATTGGAAATAAGACCAAAAAGAAATTTGGCCAACTCCAAAGAAGGCTGATTATATTTTTACCTTTGCTGACTCATTTTTACACGACAAAATAAGATTTCGATGTCTCAGAACAATTTGTTTCAAGCCGGTGTGCTGACAGGACAGGATGTAAAGGATTTATTCGATCATGCTAACAAAAATGATTTTGCCATTCCTGCCGTGAACGTTGTCGGGTCCAACTCAGTAAATGCGGTGCTGGAAACGGCACGAGAGGTAGATTCACCTGTAATTATACAGTTTTCGAATGGTGGAGCAAGTTTCAATGCGGGAAAAGGGCTGAGCAACGAAGGTCAGAGGGCATCCGTCCTGGGGGCCAAAACAGGTGCTTTGCACATACATGAACTGGCCCGTGCTTATGGGGTAAGCGTCGTCTTACACACGGATCACTGTGCAAAAAAGTTGCTGCCGTGGATAGCTGGGCTCATCTGGGAGAGTGAGAAGTATTTTACCATTCACAATAAGCCTCTCTATAGTTCTCATATGTTGGATCTGTCTGAAGAGCCCATTGAGGAAAACATAGATATCTGCTGCGAGTATTTTGAACGTATGTCGCGGATGGGTATGACCCTGGAAATTGAGTTAGGAGTTACCGGTGGCGAAGAAGACGGGGTGGACAATACCGATGTGGATAGCTCACGGCTCTATACTCAACCCGAAGAAGTGGCCTATGCCTACGAGCGCCTTATGAAGATATCTGACAGGTTCACGGTAGCGGCTGCTTTTGGTAATGTGCATGGTGTTTACAAACCCGGTAACGTCGAATTGAAACCCATTATCCTTAAAAATTCCCAGGAATACATAGAGAAAAAATTCAATACAGTAAAGCAGCCTGTGAATTTTGTTTTCCACGGTGGATCAGGTTGCAGCCGGGAAGAAATAAGGGAAGCCATAGGGTATGGGGCCATAAAGATGAATATCGACACCGATCTGCAGTGGGCATTCTGGGACGGTGTAAAAAATTATTATGAAAATAATCGTGATTACCTGCAAGGCCAACTCGGGAATCCTGAAGGTGAAGATGTCCCCAACAAGAAGTATTACGATCCCCGTAAATGGTTAAGGGCTGGCGAGGAGACCTTTCGAGCGCGCCTGGTACGGGCTTTCGAAGACTTGAATTGTATCGGTCGAAACAAATAATCAGTCAGAATTTTATACGACCGGAGATTCAATTCTTCTTCAGAGGACAATAGTGCCTTGCTGATCCGCCAAAATACGGCGCTCTTCCTGTAGCCGAATTTTGGCTTTGAGAAGTGCCTCCATGGAGGTTTCCTTCCCCTCACGAATGATTTTTTCAATTTCCGTGATTCGTTCGTTAATCTTGAATAGCTTGAATCGCAAGATCGCTTTCAAACTGTCTTTTCGGTAATTGTCTTCTTTAGGTTTTTGTGTCTGGAGTTCCACCCCTCGATGAGACCAGTTGGCGTAATGATAAGGGTCCAGGAGCAGCTCCATGCAAAGGCTTTTTATGTCTTCTCTCGAATGGTACAGGAAGTGTTCCTGGGCTGGCTGAATGCCCTTGCTTAGAAGATCGCTGTATTCGATGATAATATCGCGATACAGGGATGATTCAAAAAGATCAATAATCTGTATGACATTCGATACGATGTATTCCCCGACGGAATGGTTTTCCGATTCGTCATGAGGAAGGTGTCCGCCTTCAAGTAAGACACGGATAATATCTCTTTCCTGGTAGGGGACCGGATCTGCAATCCTGGGTTGTAAATTCGAATGATCTACTCTTTCTGTGAGAACAGGATCAGGAGCATCTTGGACAAACTGATGATCGCGCCTGTTTTTCTTCATTTCGACACGAATGTTTTTGTTGACTTCCCTGAAAAGTACTCTTTCTTCAATCTCCAATAGAATTGAACATTCCTTGATGTAGAGAGCCCTTTTGATCTGATCTCTAATCTTGGAAAGAGCATGCACCAACTGCTTGATATGTACACTTTTATTTACGGGATCATGGGCGTATTGTTCTTGTATATTGGTGGCTATCAGTATTACAAAATCCTTGCTGTTTTTGTCGAGGAAATCCTGGAAAGCAGATGTCCCTACATCACGGATCATTGAATCTGGATCCCGGTCGGGAGGGAGGACCGCGACCTCGACGTTGACGCCATACTCCAGAAATAACTCCAGGCTGCGCAATGCTGCATTTTGTCCTGCCTGGTCTCCATCAAAGACTACACGCACATGATCCGTAAATCTCTTGATCAGCCGGACTTGATCTGTCGTAAGCGACGTACCTGAGGAAGCCACGACATTTTTAATCCCATTTTGGGATAAACTCAGGACATCCGTATATCCCTCCACCAGTACAACCCTGTTCAATTTGCGAATTTCACTCCTGGCCTGGTAAAGACCGTATAAGGTATTTCTCTTGTTGTACAATACGCTTTCCGGGGAGTTCAAGTATTTTGCTGTTTTGACCTGGTCGTTGAGAATCCTGCCTCCAAACCCAATTACTTTGCCGCTGAGATTGAAAAAAGGAAATATGACTCGCTCCCGGAAAAAATCATTTCCTTTCGAGGTGATTAGCCCAAGCTCCTGCACCAGCTCCAGACTATAGCCAGCCGCTTTAGCAGCTTCAGCAAAGCTTTGCCCGTTTTTTGGACAGTAACCAAGGGAAAATGATTTAATAGTCGATTCCAGCAGACCCCTGTGCTTGAAGTAGGACATTCCGATACTTATTCCTTCTTCTGTCTCGAATAGCTGACCAGTGAAATACTCATTGGCAAATCCGTTGATTAAATAAAGGGATTCGCGTTTCTTCTCTTCTTCGAGGTAAGCTTCGTCCCTCTTTTCCTCCTGGATTTCGATGTTGTATTTCTTGGCAAGAAACCTGAGTGCTTCGGGATAGCTGAATTTTTCATGTTCCATCAGGAAATTGACAGCATTTCCGCCTTGACCACATCCGAAACACTTGTAAAAATTTTTTGACGGAGAGACGGTAAAAGAAGGCGTTTTTTCGGCGTGAAAAGGACAAAGACCTATCAGGTTAACACCTCTTCTTTTCAAGGAAACATAGTCTTGTACTACATCTTCAATACGTGCAGTAGAAAGTATTTCTTGTATGGTCTCCTGTTTGATCAAGATTGTTTGATTGCAAGGCTAAGTTATTCAAAATGCCGAAACGAAATCTTTCGGTTTCGGGATGCCACAATATTGGTTATCCAATTTTTAATACATCTTTCATGGTAAAAACCCCCTTTTGCCCGATGATGAAGGCTGCAGCCTGGATCGCACCAAGTGCAAAACCATCTCGTGAAAAGGCGTCGTGTTCAATGCTTATTACGTCGATGGAAGAACGATAACTTACGCGATGCCGCCCGTAAACTTCTCCTTCTCGGGTTGCCGCGATAGGTACTTCTGGATGACCGGCATTCAAGTGACTTGATAAGCTCCAGGCCTTATAAGCTGGATGGCATTCCACAATTCCCTCGGCAAGCGTGATGGCCGTTCCACTTGGTGCGTCTTTTTTATGGATATGATGGGTCTCGTCGATTGAAGCCTGATAGGCTTCATGATCTTTCATAAGATTTACCAAGAACTCATTCAAGGCAAAGAAAAGATTGACTCCGATACTGAAGTTTGATGCGTAGAGGAATGATGTATCATTTTCTTCGACCAGTTTCTTCACTTTTTCCATGCGATCCAGCCACCCGGTCGTTCCGCAAACCACCGGAGTACGGGTTGACAGGCAATCCCGGATATTTTGGTACGCTGATTCGGGATGGGTGAACTCTATGGCTACATCAGCTTGAGAAACGATTTCAATCAAGTTTGACCTGTTTTCAACATCTATTATACCTACGATGTTATGTCCTTGGTGGATGGCTAGTCTTTCGATGGTCCTGCCCATTTTACCATACCCGACGAGAGCAATATTCATAATATTAGTTTCTGACTCGAAAATGTATTTTTGCCACACTAAAATGTGACTATGCGATACAAAAATGAACTTATTTTAGACGTATTCAAGGATAAAAACATAGAACGTCCCCCCGTATGGGTCATGCGGCAGGCTGGTAGGATTTTACCTGGGTATCGAAAGATACGGGCAAGCGTCGGTGGCTTTAAAGAACTCGTTCAGAATCCGAGACTTATCGCAGAAGTGACAGTCGAGCCCCTTGAAATCCTTGGTGTGGATGCCGCCATACTTTTTTCGGATATCCTCGTCATCCCTGAAGCTATGGGTTTGGATTATGATATTGTAGAATCACGTGGTCCGGTTTTTTCAACAAAAATTTCAAACCGGGAAGATATTGACCAGCTTTCTGGCGGCGTTCTCGCAAGCAAACGACTGGACTATGTTTACGAATCCATTGAACTTACCAAAAGGAGAATTGATCATCGCGTCCCTCTCATCGGATTCAGCGGTGCACCATGGACATTGTTTGCCTATATGGTAGAGGGTTCAGGAAGTAAGACTTTTTCAAAGGCCAAGCGGTTTCTGTACCAGCACCCTGAAGACGCACACGAACTGATGGATAAAATTACAACTACCATCATATCGTATCTCCATGAAAAAATGCGTTGTGGCATTGATGTAATTCAATTATTCGATTCGTGGGCAGACCAGTTGTCTCCCGACCAGTATAAAGAGTTTTCGATACCTTATATCCGGCGGATTTGCGAAGCGATCAAAGGCGTGCCCGTGATCCTGTTTCCAAAGGGTGCCTGGTCCGTCTTTCAAAATTTAGAAACGATTCCTTTTGATGCGCTCGGGCTAGACTGGAAAACACCGCCGGCCTTTGCAAGAGAAATCCTGGGAAGAGATTTGGTGATACAAGGCAATATGGATCCATGCCAGCTTTACGCTTCGGAAGACGAAATAATAAGGAAAACCCAGGAAATGTTGAAAAGCTTTGGCAGAAAGCATATCGTGAATCTTGGTCATGGTGTTTACCCCGATACAGACGCCGATAAAGTAAAGCTTTTCATTGATACTGTTAAAAGGTTCAGGTACAATGAATTATGATTTATTATAGCGGTGCTTTTTCTTAATTTTTTAGTATATCAAATTATATTGTTTACTTTTACCCAGGCTGATTTCCATGAACATGACGAGACTACTTTAATCACCTAAAGTATCCGTATGGGTTGGTTTAAAAGATTGCGTGAGGGTATCCAGACAAGTACCCAGGATAAAAAGGAGGTGCCCGATGGTTTTTGGCAGAAATGCAACGCCTGTGGGGGTACCTATACAATCCTTGAGCTGGAAAAAGAGTTTTTTATTTGTCCGGGTTGTGACAATCATTTTCGAATAGGATCACACGACTATTTTAACATTCTTTTTGGCCGGAGATTCAAATTGTTATTTGAAAACTTGCGTTCGTATAACTTTCTCGAGTTTACGGATTTGAAGTCCTACGATTCACGCCTGAAAAAGGCCGAAGAAAAAACTTCTCTTTATGATGCCATTTCAGTGGCTGTGGGAAAAATCAACAAACGTCCGATCGTGGTTGCTGCGATGGACTTTTCTTTCATTGGAGGCTCCATGGGTTCTGTCGTAGGAGAGAAAATTTCGCTCTCCATTGACTATTGCATCGAACACAAGATTCCGCTCATGATTATTTCGAAATCAGGAGGTGCCAGGATGATGGAGTCTGCCTTTTCTCTCATGCAACTCGCCAAGACAAGTGCAAAACTTACACAACTCAGCCGGGCTAAAATCCCATTCTTTTCTTTTCTTACCGATCCTACAACTGGAGGTGTTACGGCTTCTTTTGCCATGCTTGGAGATATTAATTTTGCCGAGCCGAATGCCCTAATCGGTTTTGCTGGTCCCCGGGTTATAAAGGAAACGATCAAAAAAGACCTTCCGGATGGATTTCAGCGGTCGGAGTTTCTTCTCGATCACGGCTTTCTCGACTTCATAGTAGACAGGCGAGAGTTAAAGAACAAACTCGACGAATTGCTGGCTTACTTTGATTGATTTCCATTTTCAATCAGGATTTTGAAGGACTTGTTCAGAGGATCCGCCAATTGTATCATGGTTTCTATCCACGATGGGCCGTATCTCAGGAAATAGGGAATGAAGTTATCATAACGCTCCTGAAGGCCATCGTTGCCGGGAAAGAATTTACCCTTTAAGTTCGAAATTTTTCTCAGCTCGGTTGTGCGGTTGCGCTTTTCAGCTTTGAGGAGTTTACTCTCCAGATATTCGATTATTTTTTCGGCTTTGGCGCACTCTCCCATCACGCTTTTGAAGAGGGTGGGATCGACAGCTTTGGATAATTCGGCAATTTCTGAAAACAGATCTTTTAATTTCTTCTTGGATCCATCGAGATTGATTTCAGTCGCTGCCTGTTGGAGGGCATAACGGTTGATGATCTGCTCTTCACGATCAAATAACTCTGTTACGGGGAGGCCCAATAGTTCAAGGTTGTTCATACTGCGTCTGTCTACCAGCATAAAAGAGTCCCTCCTTATCAGCATGGGAAAAGGCACATTGAATGCTTCAAACATGGATTTTCTCTCCATCCAGTATGCGAGTTCGCCGCCACCTCCAATGTAAGCGAGATTGGGAAAGATGAATTCCTGGAACAGGGGACGCAGGACAACATTGGGACTGACATTCTCAGGATTTTCGCGCAAGAGTTTCAGCAATGCGTCGAGGTTCATCTCTTCATCACCGATCTGGTAATGCCCTGAGTCAGTACGCATGATGAGCATTCTGTCTTCACCATGATAAAATAGGTTGACTTCCCTAGCAAGGGCTTGTGATTTGAAACCAATCTTTTCCAACTCTTTTTGGTCGTGATTGACCGTACGATGAGATATCAATTCCTGTAGATCTTTCACTACCAATGGTAAGAATGCCGATTTGAGAGGCCTGTTATCCATATTCACCACCACCAATCCATGGTCCTTAAACAGTTCATTTATAAGTCGGAATGTAAAATCACCGTAATTATGGGCTTCGCTGTAGGCTTTTCGAATCAACTCCTCGAGTTGCACGGCAAATGGGCTGGTCCCAAAACGCTCTAAAATCTCTTCTAAGGTTGGTTTCAAGTCGTCCAGCGACATCCTTCCGACAGCTCCTTTCTGAATGCTCTCCCACGTGAATGTCTTGTTAAATAGATGTACACTGGCGATTTCGTCAAAATCGTGGTCTTCTCCCCCAAGGATGAATACAGGAACTACATTGACGTCTTCATAGCGATTGTTCAGCTGGGCACTTAAACTTAGGACGCCTGCAATTTTAAAAATGAAGTAAAGAGGGCCAGTGAGGAGCACAGGCTGATGAGCGGTTATTATGGTAAACGTGTCACCCCTCTCGAGGAGATCGATATTGTGTTTAACGGCAGCACTCATACCTGCTTTTTCATATTGACGACGAATTTCATCTGTCAACAATTGGCGGTCGGTGCTGTAAGCTTTTCTGGTTCTTATCACCTCATCGAAAGAGTCGATTACTGGCAGGTATCGGAAAAATTGATTGAGCGAGGCAGGATTTTGCTGATAAGTCTTGTCACGCTCAGAGAGTTGCGGAACATCTTCGTAGTCAATTTCTTTTTTGTAATACATTTCGAGATTTGTAGCTCAGACAATTCCTTATGGTTGGATCACAAAACAAAACATAAAATTTATCTTGAGCGGTGAAAGAGGATATTAATTGTCTTGGATGGTACAATTTATCGCAACGAGAATCATGTACGGCTTGGTCGTGCTCGTCCTCGTGACCGTGATTGTTTCCTCGATCGTATATATGACCCCTGTAGACCCCGCTCGGTTAACTTTTGGCCAAAGAATGGATGACCAGACCGTAGCTGCTAAAAGAAGTGAACTTGGCCTTGACCTGCCTCTTTACCGGCAGTTGGCCAATTACCTTTGCGATGTTTCTCCGGTTGTAGCAGGTGACCGTCGAATGTGGAAAGATACATACAAGGGATACCGGATGTTTATTGGTGAAGAATTTCATCTCGGCATTAAAGCCCCGTATCTGAGGGAGTCTTACCAGACGGGCAGGCCCGTAGGTGAAATGTTGTGGTTCGCCCTGCCCAGCACCTTTATCCTTGCAGTCACGGCCATTACATTTGCATCGTTGATAGGTGTGGCATTGGGTGTGCTGGCTGCTCTGAACAAAGGTAAATGGCTGGACTCTTTTCTTGTGTTGGTCTCTACATTGGGATATTCCGTTCCTTCCTACGTCACGGCCATTGTTCTGGCCATCGTATTTGGTTTTGTGTTAAGATCATACACTGGCCTCAACATTCAGGGAAGCTTATTTGAGCTGAATAATCTTGGTGAAGAACGATTGGTTGTAAAAAATTTAATTCTTCCTGCCTTAGCCCTTGGCGTGAGGCCGGTCTCCATAGTGCTTCAACTGACCAGGAGCTCTGTTCTCCAGGTACTCGGCGAGAAATATGTTCTGGCTGCTATGGCTAAAGGTGTAGGACGATCCAGGCTGATGCGCGTTCACGTACTGAGAAATGCCCTAAATCCGTTATTTACGGCACTTTCTGGATGGTTTGCTTCCTTATTGGCAGGTGCATTTTTTGTCGAGTTTATCTTCAACTTCAAAGGACTTGGTTTTTTGACGGTTACGGCTTTGCTCAACTATGACATACCTGTTATTTTAGGAGCCCTTCTTTTGAGTTGCTCATTGTTCATAATCATTAACATACTTGTAGATCTTGGCTATAGAATCCTCGATCCACGGATACAATTCTAACCAGACAAAATGACTTTAGAATCGAGATATGAAAAGCGTGGTGTTTCGGCTTCAAAAGAAGACGTTCACAAGGCCATCCGCACCATGGACAAAGGACTTTTTCCCAATGCCTTTTGCAAGGTGTTACCCGATTTTGCGGCGGGTGATCCAGCCATGTGTAACATTATGCACGCAGATACCGCGGGTACCAAGACAAGCCTGGCATATTTGTACTGGAAGGAGACCGGTGATATGGAGGTCTGGGACGGAATCGTACAAGACGCCATTGTTATGAACATTGATGATATGGCATGTACAGGTTGTATTCAAGACATATTGATATCTTCTACTGTAGGAAGAAATAAAAATCTGATTCCTGGAGAAGTGATCTCGCGCATTATACGTGCAGCTCAGGTATTTGCTGAGAAAATGAAGCAACAGGGTATTCGCCTGCACCTCTCTGGAGGCGAAACTGCGGATGTGGGCGATATTGTCCGCACGGTGGATGTTGGCATCACGGCATTTGGCAGAATGCCGAGATCCAGTGTGATCCGGAACGATATCAGGGAAGGTGATGTTATCGTTGGATTGGCCTCTTTTGGAAAAACCAATTATGAAGAAGGGTATAACGGGGGTATGGGGTCCAATGGGCTCACAAGTGCCAGGCATGACTTGCTCTCTTCGGTTTACACGAATAGCTATCCTGAATCATTTGATCCGTCTATGCCGGGTGATCTGGTATATAGTGGAAGTCTTTTGTTGACGGATTTGGTGCGTATCAATGAAACCCTTGAGATTCCACTTGGCAAGCTCATCCTTTCTCCAACCCGTACGTACACACCATTTTTGCGTGTGTTGCTGGAAGAACAAAAGATCAAAGTACATGGATTGATTCATTGTACAGGTGGCGCTCAGACCAAGGTTATGAAATTTGTCAAGGGGAAGCGTATCGTGAAGGACCATTTGTTCGCGTTGCCCCCTTTATTCGCTTTGATAGAAAGAGAGTCTGGTACGAGCCGGAAAGAAATGTACCAGGTTTTTAACATGGGTCACCGTATGGAAATCTATGTACCACCT
>JBFKOL010000128.1:0-10685 GCA_041628815.1 Saprospiraceae bacterium | reverse complement strand
TGCTGGCAATCTGTTGGATGGTCCATCCGGATCCGTTCCAGGTAGCAAGTGACGCATCACCATCCGCAAGGGAATGGTCGTGATATACGATATTCGGTCGTTGCTGATTATCAAGTTCCAGGTCCATCGGACCATACACATACGCAGTCGTGACAATCGACGAATCGACATTATTTTCGGATATGGAGTATAACTTTATAAATCCATTTGAAGGGTTTTCCTTCATGACGGCAATATGGACTACGCCGTTGGCGTCGATTTCCAGGTCAGGCTTGATGCCTGTCCCGATCATGCCAGGACTCCAATTCTGGGTAAATGCAGGACTGCTAAGCACAAACATGGCCAAAAAAACAGGTAGAAAGTTTCTCATTGGATCATTTGTCTTGGATGCGAGCGATAAATATACAATCATATACTTTTCGACCCGCTAAGATCATAGAAAATATTGAGAAAAAATCGAGAGTATACCCCGTTAACTCTCTCAATAACAATTTTTTTTATATTACTAAAAAAGTTATACAAATTCCTTGGAAGTTCTATTATCTAATGGTCATCATCAATAGAATTGTTGGGTGGCATATACTCAATACCAGGCAGCGAACCTCCCCGATACACAAAGTTCTCATTCTTTCGACCCAGGATGTGCGCGGGTATGGCCTGTCGCTACCGGATCCCACCGTGAATCGAGGCGCCTAAGGTCGCGCGACCAAACGGGAAAGCCTTTATATTTGTGCAAATTTTACATGCATGTTTGAAAGTCTTAGCGACAGGCTCGAAGGGGCCTTCAAGAATCTAAAGGGAGAAGGAAAGCTCACAGAGATCAATATTGCCCAATCGGTGAAGGAAATACGGCGTGCCCTGGTGGCAGCCGATGTGAACTACAAGATAGCCAAGGAATTTACCGATAAGGTAAAGGATGAAGCACTGGGCAAAGCCAACGTTTTGCGCTCTGTCAGGCCAGGCGAACTCATGGTCAAGATCGTAATGGATGAAATGACCGCGCTGATGGGTGGAGATGCAGTCGGTCTTAACCTTACCGGTAAGCCGACCGTCATTCTGATTGCAGGGTTACAGGGTTCAGGTAAAACTACTTTTTCCGGGAAGTTGGCTAAGTTTCTCAAAGAGAAAAAGAATAAAAAACCACTACTGGTGGCCTGTGACGTATACAGGCCAGCTGCAGTAGACCAACTTGGCGTTCTTGCCGGACAGGTAGGTGTTGAAGTCTACAAGGAGGAAGGGAATAAAAACCCTGTTGAAATCGCTCAAAACGGGGTGGTACACGCTGTGGAAAACAAGCTGGATGTGGTCATCGTGGATACCGCGGGTCGACTTGCCATCGACCAACATATGATGGACGAAATTTCCAACATCAAGGATGGTATTGAGCCAAACGAAGTCTTGTTTGTCGTAGACTCAATGACAGGACAGGATGCTGTCAATACGGCCAAAGCCTTCAACGACCGCATCAATTACGACGGGGTAGTCCTTACTAAACTCGATGGCGATACGCGTGGAGGAGCAGCTCTGTCTGTAAAATATACCGTTGGAAAGCCAATCAAGTTCATCAGTACGGGTGAACAAATGGACAAACTCGACGTCTTTTATCCCGACAGGATGGCCCAGCGCATTTTAGGGATGGGGGATATCATTTCTTTTGTCGAAAGAGCACAAGACCAGTTTGACGAAGAAGAAGCCAAAAAGCTCGAGAAAAAAATCAAGAAAAATAAGTTTGATTTCAACGACTTCCACAAGCAAATCAATCAGATACGGAAGATGGGTGATCTGAAAAGCCTCATGGGTATGATTCCCGGCATGAATAAGCTGACCAAAAATCTCGACATCGACAACAATGCCTTCAACAAGGTGGAAGCCATCATATTGTCAATGACCCCGGAGGAACGACTGAATCCCGAACTGATGAACATGAGCCGCAAAAAACGAATTGCCAGGGGTTGCGGACATAATCTGCACGAAATCAACATGTTCATGAAACAATTCAACCAGATGCGTAAAATGATGCACATGATGAGCAAGGGAAAGAACATGCAAAACTTCATGGCCAACATGCAAAAAATGGGTGGTCCGGGGATGGGTAAATTCTAATGGGCCTTTTCTCTCACCAACAGAGCCAGTTCCTGCAACTTCATCATACACTCTATGGGTGTCATAGAATTGATATCCAGGTGTTCGAGCTCTTCTTCTATAGCCTTGCTGACTGGATCCCGGGTGAAAAATGACAGCTGCCGTTCGCCATTGTTCAGACCAATACCGGATAATTTTTCGCGGGTTTTATCCCTTTCAACCGACTTTTGTTGCAGCGATCGCAGAATGGTCCGTGAACGGCGGATGATCGAGCCTGGCACGCCAGCCATTTGCGCTACCTGAATTCCAAAACTTTGGTTGGTGCTTCCAGGGAGTAATTTCCTCAGAAATATAATATGATCACCGTGCTCTTTGGTCGCTACATTGAAATTGGCAATGCGGTCGTATTTTTCTTCAAGCTGGCTCAATTCATGATAATGTGTAGCAAAAAGGGTTTTTGGCCGGTAATCGTGCTCGTGCAAGTGCTCTACGATCGACCATGCAATGGATATACCATCGTAGGTGCTTGTCCCGCGCCCAATCTCGTCCAGGAGTATCAGGCTTCTCGGCGAAAGGTTGTTGAGGA
The DNA here is from genome assembly GCA_041628815.1 of Saprospiraceae bacterium. Taxonomy (GTDB): domain Bacteria; phylum Bacteroidota; class Bacteroidia; order Chitinophagales; family Saprospiraceae; genus JBFKOL01. The sequence goes on along the minus strand of JBFKOL010000128.1, from coordinate 8,017 downwards.
TGGAAGCTGTCTCTATCATTTCCACCATGAAGGTAGACTCACCTGTTGAGATGTTATCGGAAGCGCCAACACGTGTGAATACCCGGTCCACAATGCCTATCCTCGCGTATTTAGCCGGAACAAAAGAACCCATCTGAGCCATCAGACAGATCAATGCCGTCTGACGGAGGATGGCCGATTTGCCAGACATATTGGGTCCCGTAATTAAAAGAATCTGGTCCTGGTCGCTGTCCACTGTTACATCATTGGGAATGTAGGATTCGCCCAGTGGGAGGTGAGCTTCAATGACAGGATGCCTGCCTTCTTCAATGTGGATAGCTCCTTCTTGAATCATGTGCGGCCGCGAATAATCCTGCTTGATAGCCAGCTTGGCAAAACCGTTCAAGCAATCGAGCGTGGAAAGGATGGTAGCATTTTTCTGTACAACAGGTATATACTTACCAACGTGATCAACAATGCGTTCAAAAAGCTTGACCTCAAGCGCAAGTATTTTCTCTTCGGCCCCGAGAATGGCCGACTCGAGCTTCTTGAGATCTTCTGATATGTATCTCTCGGAGTTGGTCAGCGTCTGTTTTCTAACCCACGAAGCAGGTATGAGCTCATGGTCTTTATACCGGTTGGTGACTTCAAAATAATAACCAAAGACATTGTTGAAGCCAATCTTTAGATTGGATATACCTGTTTCCTCGATGGCCGCATCGAGCACTTTTTGCAGATGCTCCTTGCTATCGCGGATCAATGATCGCAATTGGTCCAAATCCTCGTCATAACCATTGGCTATCACACCTCCCTTCAATAGATTCACCGGTGCTTCCTCATCAATGCTCTCATTGATGTAAGTCACCAATTCAATCAATGGCTCCAATCCTCCGGAAAGACGATGCAACGGTGACATGTCCTCTTCGGAAAACAACTCCTGGATTACGGGAATGGCCCTCAATGAATCTGCAAGCTGTAAGAGCTCTCGAGGGCTGACCTTTGCCAGCGCTACCCTAGCAATGATGCGCTCTAAATCGCTGATGCCCTTCAATGCCTCCTCCAGTTCTATAGATTTAGACTCTTGGCTGTAAAGGCATTCAACAGCATCATGACGAATAGCAATCTCTTCGGGATCGGTCAGGGGTAAAACCACCCATTTTCTGAGCAACCGTCCTCCCATGGCAGTTATGGTCCGGTCCAATACCTCCACAAGAGGAATCCCTGATGGATGGTTGGAGTGCAATAATTCCAGATTGCGGATGGTAAATTGATCCAGCCACACATAGGACTCAAGCTGTATCCGCCGAACTTGCGTGATGTGATCCAGTCGCCGGTTTTCAGTCGATGCCAGGTAATGGATGATCACACCTGCTGTCACTACACCGAGCCTGCAGGAATCGATGCCATACCCCTTCAGTCCGGATACCTTGAAAAGGTCGGTTAACTGGTCTCTTGCATAATCATATTGAAATACCCAGTCGTCAAGACCATACGTATAATAAGCTTCCCTGGTCATCCGCCGCTGTGCTTCCTCCTGGCTTTTGGAATAAAGAAGCTCCTTCGGATTGTAGGTGCTGAGCAGTTTCTGGACCTGATGAGGAGCTCCTTCGAAAAGACAAAACTCACCTGTCGACAGATCGAGAAAGGCACATGCCGCTGCTCCTTCTCCAAAAAAAAGTGATGCGATGAAATTGTTTTCTTTATGATCCAATAGGGTGTCAGAGGTCCCTAAGCCTGGCGTAACCACATCGGTTACCCCCCGCTTGACGATCTTCTTTTCCCTACTGGGCTTTTCAAGCTGCTCACAGATGGCAACGCGATAACCTGCCTTAACCAATCTGGGCAGGTACAAATCCAGGGAATGATGGGGAAATCCAGCCAATTCAATATTAGACCCTCCGTTGTTGCGCGAGGTGAGAACAATTCCCAATACATTGGATGCCACAATGGCATCTTCGCCGAATGTTTCGTAAAAGTCACCTACCCTGAATAACAGTATCGCATCTTTATGCGTAGCTTTCATTTCAAAATACTGACGCATAAGAGGAGTGAGTTTATGACTCTTAGACTTACTCAAAGGCTGGGCTTTCTTTAAACGTAGAAAGATACGCAATGTATGTTAAATTTTGATATATTTAATCACCATCCCACAGATTAGGACGCACGTTAATGGATCTTCGTTCTCTTTTTACCATGGAACATAAAACATCCCTGCCTACGGGTATTCCGTGGCCCGCAAAATTTTTGTACGGATTGCTGGCGCTCGCCATACCAACGCTTTTTTTGCAGGCACAACCTACCGCATTTTCCTTGCCTTATGACCTGGATGATCATCAGAAGGTACTCTCTCTGTCAGGATCATTGACCGAAATTTCCGGCCTGGCATTTGATGCCTTCAACCATTCACTGATAGCAGTTAACGATGAAATGGGAATGCTTTTCTGTATCGAACCGTCTGACGGTAAGATCCTCAGAAAAATAGGATTCGGCAAAGATGGAGATTATGAAGGAGTTACCTGGAATCAAGGCACGATCTTCACCCTGAAATCCAATGGCAATATCTATCTGTATGACAACGTTCTGGGATTGAAAAAAGACCGAATTAAAACACAATTGAAATCTGGCAACGATGCAGAAGGCATTGCGTTTTCGGAAGAACTTCATGGGCTGGTAATCGCCTGTAAGGGTAGATTCTCCATTGATAAACTAGAAAAAGATAAAACCATCAAAGGATTCTATCTCTACCAATTGAATTCGCAAACGATGCAGGAAGAGCCTTTATTTACTCTAAGTGATGATTCACTGATGAATGGCATGCGATTGCATCCCTCTTTCTCGGATTACTCAAAAAAGGGTAAAGAGAGACTGCTTAAAAGAGCTAAAAGCTTTGCACCTTCCGGAATTGCATGTCATCCTGTCTCGGGCAACTATTATATACTTTCGTCGATTGGCAAATTGCTTGTCGTCGTAGACAAAGATGGTGAATTGTTATGGGTACACCCACTTGATGAAGATTTTCACCGACAACCCGAGGCCATTTGCTTCGACGACCTGAACAATTTGTACATTGGTAACGAAGGGAAGGGGCTCGTAGCAAAAATATATGTTTACGAATCGCGACAAACCGATGACTAAGAGTGTCAAATGGTTCATTTTGTTTGTCTGCATGACCCTGCCCTTGCTGGTAAGCAGCCAACCCGGAGGCCAACAGCCGGCAATATCGATGTATAATGTATCTGCCGAAGACATATACCCGTATGTACTGGGAACCGTTGGTCTTTACCTGGGAGGCCAGGTCATAAGGCACAATTCGGACGGCCCGGAAATCGAAGACCTTAACCTCCTCAGGGTCGAAGATATTTGGGCATTCGACAGGGGAGCTGCCATGCAATATTCCCCAGGTATCGCCCAGTTTAGCGACTATCTGTTATATGGTTCCTTTGCGCTGCCGATGATTTCCTATCTCGATAGATCCGTCAGGAAAGAAGGGGCCGCTATGGCCGTCATGTTGCTCGAGGCAGTATTGATTACAGATGGTATCACCAACATGATTAAAGGCTCCACGAAACGATACCGGCCCTACAATTATAATCCCGAGATTCCTCTCACGGATAAACTCAGTGGAGGGTCAAGGTTATCCTTTGTATCGGGTCATACGAGTATAACAGCCGCCATGACCTTTTTATCGGCTCGTGTTCTTTCGGATCTCCATCCGCATTCCAAAGCCCGTCCATGGATTTGGGGAGCAGCGGCAGTCATACCCGCCATTACCGGTTACTGTAGATTCAGAGCTGGAAAACATTTTCCCTCTGACATCATCGGTGGCTACGCTTTGGGAATGGGAATGGGATTGCTCGTCCCAAGACTTCATCGATCACCCAAGTTTACACTTGGCCCAACAGCGCATGGTGTGGGAGTCACCATGGTCTTGCGATAAGTATTGTAGTATGCATCTGCTTTGAGCCTCCACTCTTCTTGTCCTATACGTATCTTGATATGATTCTCATCACCGGTGAGTAATAAGCTCTTCCGAAAAGATTCAGATGTACCAAAAGGTAGTAAAGTTGATACAAAGGTAGGCGTTCTTCCCATCCAGGATACAGAGGAAAATTTGCTTCATAGGTTTTGTAGAAGGTATTTGGGAATCCACCGAAAAGGCGGCTCATGGCTAAATCCAGTTCTCGGTCTCCAAAGTAAGCTGAAGGATCGATCAACACTGGCTCAGATGCTTCGCGGAAAACGACATTGCCATTCCACAAATCTCCGTGGATCAGCGACGGGGTTATGTGCTTAAACAAACCGTCAAACCGCCGATACATCATTTCAGCCAATGCGACTTCATCCATACCCAAATATCCGTTTCTCTTCGCCATCATAACCTGGGCATGAATGCGTTGGTCCCTGTAAAATGCCGCCCAGTCCCGGTTAGAGGTATTGCTCTGCGGTAGCTCGCCTAAGTAATTGTCCTCCACGTCGCCGAAATGGTCCGATCCATACCTGTGGAGATTGGCGAGTGATTCACCCAGATTTTGCCATCCCTCATGGCTCGGATTTACTTTTTGGATGAATTCCATGGTCAAGATCTTGATGGACCCTTGGGTTGTCAGTTTTAATGATGCAGGTATATGTACAGACCCCGTGCTTCCCAACAATTTTAATCCTCGATATTCGGCATCCACGATGAATGCAGAATCAACATTTGATACCTTGGCAAAATACTGTGATCTGCGGCAAGTTATCCGGTACAGGATGGAGCCCATTCCAGATGAAAGTTGTTGTACTTCGACAACCTCCTCACCAAGACTGCCAGTCAGTGTTTCGAAAAGTTGAGCGGAGTGAATCACTGTGCGGGGTTGGTTAATAATAAAGCGTTCTGCACCAAAATTAGCACAGAACGCCCGAAAGACTATCTTTTACATAAACCAGGTCATCGTATGATCAGCGTACAATTCTTTGGGGTGCAATCACTACCTCCCCCAGGACCAGCCAAACTTCAACCTGAGACCTAAAATAGGACCTGAAAAGTCTTTATCGGAATAACCGTCCAAGTCGATGTTGTTAAAAAACCTGTAACCCCCATCTATACCCAATCTGAAAAATCTTGCAATATTCATTTCGGCTCCAATGGTGGGCTGCACGACGAATACACGGTCACTTCCTGTATCTTCAATCTGTAATTTACTGCTGCCACCCTGTAAGTAAAAGACCGGATGGATGACTTTGTGACTGTTGAACTGATAACCCAGAAGCAAATCATTTCCACTGATTTCTATATTTCTTCCCTCCGACGTTAAATCCGAATCATAACCAGCCCAGCCAATCAACAGGTTTTTATTGATTTCAAAAGCGAAATAACCACCCGAATTAAGGTTGAAATCATTTTCAAAATCGGCGAGAGAATGGTGGAAAGCTCCCCAAAGGCCCGTGAGCCGGATACCTCCATTCTTGTTGAACAAGGTTTCTTCTGATTGAGCGTAAGAAGTACAATAAAAGGCAAAAAGCAGAAAGATGGCGGTTGAAAATTTTTTCATAGCACAGATATTTAATGGTTAGCAACATTGCGTGTTCTTCAAAGACGTTAAAGACTACCCATATGTAAACATCAAATGGATATTTTAAGACAAGATTAGCTGATTTCTTACCGGAATCTTAACAAGTAAGGCGTGAGATTGCCCTTATTCGACCAAAGAATATATATTCCATAAATGTGAAAAACATCTTGTCCTAAACGAATTAAACCCTCTGAAGAGGGCCAATCCTCATTTTCTGTAGTCTTACCGTTGAAGAAGAAACTTTTTGGTTTTTGAAATTTGTCAACTTCTTAAACGCAAGGCCAAATATTCTCGTCGTTATCTACGAAATTAGGTACTTTTTGCAACCATTAAGTTCGAGCAGGCGTGCCGTGCTGATGCTTCGGGCATCATTGTGGTATGAAATGCTGGTTATCGGTTGCTGGGTAACATATTAAACATATTAGACCACTTAAACCAATTCCAAATCATGGAATACCACAACCCCGAAAACATATTCAAAGACATCCGAAATGGAATCCTGCTCCCTGTATACATCCTGCATGGTGAAGAACCATTCTTCATAGAAAGAGTCACCAAATGGATGGAAGAAAATCTTATCGACGAGGGTCAGCGGGATTTCAACCTTTCCGTAATCTACGGACGTGATGTCTTGGCGCGGCAGGTCATAGATTCAGCCCGCATGTTTCCAATGATGGGAGACAGGAAGCTAGTAATTCTCAAAGAGGCACATCAAATGAGAGATATCGACCAGTTACTGCCTTACCTGGAAAACCCCTCTCCCCACACGGTCCTTACCATAGCTCATCCAGGAAAAAAAATTGATGGCAGATCTAAATGGATGAAGACAGCCTTGGCATCACAATATTGCGGCGCTATGGTATCCGAAAAAATTAAGGAGTATAAATTGGGAGCCTGGCTTGACACCTACATCAATTCGCAGGGAAGGAGGATAACAGCACAGGCAAACCATTTACTGTGTGAATACCTAGGTAACGATCTGAAAAAGCTGACCAATGAATTGACCAAACTTGAGCTCAACTTGCCAGCGGATGCCACTATCGGAACAGCGGAAGTAGAAAAGTACATCGGTATCAGCAAGGAATTCAATGTTTTCGAATTGTTGAATGCTGTAGGCAGGAAAGAAATAGCACGTGCTTACTTTATTGCCGATAATCTTTCGGGCAACTTACAACGCAATCCCATGCAAATGATAACGCCTTCCTTTTTTCAATACTTTCAAAAAGTCTACATCACTAAACAATCTCCTCACCTAAAAGAACCCCAACTTGCCTCAACACTAAGAGTGAATGCCTTTTTTGTCAAGGAATATAAACAAGCATCAGCCAATTATTCGTTGGAAAAACTCGAGGACATATTCGAATTGCTCAAGGAAACAGACGCCCGAGTAAAGGGAGTAGACAACCGTCGAACCACGCAGGAAGATTTACTAAAGGAAATGATCGGACGTATCTTTTTTAGCCAGTCCTGAATTTTCGCGCCATGGAATAGCCGACCAACGCAAAAGGAACATAGATAACGAGATCCAATATATTGAACCACATTGGATGAGGTATGCTTACAATGTTGACAAGACCCATTGCCATCATGAAAATACCCAGTCCTAAAGCAATTTTTTTATGTGAACTATCAGCGATCCACGTAGCCACAAAAGACGAAAAGAAAGCGCCTGAAATATGTGCAAACAAGACAATTACATAGGCCATGGCCGGCAGGGTTTTTACGTGCTCGAGCATACCTTCACGGTCGGAAGGATCCAAACCTGCAGGCAACGGGAATAATCCATAATTGATCATCTCAATACCGGCTACAACGATAAAACCTACTACCAAACCCGTAATAAATGCGATTACATTTCTTGCCATATTACATTTTTAATATCCCATTGCAGAATCATCGCCGCGAGGATCTGCCGCAATTTCCAGACGACCGCCTGTTGTCGCCAAAATGGCTTCTACACGCCCGATATGACCACTCCCGCCGGTCAATTCCGCCCTGTCAATCAAATGATGACCCATGACTTTTAATTCCTGCCGCGTTATAGAATCAAGGCATTCGGGTTCTAAGAAAACCTGATCGGGCAACCACTGGTGATGAAATCTCGGGACGCTGACTGCCTCCGCAGCACCCATCCCGAAATCGATAACATTAACAATGATCTGGAATACCGAAGTGATGATTGTGGACCCGCCCGGCGTTCCTACGACCAATTTGAGATTACCATCTTTAGCAACTATGGTCGGTGTCATAGAACTCAGCATCCGCTTGCCAGGAACAATGCTGTTGGCCTCATTTCCGATCAATCCAAAAAAATTCGGGACGCCTGGTTTGGCACTGAAATCGTCCATTTCGTTGTTGAGTAGAAAACCAGCGCCACCGACGACTACCTTATTTCCATAACCCGTATTAATGGTGGTCGTCACAGCAACGGCGTTTCCCCCTTCGTCGATGATGGAAAAGTGAGTCGTTTGCATACTTTCTCTATC